>NZ_JBWPWW010000004.1:0-212617 GCF_056590795.1 Prevotella sp. C0026C3 | reverse complement strand
CCTCGCTTTCCGTCGCACCGGCTACGCCGACAGCGACTACTCGGTCGATGACCGAGGGTTCCCCAAAAGGGGAGGGAAGATAAAAGAGGATGAAGTTTGTAAGTCTTTGAGTAGATAAGTACTCTCTTTTACTCCACAAACAAGACGCTGTCGGGGATGAGAGTCTCCTCTATGTCGCGACTAGCATAGCCCACTTCGAGCGTCTGCCCCATGTAATCTTCAAAATAGGGGATGCGTATTTCGTGGTAACCAGCTTCGAGTGCCACCTTCTCTTCTACTCGTCGAGCGCTGTGACCACCATCGTTGTCGATCAGCAACTTACCATCTATGAACAGTTGTGAGCCATCGTCACTATAGGTATAGAACTTATATACACCGCGTTTGTCTATCTTGATGAAGGCGCGGAATTCAAAAGCGAAATGATCGGGAATCCTCGCCGGCGCAAGAGAGAAGTTGGGTAGCTTGCCCGACTTTATAGGCATGCAATGCGATATTTGCGAAATCTTCTTGCACACGCCCTCATAGTAAGTGTAGGCCACACCCTGTCGGCGCGGTTTTCTATCCACTCCTGCCAAGAAGGGGAGTATTTCTTCGTCGCGCGAAGTGATGCCCGAAGGATAGTAGAAGATGTCTTCTTGCTTGCCGGCAGCGCGAATCCACGTATCGAACTTACGCTTTCCCTCGTAAAGTTGGATGATTCTGCCGCCTCGTGGCAGCTTACCATAAGCGTCGAATCCGCTCACCCTGCCGTACGCCAAGGCGATGGTGCTATACGTATCTATCAAGTCGTTGCTGTGATCGTGCCCAGTGAACACGCCCATCACGTCGCCCTGTTCAGCAAAAGCATTGAACATACCACTGTTCAACTTGGCCGATGCCACGCCTTCGTCCTCATAATGGCCTAGATAAGTGCCTGCTTTGAGCATGTCCTTATACTCTACCAAGGGGATATGGAAGAATGCCAAGGCCGGCAGCGGCTTGCCTGCATGCGCTTGAGTGAATCGTCGACTCTGCTCGCGATACCACTGTATTTGGTCGAAGTGAATCCAGTCGTAATGTCCAAACTCCTTCACAGGCTGGTAATCGTTAGAATCCAAGCAGTAAAGCAAGGCCTCGATGCCCTGTCCGCCATACACAGGAATGGCACAATTGCCGCGCCCGAAGATGTCGGTATCGCCTCGCTTGCCCACATAGTAAGGCGAAGCCAGCAGCATGGTGTAGATAGAATCTTTGTCCATTACTTCGGCATCGTGGTTGCCCATCATCACGGCGAAGGGCAATCGGGCACGCTCGAAGATGGCTATAATTGATTTCCAACCCTGCACACCCGGCTTTTCGGTCACTATATCGCCCGTCAACATGGCCATATCGGGATGCTCATCGGCTATTACAGAGTTGATGGCTGCGATGGTCTGAGGGCAGTTAGGCGATTTCTCATCCCAATGAATGTCGGTGAACTGTGCTATTTTGAACGTCCCATTGTGGAACATGAGGCGTTGTTGTGCGTAGACTGTGGTCGTTAAAAACGATAATATGAAAAGAATTTTGCGTAACATAAAAGATTGATTATAATGTCGAGGCACCCAGCAAATTACTGTGTTGCAAGGTAGAAAAATGTATTTTGACACGCTCGGGCACATGTGGATAAGGGAAACCGTGGCGCATTGAGGCCAGCATGGCATCCTCAAAATAAGGAGCCGAAGCCGCTATACCGCCACCGATGACGATGGCCTGTGGGTCGTAGGTGTAGAGTATCACTTGCAAGAGTTTTCCCAAATGTTGACCAAACACCTGCCAAATGCGGAGAGCATCGGTATTACCTTGTGCCGCACTCCGCGATAGCTCGTAGCCGGTAAGCCTCATCTGCTTGAAGAGCTGGCTGCTACAATACTGTTCGTAGTTGCCTTGAAGATAAGGAAGACAACCTATTTCGCCGGCACCGGTGTTGTGTCCGCGATACAAGCGACCATCGACAAAGATACCAGCTCCCACACCTGTGCCCAGTGTGATGCCAACAAAGCTATCATAGGGAGCGGCTATACCAAAGTGTTTCTCGCCCAGTACGTAGCAGTTCACGTCGTTATCCACCGATACAGGGATGTGATAGCGTGCTTCCATCAACGCTTTGAGATGCACCTCGCGCCACGAAGGGATGTTCTGAACGTCGAAAACGGTACCCGACCGATAGTCGACCACCGACGGAACTCCTACGCCTATGCGCTCTACCGAGTCGTCGACGACCGCATCTATCAGCTCGAATATCTGGTCGAGCACCTCTTGCTGTGTTCCGCCGGCCTTACATTCAACCGTATTCTGTGCCAAAATAATGCCGTTATCTACACGGGCTGCACGGATGTTAGTGCCACCTAAATCTATTGCGATTGTTGACATGGAGTTATCGATTTACCGGTGCTGTCATGCGAAGAACGGGCTGTTCGAGGCGAACATGTCCCTGCTTATCTTCTATGCGATAATTCTTCACGGTGACTTGGTTTCCTTTGATGTGTAATAATACGAACGATGACTGCCCATCGCCGTCTTTCCAACCGTTGTTAACTTGGAAAATAGGCGTCTTACGATAGTATCGTAGGGTGGCGGCATGGGCGTGCCCAACGAAAAAACCGGCAAGATTATACCGACCGAGCAACTCCATCAATCGGTCGCGGTTGGTCTCTTCCCACCATGTAAGTCCGTCGTCGTCGAAGCCATAGTGCTGCATATAGACTACCGGCTCGCCATGCGAAGCATATTTTTGCAAGTCGTTTTCGAGCCATTCAAAGTTGCTTTGGCAATAAGAAGTCTCGCCAGCACTGAGCTGACAGTTCACAAAATGCACATGACCTAGATTGAAAGAGTAGCTGAGGCTTGATTCGTCGAGGTTTAATATCTGCTTTTGTTGCAACTTACGATGGAGTATTGAGTCCATGTAATTCATGTTAATCTCATTGCCTGAACGGTCGGTATAAGGGCGACCTTTGGCCGGTGCCACATCGTGATTGCCTAGTGTAGGATACACATCGTAGTGGATGGTACGCTCGCCCGTTCCTTTCTCATAGCGTTGGCGGAAAAGATTGAGGATGTCGGGATGTGCTTTGTCGCACAAATCGCCCAAAAGCAAGAGTCCGTCTACGTGTTTCTGCTGTGCTCCCAAACGGTTCATGGCCAAGACATTCACGTATTGATCGGTCTCAGGAGGCATGTCGAAGTGTAGGTCGGAAGCGATGATGACAGTACATTCATCGCTCTTTCGTTCGGCATGCGCTATGTTTACGGTCATGGCCAAGGCCATGATAAGATATGTAATTTTCATCAAATTAGAATTTATTGGTACCTGCTTTCACATTATAAGTGGCTTTCTGCCCATTACCCCAAAGCACGGTAAGCGTGAAAGGTGCGGTAGATTGAATGTTTATACGGGGTTTATCGGTGGTCGATGAACGACGAGCCACATTGATATCCACACTGCCTTTCTCGCCAAAAGGATAGCGCGAGATGCCGTAACCATCGGTCAATGTGACGTCAAGGGTCATCTGTCGTTCCACAGCATTGGTATGAATGCCAAAGATATACTCCAAAAGATAAGAGATAGGCGGCAATCCTGTCCAGCCCACAAAGTCTTTACGAGCCATGAATCCCGGCTCGGCCGACTCCGGAGCATAGTACTCCCAGAACGTACCGGTCTTCTCATAGACTTTCAACACATTATCGTAGTGATTGCGTGCGATACTGCGTGCGAGGTCTAGATACCCCTTGTCCCACAGTCCGCTAACCACCATATAATTGGTTCCCGGCCACACGCCACCTTCCCAATAGCGTCCGTTGGTGCGATATTTAGGATTATCGGCCGCCAAAGACGGTACGCGATGCGGCCGATTAAACTTGGCCGTGTCTTGCAAATGAGCCACGAGCGCGTCGAGACGAGACTTGGGTAGCACATCGGTATGTAGCGCCCAATAGGCATAAATGCCCTGTGTAGTGCTCAGACTATCGTTGTCGAACTGGTCGTAGAGGAACTTATCGCGCTCGCTCCACATATTCCGATTGATGTAAGCCGAGAGCTTTTTGATATCGTCTTCGAAGTCTTCTATCTCTTGCCAACGCTCCAAATAGAAGCCCATCTTGAGTAGAATATTGGCCATCATAATTTGTTGCAGACAAGCGTCGAGCCATATCATGTGTCCATTACTATAGATAGTATTGTAGCCTTCAGGCACTCGCGGCATGTTGTCCATGCCTGTTCCCCATCCACTAGACCAATACATGCCGTTGCGCCACGTGCGATTGAGCTTCAACCATTTATAATATGCCGCCAAAGCGGGGAACACTTTGTTAAGTCGATTGTCGTCACCTGTCTGTTGATAATACATCCATTCGGACCATGGAAGGATGTTCGGACCGGTACTGGTGGGGTCGTAACGACTGAAACAATCGCTTCCGTCGGCACGTATCTCTCGACAAATAAAACCATCGGGATGCTGTTTGGCGTAGAAATTATCAAGCGTACTCTGGAATGGGAAAAAGTTACGACCATACCGACAGAACATGGTGATGAAGGCATCGTCCCACATGAAGATGTTACCATTGTAGGCCGGCCCGATGTAACTCGTGATGAAGCCGGAATCATCCAGCGGTTGTGAGATGTTGGATATGCCTATCTGCCACACCTTCCAATACATCTCTATCTCCTTGGCATGTCCTTCCCAGTGCGGATTGGGTAAGATACGACGCGCCTGTTCAAAGGTTCCGGGCTTCGTACGCACCATTTTGGCGGTGCGATAACTATTCTCGGCCACCAAGGTTTGCATGATATAGGTGTTCTTATACGGCAGTTTGTAGAGCGGAGATCCCGATGGTATCAGGTTTTGTGCGCCCATATAGAGATTGCATTGTAGCAATAAGGCTGTGATGATGGTAACTTTTCTCATTCCAAAATAGCTGTTAGAGGTTCATGAGTTTCTTGATTTTCCAGAATATATCGCTGTTCTCCATGAAGCCGGAGAAATTCTCCGAGCCGGGACCGAAGGCATAGACAGGAACCATAACGCCTGAGTGGCTCTTGGTAGAGAAGTTGCACTCTATCTTGCCTTGCGCTAAATCACCTCCCAAGAGGGTAAGTCCACCGGTCTCGTGGTCGGCAGTTACGACGACAAGGGTCTCACCGTCTTGTGCGGCCCATTGCATGATACGGCCAATGGTACGGTCGAAATCGTGGGTTTCTTTCATCAACATATCAAGCTGGTTGAAGTGTCCGTAATCGTCGAGTTGCGACCCTTCGACCATCATAAAGAATCCCTTCTTGTTTCGATTCATCAGTTCAATGCCCTTCATAGATGCCCTTGCCAAGAGATCGCCACGTTCGTCGGGCAGCGGTGTGTCTACATCGTAAGGCACGGCAAACACTTTACCGCCGTTCCACTGCTGCAAATCGTTCCACGAACGGGAGATATGATACCCTTTCTGTTGCAATTCGTTGAAGATATTGCGGCCATCGTCGCGATGTTCAAAGAACTTAGCACCACCTCCAAATACGTAGTCTACGTCGACATTGGCATAATCTGCGGTAATCTCTTGTTCTTGATCGCGGTCTATATTGTGGCAGAGGAAGTCGGCAGGTGTGGCATCCCATAGTCGGCAAGTGACGGCGATACCTGTTGCCAATCCCTTTTTCTTGGCCAAGGTACAAAGAGATTCCAACGGTTTGCCATCGGGATCGACCCCCACAGCATGGTATTTAGTCTTATGACCAGTGGCTAATGCCGTTCCACCAGCACCCGAATCGGTAATCAACTTGTTGGTACAATAAGTCTTGGAAAGTCCTGTATACTGTGCATTCTCGAGCCATAAATGGCCGCGGTTGGCCGTCCAAGCCGAATAGATGTGCATGAGGCTCATGCCATCGCCTATCATCAGGATGACATTCTTCACTTTCTTGCCTTTCGGCGGAGCGATGCGCTCTACCTTGTAAGGCTTGTCTAAAATATAGGTTTGAGTGGTTTGCGCAAAGAGAGCTGCTGAAAACAACAGCATGAAAGCAAATGTAATATTTCTCTTCATATCAAATGAGGTTATAAAACATAGGGGGAGACGGCACCAACGGTCCCGTCTCCCCCTCATGATGGTTATTCTACGCTTGCCTCGATAGACAAGTGGTAAGCATTGCTACCGCCGGTAGACTTCATCTCTGTCTCGCGAAGTACCCATGACTTGGGAGCTATCATGAACAGAGAGTAAGCATTCGATTCGTCTTTGATGACCGGCGTATAGGCATAGCCGGATATAGATTCGGCCACAGCTTTCAACTTTTCTACGGCAGTGGTCTTCACTGTACCGATGATAACAGCCTGATGGGTATTGTCGGATAACGATTTGAGGGCTTCGGTAGCAGCCGAAACTTGGTCTTCGCTATTGAATCTGGTGGTTGCAAACGGCACCTCTATATCTACCGGAGTCTCGACATTAGACTTAGCCAAGACCGGAACAAACTGGATATAGCAATCGTCGGTGACCTTAAAACTGGTAGCCGAATTAATCTTATGATTGAATAATACGGTGCTACCTTCGATATTCATATCGGTATAGCGATTGAAAGCGAATGTGCTAAAACGATTTGCGGCAAGCATCAACTCCGTGGAATGGTTCGTCGTATAGTCCGCCCATGAATAGTATTCTACGTCGGTACGGTCGACAACGGCAATCGAAAAGTCTTTCGTTGTCTTCAAGTAATCGGCAATAGCCGGGATATTATTGGCCTGCTGATCTTTCAAATCGGTGACGAAATAAACATCTATGGTCTTGTTCTTATTCCATTCGTTGCCATTCTCTGCCATGCTTTCGTTCTGTGGAATGACGCCCCAGTCTTCTTTGATACATGAAGACAGCAACATACAACCAAGGCAGAACGCTATAGAAATATACTTGTTTTTCATTTTATTATTACTTTATTTAAGTGAAACAACAGAGACTACAGGGCAGTGGTCGGAAAGTTCAAGCCTGCCCTGATAGTTATCAAGCACACGACACTCGCTCATCTTCCAATGGCCTTTAGAACCGAGAATGAAGTCAATTTTGGCAACATGCTGAAAAGTTCCCTCGTTGCTGTCCAAGCGATCGTACGCAGTAAGCAACTTATTGATGACAACCGAGCCGGGCCCCATATTCATATCACCGCAAAGGATGGTGGGAATGGTGGTGCTCTTCACCTTGTCCGTAACGAGGACTTCGGCCTGCTCAAGCTGGCCACCCATATGGTCGAGATGGGAACATGCCACGCGTATCATCTTACCAGAAGGCAATAAGATGTCGGCAGTCACCACACCGCGCTGGTCGGCAGAGCCTGCCGGGCGAGGCAACTGTATGGCCTGTACCGACATAATGGGGTATCTGCTCAAGATGGCATTGCCATAAAGCTCGTTGGTACTGTAACGGAACTGTGCCTCAGGCAACTTTCCGTCCTTGTTAGAGAGATTATACGAATAGCCATAAACATTGAACATACGCAACTTGTTGGCCAATTCCGCAACCATATCTCTGTATTTTCCGTCCTTCTGCTGGCGAGAACTCCTGTTCTCCACCTCGTTCAGACAGATGATATCGGGCGTTTCGGATTTCAACTTGTCGGCATACGGCTGCAAATCGAAGTTGGGTTCGAACGACCGGATGTTGAATGTGACAATCTTCAGTTGGTCTTGTCCCATCATAGACAGGGGAAGAGCAAACAGGAAGATGGCTGCAGAGATGATATTTCTTAATTTCATTTGCTTCTTAATTTTTATATTAATAACCTTGATTCTGAGTAAGGTTCTTACTCTTATTCACTTCTGCCGAAGGAATAGGGAATACCTGATTCTTCACCGGATCAAACACACGAGACTCCCAGATTTCCACTATCTTACGACTGATAATCTGTGTTCCGTCGTTCGTTGTTTTTAAACCATGAAGCGGTTTCGCATAAGTGGCCTTTGCATCGCCCCATCTTACCAAGTCCAAATGGCGGCTGGGCTGGAACTCAAATGCCAGTTCGCAACGACGCTCATTCTTCAATTGCTCCTTTGTGGCTCCGCTGTTAGCAGGCAGACCGGCACGCTGACGAATCTGATTCAACAGATTCTTGGCCTCGGCATTGCCTTCGCCCTTAGACCAGATCAAGGCCTCTGCCTTCATCAAGAGTACATCTGCAAAACGTATCAGCACGGTTCCGAGGGTGTTACTAGCGTTGTTTCCGTTAGGATTCAGTGTCTTACCAATGCAATCGGCAGCCTCGAAGGGAGACATGAACTTACGGAATGTCATACCGGACTGGCTTGATATCTTCTGAGGATTGACTCCGAAATGAATGTTACGGCCTATAAATGTGATATGTTGGCCGGGAGACAAGATGGTGGCATCGCGACGAACATCTCCCGCTTCATACGCATTGTAGAGCTCCATTGTGGGCTGGAAGTATCCCCAAGTGTTGTAGTAACCCCATCCGCCATTCTCGAACGACATGCCATGGAACTTAGGTCCCTCGGTGGCATTGCCCAATAAGGAGAAGATATACTCTGAACTGAAGTTGTTTTCGGGACGGAACAGCTTTGTAAAATCAGGATACAAGGCACGCTTATCGCTACCGGTAAGCCCCATCACCTTATCACAATACTCTATCACTGTGTCGTAGTATTTAGGATTCCACTGCGCAGCATAGAGGGCAGCACGTGCAGCAAAGGCCCACGCGGCAGCCTTATGAGGACGCCCGTAATCGTCTTCCGCCAATTGAGAGAAAGCAGGTAACAGCTCTCCGGCCGCCTTCATGTCTTCGATAATCATATCGTAGTTGGCCAATACCGATGCCGGACGCGGCTGATCTATCTCCGCCGTGGGTGTCTTCTCGGTCACAATAGGCAGTCCGCCGTTCGGTCCATTGTCCCCATAGAAAGGAGACAGCCACAGATAAGCAAAGGCGCGGTAGAAGCGAGCTTGCCCTATGGCCTTGTTCTTCACCTCGCTTGATACGTCCATACCGGGTACGTTGCGCAGCACATCATTGGCTTTTGCGATGAGCTGATACATTGCCGGCCAGTTGTCTTTGGCGTCTCGACCGTTCGAAGCAGACATCTGGAAGTTCTTAATCTGGCGAGCTTCTGCCTGATTACGGCCTGTAACCATGTTGTCGCTACAGTTCTCGAACCACATGAAACCACGCCCCGTTACGCCTTCTTCATACGTAAATGCGTGAAAAGCGTCCAATGCTTTCTGCACGTCTGATTCCGTCTTCCAGAAGTTTACAGACCCCTGAAGCCCGTAGGGTTCATACTCCAAGAAGTCATTACAGCTACTCAGGCAGGTCACTGCCATAGCTGTCAGGATCATATTTTTTATTTTCAAAGTATTCATCTTATTATGTTTTAAGGGTAATATTAGAAACCAAAGTTCAAACCTACGGTTATTGTACGAGCTATAGGATATGTACCACCGTCCAAACCGAAGTTGCCTACTTCCGGATCAATGCCGGTATAGTCGGTTGCCGTGAACAGATTCTCAGCATTCATGTATAGACGCAGGGTAGAATTACCAAGTCCGATACTTCTCAACCAAGCCTGCGGTAGGGTGTAACCAAGGGTTACATTCTTCAGGCGCAAGTAACTGCCATTCTCCAGATAGAAGTCGGATGGGTTGGTGAAGTTACCGTTGCTATCGTCAACCAGTGCCAGACGAGGGATACCAGAATTCTTGTCATAGTCCCAAGCATTGAGTATATCGCTCAGCATATTACCTCCTTGCTGGCGTCCGGTCAGCGCCATCTGCTTGAAGGCATTGTAGATAGTAGACTTTCCTACACCTTGGAATTGGAAACTGAAGTCGAAACCTTTGTAAGCCATATTGCCACCGAAGGCAAACGTTATCTTCGGCATGTAGCTGCCCATATACTGGTTATCGTCGGAGTTTATCTGTCCGTCTTGGTTGAAATCTACATATTTCAGGTCGCCGGGTTTGGCATTTGGCTGCACCAGCTTGGTAAGACCGGTCTTAGGATCAGTCCACTTATAGCTGTTGATTTCTTCCTGCGACTGGAAGATACCGTCTGTCTTCAATACATAATAAGAGTACCATGCATGCCCGACGGTAGATCTTAGCGGCCGTTGGCTGTTTACTACGACATTGTGTTCCAGCGTTTCGCGCGAACCAAGGCTCAACACTTCGTTGTGAACGGTAGAGAGGTTGGCATTCAAACCAAATGAGAAATCGCCCAGCTTCTTATTGTATGATGCACCAAATTCCCAACCGCGGTTCACTACATCGCCGATGTTTCCATATGGTTCTATCTCGATACCCGATACAGAGGCTACCGGTACGCGCTCTATCAAATCCTTGGTGCGCTTGTTGAAGTAGTCTACGGTAATGGTCAACTCGTTGTTGAACATGCCCAGATCCAGACCTACACCCCACTGTTCGGTGGTTTCCCACTTCAGGTTCTTCGTACCTATAGACTTGGCATAAGTACCATATGCCTCTTTGGCCAGCATCTTACCATAGATTACCGGATAGTCTGTATTACCCATCGGTACGTTCCATGAGTAGCGGGGTACCAATGCCACGTTACCCACTTGTCCCCAGCTACCACGCAATTTCAGCATGTTGATGGTAGACTTCAGCGGTGCAAAGAACGGCTCGGAAGAAATTTTCCACGATGCAGACGCCGCCGGGAAGATGCCGGAGTTATTGTCCTTGTAAAGTTTTGAAGATGCATCGCGACGCAAGCTGGCCGTAGCAAAATAGCGGTCGTTCCAAGAATATCCCACCCTGCCGAACATAGAGATGAGCGATTCTTCCCAAATCTCTTCCGTAGGTTTATACTTCGACCAATCACTCGCTTGTCCGAGAGTAGAAGAGTGGCGGTCTTCCAGATCATAACCCGATGTATATACACCATACATCTTGTATTTATCATACTTCATGGTATATCCGGCCATGGCACTAATGTGGTGCTCTCCGAACACTTGGGCATAGGTGGCTGTCGTCTCCCACAGCCAGTTGTACTGGTTAGAGTGCTCTATATTATGTCTGTTCTCGTTAGAGGGGTTTCCCGGTTCCGGCACTTTATGCACGAATTCGTCGAACTCGTTGGAGACAATACCTGCCGTAAACTGCGACTTCAACGTCAAGGCTGCCATCGGTTTAACCTCCAGCGTGGAGGTAGAATAGAGTTTATGCGACGGACGTTTTTGGTCCAGACGCTCCAGAAGAGCCACAGGGTTGCGGAATTCACCGTATCCGCTGATGCCCTCGGCAGCTGCCCAGCGGGGTAATGTGCCATGATAAAGCGGAGCACCTCGGCTGTCCAGCACTACATTTCCTTCCTTGTCATAGTCGTAAACCGTTGCCGAACGCGGGAAGAAAATAGAGTTTGCCAATGCTCCCTCGTGTCCGGTGTTGACATTGCCTTGACCGTCTGAGAACTGATAAGTGACTTGTTCGCTGAACTTCACGGCCTTGGATATCTGGAAGTCTACATTGGCTTTGCCGCCAAACTTGCGGGCAAAGGTGTTCAGCAAGATACCTTTGTCTCTGTCGAAGTTGAACGAAGTGAATGCCTTCAGGTTTTCGCTACCTCCCGACAGGGACAGGGCGTAATGTTCCAAGTAGCCGGGACGGAAGATAGCATCCACCCAGTCGGTACGTGTTACGGCCCCGTAAGGATACTTCGTAGCGTCGGCTGTCAGTGGCAATGAGCCTCCATACAATCTCACTGCGTCGCTCCACACTTGATTATACTGCTCCGATGTCAGCGTAGAGGGCTTATTCATGGCTGCTTTGAAACCCTTTGAGACATTCAAGTTTACTCTTATCTTGCCGGCTTTGGCCTGCTTTGTGGTGATGACTACCACACCGCCCGAACCTACACTCGCACCATAGATGGCTGCCGAAGCGGCATCTTTCAACACAGTGATGCTCTCGATGTCTTCCACATTGTATGGTGCGCCGGGTACACCGTCGACAACATAGAGTACACCATCGCCGCTATTGTAGCTGTCATCCGTACCGCGCGAACCGCGTCCGCGGATAGATAGCGATGATTCAGCAAGCGGGTCGCCTCCGTTGTTCTGCACCATGACGCCCGGCATCTGGCCTTGTAGCATGGAAGCGATGTTGGCCGGACGGCTCTTCATAGACTGATCCAGCTTCACCGAAGATACGGCTGTGGAGAGGTCTTGCTTGCGCTGGCTGCCATAACCTATCACCACGATTTCGTTCAATGAATGGTTGTCGTCTTTCAAGATGACGTTAAGGTTGTCCGAAGTGGCTTTTACTGTTTGTGAGACAAAGCCGATAGAAGAAATCTTAAGTTCGCTGTTACGTGCTGCCTGTAGCTGGAACTTGCCATCAATATCAGTTACAGTACCACCAGTCTTACCTACAACCGTGACGGTTGCACCAATAATGGGTTCTCCCTGAGAATCCTTTACTACACCCTTTACTGTACGTTCGTTTTGCTGTACAACACTTGTCGAAACCGAACCGTGGCCAAATGCGACCATCGGTACAGCCAGTGTAAGGGATGACAAGGCAGCTATTCCCAATAGCCGATGCTTGCCCTCTAATACAAAATTGCTCTTTTTCATTAATAGTAAGGTTGGTTAAAATTATATACTAAGGTTTTTGTTATGAATTGCTTTTCGGTTTCTCACTCCGCACTCTTAGGTCTGGCAGCGCGAGCTTGGCCGAATCGCTTGTTGGGACGGTCGCTCATGACGAATTCCAACGTCCCTCCTCTCATGATATCTTGATAGGTTATGAAAGCCTTTGTGTAGGGTTTACCGTTGAGTTTCGCGCTCTTGATATACACATGCCGGTCGCTGTTGTTGCGGGCAACGACGGTAAATGTCTTCCCACCGGGCAACTTGACAGAGGCACGACGGTATTCCGGACTGCCAAACACGTACACTCCGTTCGACGGATTGACCTGATAGAAGCCCAGAGCCGACATGACATGCCATGCCGACATCTGTCCGCAATCTTCGTTTCCACACAGTCCGTCGGGTTTAGCTGTGTAGAATTCCTTCTGCAACATGCGTACACGGGCGGCCGTCTTCCACTGTGTGCCGGCATAAGCATATAAATATGGTATATGATGATTGGGTTCGTTGCCGTGCGCATATTGCCCTACGAGTCCCGAAACATCGGGCGCTGCCGTAGCTCCGAGGTCGCCTTCGGCCACGAAGAGCGAGTCCAGATTCTTCACGAAAGCCTCATCTCCGCCGTGTAGAGCCACTAGTCCGTCAGGGTTTTGCGGCACCATGAAGGTGTATTGCCAACCGTTTCCCTCGGTAAAGTCGCCCACGTTGCCATGGTGTTCGGCCGAGAACGGGTCGTAAGGCTCGTACCATGAGCCGTCGGCCATCTTCGGATGAATCTTGTTGATGCGCTTGTCCCAGTAGTGTTCGTATGCATGGCCGCGGCGGATGAAGGTCTTGTAGTCGTCCATACGCCCCATCTTCTTGGCCATAAGGGCGATACTCCAGTCGTCGGCAGCATATTCCTGCGAAATAGAAGTGGCTTCCTGTAGCGAGTCGGCAGGTATATAACCGTACTTCATGAGCAGCGATATGCCGTTTTGGGCGGGATTAGTGGCAGTCCCTATCATCGCGTCGAGGGCGCGATGGGCATCAAATCCACCGATACCTTTTAGATAAGCGTCGGCTATAATAGGTACCGAGCTGTAGCCGGGCATGCAGTTGGTCTCGCCTGCATGGAGCGGCCAAATAGGTAATTTGCCGTTTTGGTCGTAGATGCTCAGCATCGAGTTCACCATATCGGGCACTCGTTCGGGCTTGATGATGGTGAAAAGTGGATGCAAGGTGCGGTAAGTATCCCATGTAGAGAAGATGGTGTAATTACGGAACTGATTGCCCGTCATCACCTTATCTCCGATACCTCGGAAGTCGCCATTGACGTCGCAATACAGATTGGGAGCTATCATCATGTGGTAGAGGGCGGTATAAAAGATGGTCTTCTGCATCTGCGTACCATCTATATCGATGCAGGCAAGCTCTTGATTCCACTTCTCCACAGCAGCGCGATGCACTCTGTCGAAATCCCATACAGGTGCTTCGGCCTCCATATTCATGCGTGCATTAGTGCAACTCACCGACGAAAGAGCTACCTTGATATTTACCTCTCGCGTATCATCGGCAAACGTCATGACGCCTTTCACGCCTTGTGTCTGTAGCTCATCGGTGCATACGAATTTGTCACCTGCGTACAATCGAAGTGCATGGATAGGACGATCGGTCTTCAAATAGAAAAAGGTCTTATGCAATGGAGACCATCCTTTCACAAACCGATAGCCTTCGATGGTATAGTCGTCTACCTTTCTTATATACGATTCGTATACCCGGCTGTCGATGTCGTTGACCAAATCGACTAGCACACGCGGCGTTCCTGCCTCCTTATATATATAATGGTGTAGCCCCACACGTTCGGTAGAAGTGAGTTCTACATCTACTCCATTGTCCATCTTTACGGCATAATAGCCCGGTGATACACGCTCATTGCTGTGCTTAAAATAAGAGGCCACAGAACCTTTAATGTTGTTTTGCTCACCACGCAGGGTACGTTCTGTCCCTGTATAAGGCATCAGACTGACGTCGCCAAGGTCTGAACAGCCCGTACCACTGAGATGATTGTGGCTGAACCCGATGATGATGCTGTCGCTATAATGGTAGCCCGACACCCAGTCCCAACCTTTATAGATGTTCATAGGTCCTAGCTGTACGGCACCAAAAGGCACATTGGCACCCACAAACACGTGTCCGTGTCCATCGGAACCTATCAGCGGATCTACATATTTGGCATAATCCTTTGAAACGCTGGCTGCTGTCAGCCCCATAGGAAGCAACAGTAGAAACGTGGTTAACAGATAATAGATTCTTTTCGTCATTTAGGTAGGTATTAAAGGCATAGTTAATAGTCCGATTGCAAATATAACAAGGTTGGATTATATAGAAGTTACGCATTTGCGTAATTTAGTACATGAATTGCGCACAAAGACGATTATCGGTGCTGATTGCGATATTCTGAGGGTGTACAACCTTTCATCTTCTTAAACAGACTCATCAAACTGCTGTAGTTACCCACATGCATTGTAGAAGCCAACTCCTTGATTGGCGTGTCGCTTTCTTCCAACATACGGGCGAAAAGGTCGATGCGTTTGCCGGTGATATAGTTATAGATAGATTGCCCGGTGACCTGTTTGAACTTCATTTCGAGCAGTCGTCGCGACAGTGGAAGTTCTTTCAGCAGGTCGCTTACCGTGAGTTGTGTGCAGATATTGCGATGTATCAGCTCCAGTGCCTTGAACACATAAGGGTCGTCGGTAGCAAAGAGATTGGTGGAATCGCGGCTCACGATGGCCGTCGGCTGTATCACTACATCGTGCAGTGGAGCCTCCGGGGTCTTCAGGTGTTCGGCTATGAGCCGTGCCGTCAGGTATCCGCCGGTCTCGATATCCAAGTTCACGCTCGACAGTGTAGGGTCGGAAAGCTCGCATATCACCTCGTCGTTGTCTACTCCCATTACCGCAATGTCGCCCGGAATAGAGATGCCTATCGACTTACAGGCCTCCTCTATCTTGTTGCCTTGGTTATCGTCGCAGCAGAAGAGAGCCGTGTGGGGTGGCAAAGACTTGAGCCATTCGGTCAGCGTGGAGGAGTCATAATACCACAGCGTCTCCAATATCTGCTTCTTATAGGTATAGAAATGGTCGGCAAAACCGGCTTCCTCGATACACCGGAAATACCCCTCGCACCGCTCATCGCTCCACACCGTGTCTTCATAACCGCAGAAAGCGAAGTGGCGAAAGCCCTTGCCGAGGAAATAACGTGCTACCATACGACCCGTTGTGATGTAGTCGCTTGTGATGTTGGAGAGCTGTGAGAACCGCTGTTTATAGTCTTGTGCTACGGCCAAAATACCGTTCTTGGCAAACAGCTCCACATCTTCGTCGTGATTGAATTGTCCCACGATGGCATCGGCTTTCCAGTTTAAAGCCCAGTCGACCACGCCCTGAATACCATTCTTCTCTTTATACGATGGAGGCATACGACAAACCACCCAAGCATCGTGCGACAGCTTTTTGGCGTACCGCAAAATGCCTTGTAGCAACCGGTGGGAGAAGCCTTCGGTAAAGTCGGTTAATAGTATCAGTCGTATCATAAGCTAGAAATAAGCAATCTACAAATTTATATTTTTTAGTCGAAAACTCCAAACTAGCGTCTGATTCTCTGCACTTTTCATCGCATATTGGCTTATAAAAAGAAAACACGGAAGCGATTCTAGTCGTCCCGTGCCTCTATATATTCAGTTAAATAATAAGTTCCAATCACTAAGTGATTGTTGCAAAGATATGTACTTTTTCTTATTCACACAATCCTCATTTATGAGTAAAGCGCCCTGAAAACCTCCCTTAACACTCTCATACTTCTTAAAATACAAGACAGGGACATTGCAGATAGTGAAGATTTATAAGTTTAGTAGCTATCAATATCAGGGGTTTCATCTTGCTATATATATGATATTCATAGCCAATAAAGTTTCTATGAATTTGCTGCCAAGGCTCCGCAATCTTCCTGCCGAGGCTGAACAGCAATACTGAAAGGGTGAGACAGCAAGAGTGGAGAGGCGCTGCAACAGCCTCACCCTAATCTCCAACAAAAGGAAAAGAGAGCTTTACTACTTATTCCAATCTCTTCTCTATGAATCAAAGAAGCTGGAATGCAAGGATAGATAACGGCAAAAATCTTTATGCGGAGAAACTACTAAAGACCAATAACCGCTCACGGCCCCCATATATAAGGACTATATATAAAAAGAAATCGTGTGCCGATAGAAGTCGACACACGATATTTTTGACTATCAATAGTAAAGTTATTCCCAGCCGGGATTTTGCTTCAAGTTTCTATTCTTATAAAGCTCGGCATTGGCAAAAGGATAGAAATACAACTTATCTTGGATGTCATAGGTAGTCAAAGGCAGACGCTCGTAACTGAGTTTGCCGTCGCTACCCTTCTTAATCTCTACCTTATAGATGTTCTTCATCTCGTCGAGAGCCTTCCAACGACGCAAGTCCCAGAAACGTTGTCCCTCGAATGCGAACTCTACTCGGCGCTCATTGCGAAGTCGTTTGATGAAAGCTTCCTTCGTCATACCCTTGGGGAACTTAGGCATCTTGACTTCCGGACGCTGGCGAACCATATTGACAGCCTCGCAAGCCGATAGCGTAAAGCCGGCCGGAGTTGCGTCTGGCCCATAGGCTTCGGCTGCTGCTTCAGCATAATTGAGCAATATCTCGGCGTAACGCATTACTACCCAGTTGTGGTGGAAGTTTTTGGTTGTCTGTCCGGCTTCAAATGTTACCTTGTTATTTACGTACTTACGCAGATAGTAACCCGTGGTAGTGGCATTGAGGAGGGGCTGTCCGTTCTTTCCACCTATAAAAGTTTCGACAGCTTCTTTAGCTGGCCATTTATCACCATTACATACAATCGTCATCTTCATACGAGGGTCGCGACTCTTGTAAGGATTGGCTGCGTGCGCAGGATTATTCCAATCGAAGACATCGCCATTGGCCATCTCGTAGGCATCAACAAGATTCTCGGTGGGGCAAGTGTTACCATTACCCTTGTTCACACCAATAGGGAAGTTGTTCGACTCGAACGATGTGGTCTCACCACCGGGTACACACATGATGACTTCGCTGCTTTGGTTGTTGGTCGGACCAAATAGATTGTTATATTTACTATCAAGTTTGTAGCCGAATTCGGACGACTTGTCAATGACATCATAAGCCGCTTTGGCAGCATCTTCCCACCGCTTCACATCTTTATTAGGATTGAAGAGCGGACTGGCCAAATACAACGTTGCACGCGATTTGAGTGCCAATGCCGTACCTTTACTTACACGTTGCATGTTGGCAGCGGCTCCGGGAAGCGTGGTAACCTTAGCAGGTAACTTCTCAGCAACAGCCGTACATTCGTCGATAACGAACTTCAATATGCTCTCAGCATTGGTAGGTTTCACGGCAGAAGCTTCTTCGGCACTTAATGTCTTGGTGACAAGTGGCACATTACCGTAACGCTTGGCCAATTCAAAATAGTAGAAAGCACGCAGCAATCTTACCTCATGCTCATAATTCAGATAACTATTATAGGTGTCTTGGAAACCATCAGAGTTCTTCCAATCGTCGTATGTCAGTCCCAAACAGTTCTCCAAATAGAAGTTGGCATCGTGTATTGCCTGATAATAATCAGAGAAAACATCGTCGACAGTACGGTTTGCCGACCACGAACCATTAACGAAACGCTGCACATTAGCAGTGGGATAAACATGTATAGCATCGTCGGTTGCCGCATCTTGTAGGGCTCCTGAAAGGCCTGTCAGGCCATTTGGCAAGTAGGTATATACTTGTGTACAGAGCTGATACACGCGCGACGGGTCGTAGAGTATCTCATCTTTATCGTAGTAGGTCGACTCGCTTGTATCAAGAAAGTCGCAGCTTGTGAACGCTGTGGCAAAGAGCAAGCCTGCCATCAGCGTAGGGATATATCTTTTTTTCATAATCCTCATTGTCATTAGAATGTTAAGTTGAAACCGATAGCATAGCGACTCATCGATGGATGACCGGTACCCATATTCTCAGGATCCATCACTTTGATATGGTCGAGGCAGAATAAATCGTAGCCACGAACATAGACTTTGGCACCGTGAACACAGCGCAGAGACTTCAATTGACGTGCATTGAACTGGTAATAGAGTTCAAGTGTGCGCAGCTTGAAGAACGAACCATCCTGCACCCACAACGAGTTAGTGACGTAATTGTTGCTCGAACCTGTCGATGTGAGGCGTGGATACTTGGCCATCGGATTCTCGGCTGTCCAGCGATTATTGTAATATTCGGTCGAAACAGTGCGGTTGTTGTACAGCGGCCAATAGATGCTAGGCGTGCTGGCCAACACACTCCTGTTGCCAACACCTTGGAACATGGCGAAGAGACCGAATCCCTTATATTCCAAATTCAAGTCTACAGAGTAGTAGATTTCAGGGAAATTGCTATAACCTATGGCCATTTGGTCGTGAGCATCGATTACCTTGTCCCCATTAAGGTCTTTGTATTTCAAGTCGCCGGGGCGTACTTCAGACAGCGTCTGCTTGACACCGCGGTTGTCAATCTCGTCCTGATTCTGATAAATTCCCTCTACTACATAGCCGAAATACTGTCCCATGCGCCCGTTGGTACGGTAGAGATAGTCGTAAGGACGATACTCTTCGTTCTGCTGTACAATCTTGTTGCGTGTAAAGGTGAATGTTCCGCCAAACGAATACTTAAAGTCTCGGCTGCCATCTGTCCAATGAATGTCAGTCTCAATGCCCTTATTGTCAACTACACCAGCATTCTGTTTCGAGATAGGACTACCGAAGATAGACGATACTTTACCGTTGGCTCCAACGAGAATATCGGTACGATGATCGTAGAACAGGTCGAACGTAACAGCCAAATGACGGAAAGCGCGAAGGTCGAAACCTAGATTCCACTTGTGAGATTTTTCATAAGTAAGGTCGGTCATACCCACTTGTGTAAGCTTCAGACCACCATCTTTCTTCGGAGTCTTGCCGAAGAAGAAGCCTCCACCGTTACCATACATATCTATATATAGGTCGTTATTGAAGTCGGCAGCACCTGAAATACCATAGCTAGCACGCAGTTTCAAGAGGTCGATGGCAGTGTCTTTCATGAAATTTTCTTCAGAAATGAGCCATGCCGCACCCACTGATGGGAAGATACCCCAACGATGTCCGGGAGCAAGGATGCTCGAAGCAGAACCCGTCAACGACAAGTCGGCAATGTAGCGCTGCTTGTATGAGTAGTGTACTTGCCCCACGGCGTCGATGAAAGCATAAGAAGTATTCTGCCCCTTAGCCGTAAGTTTATCCATGGAATATTGCAATGTGCTCTTTAAAGCATGGTCGCCCCAAGTACGATCGAACTTAGCAAAGGCTCCAAGATAGAAGTGATTGCGCGACGAACCTACCGAACGGCTGAAACTAAGAGCTGTTTCGTTGCGTAGATTCTTATACGAATAGCTCTTATTTGTCCAATCATAATCGGTCTGTTCGTAACCATAATTGCGCGTGTTGCTGTCCCAATAAGAAGCCATATTATCCAATCCTACACGTACTCCCACCGACAAACCGGGCAAAAGTGCATCCAATCGATGCACAATATTCATGTCGGCATAGAGGTTTCGCTGCTGTGAACGAGCGTAACCGGTACCCGAAATCATGGCAACGGGGTTGGTTCCGATGTCTTTCGTACCTGCCCATATACCGTTCTCATTGCGAATAGGGAACGCACCGGCAGGCACATTATACAGCGCATTGAAAATATTGGCAATGCTGGCTCCGGGTCGATTGTGCTCAGAGAATGCTCCGAAGATATTCAATTGCAAGTCGGTATTACGATTCAAGTGAATATCCAAGTTGCTACGCACGTTAAGATTAGAGAACTTAAACTGCGTAGAATAACCGCCATTGTCGTTCACCGGCTTCAGAATACCATCGTCATAAAGGTAATTCAACTGCGTGAAATACTTCACAAACGAACCACCACCGGTCACAGAGAAGGTGGCATTGTGACCATTACTATAGTCACGTAGCGACTCGCCCCACCAATCTATATTGGGATACATGCCCGGAACGCTACCATTTTGGAACGCAGCCAGTTCGTCATCATTGTATCGTGGTGTGAGACCATCGCTTACTCTACCCTCGTTCAGAGCCTTGGCATAGGTGTAACTATCGACCAACTTCGGCGTACGGAAAGGCTTTGCCATGTTAAACTCGTACGAGAAGTTAATCACAGGTTTCCCTAAAAAGCCGCGTTTTGTCTTTACCAAGACCACTCCATTGGCTCCACGCATACCGTAGAGAGCCGTAGATGGAGCGTCTTTGAGAATGGTTACCGACTCAATCTCATCGACAGAAAGCTGTCCGGGGTCACGCTCGAAACCGTCAATCAACAACAATGGTGCATTTGCATTGAGCGTATTGCGACCTCGAATGGTCAATCCTGCAGAGGTCTCCCATGCAGTTCCTTGACTTTGCAACGATTGAAGACCGGGTATCAAACCATAGAATCCGTCACGAGGATTGATGCCTTTACGATGCGAGAGCATCTCTTTGGTAGTAAAGGCAGTTGCTGTGGTCGACTCCTTTAAGTCGAACGAGAGATTACGTCCGTACTCGATGGGATATGAATCCTTGCTACGCTGCAGACTATCGGTCTGTGTCTGAGCCTGCAAGGGAAGGGATAACGGCAGGGCTATCAAGCCTACCAGATATGTTTTGAATGTCATATTACTATTCGTTTTTGTTAGAATGGAATTACCAACCGGGATTCTGAACAAGTCCATATCCCTTGCTTACTTCTCTTGAGGGGAAAGCACTGAGGCACATACGAGGCTGCCATCCGGTCTTCCACCAACTACGTGAGTACTTGGTCAGTTTGAAGGGAACGCACTCATAAGCCCTTGTCTTCTTATGACGATACACATGCAAGCCGTGCAACTGCGTCTCGAAGACATCGTATTTTTTCCATCTGATGAGGTCGAAGAAGCGTACTTCCTCGTAAGCGAACTCTACAGCACGCTCGTGAAGGAGAGCTTCGCGGAACTCTTCCTGTGTCATGCCCGATTTCAATGGAGGCATATCGACACGCGCTCTTACCTTATTCACAGCCTCGTAAGCCTCCGGTGTGGGGCCACCATTGTATTCGTTGAGAGCCTCAGCATAGTTCAGATAAACCTCAGCTAGGCGTATGATAGGCCATTGTACGGGGCGGTTGTAAGCCGCGTTGTTGCGGTCGAGACCCCATTTACGACATACCAATCCCGTAATGATACTTAGATTATGAATCCTTCCTTGACTCCAGTCCTTACCCTTCGGATATTCTTTCTTCGGGTCATTGGGCTTTGGCTCCACCATATCAGCTTTACGTCCATTGTAATCGTCACCATCAAGGATGAAATTTTCGTACAGACGAGGATCACGATTTTTGAAAGGAGCTTTCTTATGTTTCGGATTATCCCAATTAAACTTGGTTCCATCCTTCATTTCAAACATATCGAAGAACTCTTTGGTGGGGCAATATGCACCCCAACGAAGTCCTTGATCGAACGTCTTATTGTTCTTCAACATAAGAATATTACGACGCGATGAAATGAGCGTCTCAGTGTTGCCACGATCAAAGTAAGCACTGGTATAAGCGTCACGCACCGACTTAATGCCGGGATCGCCATTCTCTACAAGCTTATAATAACCATTTCCACCCTTTTTCAATTCATCGAAGAAAGTCTTACAAGCATCAGCTGCTTGTTTCCAACGATTCTTATCGTAATTACCAAACCACGTCATCTTCTTCTCAGAAGCCTCACCCTCGGCAAACGGTGTAGGACTGTTGAAGAGTGGACTAGCCACAAATAGCAGCACACGAGTCTTCAAAGCCATGGCTCCGGCCTTGGTAAATCGACCGTCCCAGTTGCCCAATTCATCGGCAGGAATACTCCATGGGAAGTCTTTATTGGCTATGACAGAATCTAGAAGCTTCACGATAAAGTCGACCGTCTCTTGCAAAGTAGCACGCTTAGGGAACTCCGCATCCTCAGAAGAGAGAGCATGGTCGATGATAGGCATAGCTCCGTAGTGGCGCAGCATGTGCGCATAAAGCACTGCCACCATCATATCTGCCTCTGATTTCATGCGAGATTTCTCCGCAGCATCCATATCGGGAACGCGGTCTACATTCTCTTTGAAGAGCCAAGCGTGGCGCACAGCCGTCCAAATACCAGCCCTTGTAAACTGCATCTTGGTCACTCTGCCATTATCATTTGTATTGTCTTCTATCGATGCATTATAGAGACCGGGATAATAAGTCTTCCCCAACGACGACCAACCGATATTATCAAAATTCAAATCAGTAAGTCCTTCGATAGTACTCAAACACATCTGCGTGCGTCGACCATTGGTCTCCATACCGTAAGGCAGGTTCTCATAGCAACGCCAAAGCACACGACGAGCATACTCAGCCTTGCCAAATATCGTATCGATAGTAACGTCTGTGCTAGGTGGTTTCTGCAAAAAATCGTTTCCAATAGCTAGGTCTTCGCACGAAGCGGCGAACCCTGAGAGTAGCAGAGTCGTAACGATTGCTGCTGTATGTTTAAATAGTTTCATGATTATTTCGTTTTTAGAATCCAACTCTTAAGCCAAAGTTAATAACCTTCATCAATGGATATGCCTTACCATCGGGATTAGCTTCGGGATCACTGACTTTCAGATTGTCGAATGTAAGCAAGTTGTATCCCGACAAAGCCACACGCAACGAGTTCAGACGAAGCGCTCTCGTAATGGTCTTGGGAAAACTATAACCCAGTTCGACGTTCTTCAATCTCAAGTAAGAAGCATTACGCAACCACAGACTTGAGTTCTGATAGTTGTGCGATTTGTTACGGATAGAGATGGCAGGAGCCTTTGCGCTGTTTCCCTTTTCGGGTGTCCAGGCATCGTCTACCATATATCTCATTAAACTATAGTTGTCCATTTCGCCGAACGGAGTGCGATAAACAGAGCTCAACATACGCGAAGTCTGGAATGCACCGGCAAATGTAACGCTCAAATCAAGCCCACGCCAAGAGAATCCCATGTTCACACCGAGGGTGTAGCGAGGATAAATGGAATAGCCGATGTCGCGAATATCCTTTTCGTTGATGACTCCATCACCATTCAAGTCCTTAAATATCACGTCGCCGACAAGAGGGATATAACCGCTACCTTGGTCGGCAATGGCACCCGGCTTGCCCTTATTAGCAGCATAGTCGGCCACATCTTTCTCGGTGAAGTAACCGTCAAACACATAACCGAAGTTCTGACCGACAGGCTTTCCAGTCTGTTTCATCCACTCGTATTCATAGTTAATTTCGTCTTTGAACACGATTTTGTTCTTTGCATACGAGAGATTAGCACCTATATGATACTTAAAATCCTTGAAACGGTCTTGCCAACGCACGCTCACTTCGTAGCCGTGGTTGTCTACCTTACCCAGATTGACTGTAGGAAGTTGTACTGCCAAGTATCCGGGAATCACTCCACGAGAAATCAAGATATTGGTACGATGCTCGGTGAAATAGTCGAAATTCAAGCTCAATCGGTCTTTGAAGAGTTTCATGTCGATACCGAAGTTTTGCTTTACGGCCGTTTCCCAAGTTACGTCGCGGTTACCTATCTTACCTTCAGAGGCACCCTTGACCGATGTACTGGTGTTCACACCAAAGCTATACTGTCCGTCGACGATCTTATAAGTATCGGGCAGATAGAGGAAACGAGAGTTATCGCTCGTAATATCGTTACCCACCTTACCGTAAGAAGCTCTCAGTTTGAGATAGCCTACAACCGGTTTCAACGGCTTGAAGAAATTCTCTTCAGATACAATCCAACCCAACGAACCGGCCGGGAAGAATCCGAATCGATGACCTTTGGCAAAGTTTTCGGAACCGTTATAGCCCACACTGAAGTCTACCAAGTACTTTGTCATGTAGTCGTATGTACCTCTTCCCACGAAACCGATGTAACCACGAGGGATACCTATGAAGTTTCCACCGGGATAATACTTCATCGTCTGGTTGTACATGGCAAGACCCGACACGTGGTGAGGACCAAAGTTGCGCTTGTAGTTCAACGCTCCTTCAATGTACCAGTTGCGCGATAAGCCGTCGGACTCTTTAAAATCAAGTTTCTGATAGCTGGTAACCAACTTCAAGTCGGGCTTTCCGTCGGCATCAAGTATCGACTCATAGAGTGGTTCGCGACCTTCGCGGCGCTTATAGATAGTTACACCACTATTATATGCACCTTTCAAATGTACAGTCAAACCTTTGGTCAGGAAATCCAACTTCTGCGAAAGTTTGAAGTCAAAGTTCAACACATTATTAGCTGTAGTGGCATAACCCTTACCATAATAAGTGTTCAATGCATCCTGAAGGTTACCGATGGGCAACATTCCAGAGCCGATACGAATACGCTTTCCGTCTACAATACCTGCACCACTGAAAGGAGGCGAAGCATAGATATAGCGGTAGAGTGAGTTAATATCCTTCGTAGTACCGTCGTTATAGCAAGGCTCCTGTCGGTTACCAAAATATCCACCGAGATTCACCTGCAACGCCGTTGTCTTCGTTACATTTACATCCAAGTTCACACGATAGTTGTAACGGTTGTAGTTGAAACCTTTATCGTTACGATTCTTGAATACCTTAAAGTGGCCATCCTGAGTGAAAGCACTCAACGATGCGAAGTATTTCACGCGGTCGGTACCACCAGATATATTAAAGTTATGTTGTGTTTGGAGCGATGCTTTGCGCACTAACATATCTACCCAATCTACATCCGGATGGGTAAGCGGACTGCTATGCGTGCGGAATTTCTCCAAATCGTCGGGCTTGAAGGCTAGCATATCCTCGCCCACACCGTCGTGTATCTGAGCTTGGTTGTACTGACTTGCCCACTCGTAGCTGTTTACAAATTCAGGCAAACGAGCCGGAATCTGCCATGCCAGAGACGTAGAGAAGTTCATTTTGGGGCTTTCCTTGCTACCACGCTTCGTTGTTACGAGGATAACACCATTAGCACCACGTACACCAAACACCGCTGTAGCCGACGCATCTTTCAATACTGTAATGTCGTCTACTTCGTTCGGGTCGATTTGAGAGAACGCTCTTTCCACACCATCAACCAATATCAACGGTTGAGAGAGTGATGTACTCAACGAAC
The DNA here is from genome assembly GCF_056590795.1 of Prevotella sp. C0026C3. Taxonomy (NCBI): domain Bacteria; kingdom Pseudomonadati; phylum Bacteroidota; class Bacteroidia; order Bacteroidales; family Prevotellaceae; genus Prevotella; species Prevotella sp. C0026C3. The sequence goes on along the minus strand of NZ_JBWPWW010000004.1, from coordinate 186,763 downwards.
CTACACCACGAATGAACAGCGCGGCACCGTCGGCTCCGGGCTGACCGCTACTCTGGATACTGGCCAAACCGGAAATTTTACCGGCCAACGCGTTCGACAAACTGGCTACTGGTGTCTTCAACAATTCGCCTTGATTGACAGATGCGAGTGCACCGGTAACGGTAACCTTACGTGTAGTACCGTAGGCAATCACCTGAACATCGGCCAATGCCACGGCGTCTTCTCTTAGATTAATTTTTAAAGGTACATTGTTTTTCACGACAACGGTCCTTGTCTCATACCCTACACACGAGATTTCGATTTTCGAACCCGGTTTCGCTTTGAGTCGGAAGTTACCATTAGCGTCGGTCACAGTTCCCGATTTGGCTCCTACCACTCTCACCGTAGCTCCTACAATAGCTCCCATTTCGTCTGTCACAGTACCTCGAATCTCAGTTAACTGATCGTTTTGTGTGATGCTATTCACAGGTTTCGGTGATGCATTTGCAGCAGAAAAGGGTAGAAATCCCATTGATAGCATCAAGATGCTACATTGAAAAAATCGTCTTTTCATTAGATATATTGATAAATTTAAAATATGTTCCCAGTTCCACTTCAATTCAAATTGAGAGGCCTAAAAACAGGTATTAGACATAATCTTTTTTGCAAATATAATAACCTAATACATATATTATATACCAATATCGTACAATAAAATACCAATATCGTACAAAACCGCATTCTCACAGTGGTTTACACACTATAAATAATCATATTTTTTACAAAAGATAGTACACAGTTATACTCTTCGGAAAGATGCTAACATCGTTATAAAAGGAGCGAAAATACGTATAATGAAGATAAAAACACCTTTCTAAAATACGAAAGTATGTAACATTTAAAAACGATAAAAGGAGCAATCATACTATTGATTACTCCCCCCTTAAGATTATGAAATCGTTCAGTACACCATATTAATATCCTTATACTGATATGACTTACTTTGCTAGTTAACGTGAGTTCGATGAACCCACGTTAACCGATATACTACTTAATATTGATTGGTTCGGGCAAAGTTGCAATGTTTATTGAATTAGCTCTCATTTCACCTCTGATACCTTTGGCTTTATCGTATATCTCATTGCCTTCAGTCTTATCAGTACCATCAAGTTTGTAATAGAGCTCTAAGCCCTCACTCTTCGGATCAACACCTAGCATATGTTGTTTGATGTCGTTCTCACTACGAGCCACACTCCATACACGAACCTCACTCATATAGCCATAGAATGGACGGTCTCCCCATGGGAATCCTACCAACATACCAATTTGGAAGCCATAATCAGCATTCGGACTAAAGCCTTGGAAATCACTTTGTTGTTCAGCCCACTTTACACCATTCTTATACATAACGGTCTTACCGCTGCTTACATCGTAGGTTACAGCTAGATGATACCACTGCTTAGACTGCAATTTCTCAGGAGCTTCATACTTAATCTTTCCTGCTATCTGAGCTACACCGGCAGCAATACCACCACCAATATCTCCGACACGGAAGATTGAGAATCCTTCGCAACCCATAATGGTGTTCTCATACCAACCGGTAGCATAAACGAGTGCCTCATAGGTAAACGACTTCAAGTATGCACTGGCTGGGAACATGACGGTTATATTACTTCTTCTAAATTCTCCAACTTTTGTAATACGTATAGGATTAGAGATTACAATGTATTCTATATTGTTACCTTCTATAACAGGCATATTACTCGAACTGAGTTTGATAGGAATAACGTACGATGTGCCTTCTTTCAGTTTGTCGAGGTTGCTAAGCGATAACATGACCTTGTCTGCTGACAAATCTCCCTTGACTATCTTAGCCTTGCTAACTTCCAATTTTACATTTTCAGCATTAAGTGCCATGTGTTTGGTAGCTCCCTTAGCATTAAAATCACTGATAAGCGATGTATCTCCAAGTTCATATGAAACCTCTACGTCGTCAGAATGAACTTTCGATAAGCGAGCACTAATCTCTATGTTGAGTGTAGGCTGACCGTCGAGCGTTACTTGATGTTCTTGCTCTGGAAAGTACACTTTAGTTTCGAGCAAGTCGGCTTCGCTTTCGTTGTTGCACGCTGTAAAGAGCAATGCTCCCAATGCGAACGCCATATATCCGAAAATATATTTATTCATAATTCTCATTGTTTTTAATCATTAAACTATTAAGACATTTACTTGCCTTCAGTCCCAGCTTCTTCGGCCTTCCTTTTTTGGAATACCTCTTGGTTTATCTGAATAGCGCGACGCATCCACTTATAGTTAGGCATGTTGTCGTAATCATTGTCGAAGCGATAAGCTCCGAATCCACCCTTGTATCCTTTGTCCGGCATTAGCGCAGCATGACGCAATAATAACCCACCATGCTCAAAGTTCTTTTCAAAGTTCTCGGTAAGAATAAACTTCTTAGAATCTACACGCAAGTGATTAATAGATGGGAAACGACCATAGGTTTGAGCTATCCAATAGTCGATATAGGGATCAAGTTCACCCTTAAAAGCAATTTCATCACCATCGTAGCAAAGCAGTTTATGTCCCTTACCTTCGGGGTCGCTATTCGGTCCAATTCGTTCACCCATCTTCTTGATAAGGTAAATAACATGCTCATCAGTTTGACATGTACCATCAAGGTCAAATGTTCCGGAACCCGGTTCCCAGTCAATATCGTACCCATCCCAATCGTTTGCAATGAGCGAGTCTACCAAAGCATTGGCATACTTATCCAAACATTCGTAGTGGTTCTTCGTTTCTGGTACGCCTTCATAGCCCCAGAACTTCCAACGAGCCTTAACATATGCATCGGTTAAACGTTGCTTGTTCTCAAACCAACCTTCTGCTGTAGCTTTCTTATCCACCTCATCGTATACAGATTGTGGGGTTCTACCTTTACCAATATATCCTATCAAACAAACTTCTAAAAGCTTAGTACCTTTTACCTTCTGCACAAATTCTTTATCGGCTTTCTGCTGTGGAGTTATCTCAAAGCGGTTGGGAGCACCACTCCACATAGATACAATATCCATACTATCTGGCATAGAAGCCAAATAACCATGGCGACCCACACCGGCAGGCATCCAACTTGAGAACCATCCGAATGCTACGGGGCGCCCGTAGTTCATGGCTTGTTTTTTATATTCACGCAGATTCGCGTAGTATTCTTCGCTCTTTTCGTTGTTCATGGTATTGTATCCACCTATGTGGTCGAACGGTTTATTCTCCACCTCGATCATATCAGCGCATGAACTTAAACCAATTCCTGCTACGAAAGCTAGAAACAGTGTATAATATTTAAAGTTTTTCATTGTTCTTACGTTGTAGTTTAATTAATTATTTAAGCAATCCCACCATAGCGGAGTTCCGCCATTATCTGGACCTTTCAGCATTTGACGAGCTTTTTCCAAGTTCTCTAAGTCTTCTTTTGAAGAAGATGCTTGAGTAGGATACTGAAGACGACGTATGCCCTTTTGGCTGTCTATAAGCCCATTACTACGATTCTTATATACTCGATGTAGCTTCGGATAGCCTGTACGGCGAACCTCACTCCATGCTTCCATACCATTAGGATAAAGTGCAATCCATTTCTGAATCATAATCTTCTCCATCTTTCTATTCTGATTACCACCGTATTCAACGGTAGCTGTGGTAGGTTGTTTATAGTGCGCATCAATGTATGGGTCTAACATTTCGAGTTCAAAACCAATAGGTTGTTTATCCGAATAGATGTAATCGTTTATCTTTCCTTCATCTACTCCATTCTCTTTAAACGACATAAGAATACCCTTGTAGTAAAGATTTTCATCTGTGTCTCCCATATCCCAATGCCTTAAAGCACCCTCTGCACGCAGGAAGTAAACTTCAGAAGCACGCATCCAATAGGTAGGAGAATTCTTTGCTATATTAGGCACAGAGAACGACTTATATGTATCATTATTCTTGCTTATTGTACCGGGAGGCAATGCTGCATATTTACCATAAGTACCTAGAGGCTGCGCCTTTGACCAAGAAGATTGTTGGAAGTAGGCAGGCAGACGTGGATCTTCGTATCCACCCATATAAGCATACATGGCAGAACCCATGCGTGCTTCACCATATTGGTTGGCAAATGTTTCAATATTGTTCACAAAAACAAGGCCTGCACCTTTTTCCATCTTGGCTTCATCATCCATATTTTGCATTACCGAATAAGGATTCTTAATAGCCATTTCGGCATATTTCTTAGCCTTAGCTTCGTCTATATTACTAATACGCATAGCCAAACGGAGCATGAGCGAGTTAGCATAACGAGTCCATTTAACAGCGTCACCACCGTAAACAGCATCATACTCTTGCATCACCTTAATACCTTGGTCGGCCTGCTTGGCCATGATAGCAATTGCTTCGTTAAGGTCGTCAAAGAAGTATTGATATACATCCTTTTGGCTGTCAAAAGGAACTACAAGCTTATCTTCACCGGCTTCTTTGTAAGGAATAGGACCAAACATGTCAGTAGCCTTGTGCCAAGCCGATATTTTTAATATCTGTGCCAATGCAAAGAGTTCAGGTCTATTGCTGTCTTTCGATTTTCTCTTCAATTCTTTCCACAACGGAATCACCTTCGAATACGATTCGCGGAAAGAAGTGGAAATCCAATCTTCAACCAAAGAATATGTAGTATTATTCCTACCACCAACCCAGTTATTATTCTCTCCAAAATAGCCACTATATACGTCAGCCGACAAGTGATAGGCTCTTTGGTAGTTGTTTATAATCTCAGTTTTATCGTTAATGGTACCTACAGGAGTTACCTGCTTCTGCAAAGCCGTAAGCGGAGCGCCGGCATACAGACCGTCGGTAAGCAATTCCTTATCGGTTATTTCTTGTTGATTTGTGTTTACTTCTTCGAAGCTACAAGCTGTTAAAGCACTTGCGGCAAAGAGCAGACACAAACTTTTGAATGTTATATGTTTCATGATTATATGTTATCTATTAGAATTTAAACTTAAGACCAACACCGAAGCTGCGTAGGCTGGGCTGCATAAAGTAGTCGTTACCCTGACCGTAAGTTCCGGTAGAAGCAGTTAATTCGGGATCGAAAGGCGCCTTACAGTAAATCATCCAAAGGTTATGGGCGTTCAAAGAGAAAGTTACATCCTTTACCACATTGCCAAACCAGCGTGAAGGCAAGGTATAACTGAGAGACAAGTCCTGCAAGCGTACGTTGGTAGCGCTATAGGTATAGAAACCTGCCAAAGCTGTCTCGCCTGTACCAACAGTAGCATAATAATTCTTAGCATCTACTAATCCTTGATTCGGGATAATAACGCCACCTGCGTCACGAGCATCGGCCGAAGCCTTAGAAACACCGAAACGATCCATAATAGCTTGTGTAGATGAGGTCACTACACCACCAAAACGACCATTGAACAAGAAGCTTAATGCCAAACTCTTATAACGAATGGTGTTGTTCCAACCCATAGTGAAGTCGGGAGTAGTCTTACCCAAATAGATGGGATCTACCGTTTCTACACCATAACTTCCAGAAGGACTAACGTTTACGAAGCCTTGGTTGTCTTTAGCCAACACCTTGCGAGCATAGATGTCATTGATAGAACCGCCCACTTTAAGTATTACTCGTCCATTGTCTTTGTTTACTTCAGGAATAGAAATGGGGTCAGGGCTCAATGGATGTTTGTAGTCTTTCACCATTTCCTTAATCTCGTTGATGTTTTTAGAGAATGTAAAGTTGGTTGAAACGCCTACATCTCCAAACTCATCATTGTATCCTAAGCTAAACTCAACACCACGGTTTTCTACGTTACCTGCCTGTAGATAAGCCTGCTTGTAACCGCTACTCTCAGGCAAAGTTCCGATAAAAGTCTGGTTGAAAGTATTCGACTTGTAATATGTGAAATCTAAGTTCAAACGCTTGAAGAGTTTCATGGTTAAACCAAACTCGTGCGAACGTGTACGCTCAGCCTTGTAATCAGTAAACGGATAGATGCCTGTAGGCTTCATGCTACCACCTACCAATGGTGTGGTAATAGTACCCGGAGTCATACCCGAACGTGAGACCGGTGCACCTACTTCGGTGAACGAACCACGTACCTTCAAGTAAGAAATGAATTCAGGAAGTTTCACCATCTCCGAAACGATGAGCGAAAGACCTACCGATGGATAGAAGAATGATTCTTCAGAAGAGTTTACCAAACGAGAGTTCCAGTCGTTACGGCCGGTAAGTGTCAGGTAAACCATGCTCTTATAACCCAACTCGGCGCTGGCAAACATGGCCACATTGCGAATATTAGTTTGCCCTCCATCTTCGTTTATAGAAGCATCGGTGGGGTCGATATTCTGCAAAGTAAACTTGTTGGGAACGAGAATGAGGTTACCACCATATCCACGTGAGATAGAAGAGAAGTCTGAATAGCTATAACCTAAGTTGGCTGCGAGTGAGAAATCACCAAACCTCTTGTTGATATTAGCCATGAAATCAATATACGTTTGATGGTCTTGATAGTTGGAATAACTATAGAATCCCTTACGCTTTGCAAATATATTATAAGTGGTAGCATACAATTTACGTTCGCTGGTAATAAATGTCTTATCGTAACGAATACGTGATGCCAAACTTAACCAATCGGTAACTTTATAAGTTAAACCGGCATTGAACATGTAGCGATCTTTATTATTGGGAGCCAAATTGCGGTATGCTGTCCAATAAGGGTTCTGGTTTGCAAATGTTCCTTCGAGTAATGGCCAGTACTGTACAGGGATGTTACGTCCTCCATCGAGGCGCTCGAATGTCTTGATAGCTTCAAAATTTTCGCCACGAGGGAAAAGATAAGCAGCTACAATTGGATTCCAATATTCACCCTGCGACACCATATTATTATCTTTCTGCTTGATGTATGATGCACCCAAGTCGAGTGTCAACTTATCTTGCAACAGATGCGAAGTATTACGAACACTAAAGTTATAACGGTCGTAAGTGTTGTTTGGAACAATACCCTTTGCATTGGTAGATGCCATAGAAGCAAAGGTTTGGTTATATTTGTTACCTGTTGTAAGGGTAACAGCATTGATAAAGTTAGTCCCGGTACGGAAGAAATCTTTCTTTGGGTCGTAACTTGAAGGTGTTTTCAACTTCTCACCCCAGCTGTCAAATGACCCCGGCTTGTTACCATAGGTATTTTGGAATTCCGGCATACGGAACGGATTGCTGAACTCAGCCGATGAAGAGAATGTAACAGAGAGCTTTCCTTCAGTACCCTTTTTGGTGGTAATAAGAATAGCACCATTAGCAGCATTACTACCATAGAGGGCTGCTGCCGAAGGACCTGACAATACAGAGATACTCTCAATATCCTCTGGGTTGAAGTCGGCAATACCCTCGGAGCCTACACGACCTTCACCCTTGATACCGCTATCGGTACCACCACTGTAGTTAAACAATGGAATACCGTCAATCACATAAAGTACATTGTTGTCACCATCGATAGATTTGGCACCACGCATAATAACGCGTGTTGCTCCACCCACACCACTGGCGCTCTTAGTAATGTTTACACCTGCAACCTTACCATTGAGAGAATTGATAAAGTTAGCATCTTTATTACGAGTCAACTCGTTGCTGTTCACCTGCTGAACATTGTAACTCAATGCTTTCTGCTCACGCTTGATACCGAGCGCGGTCACTACTACTTCATTGAGCACTCGCTCATCTTGCTTCATGCTAATAACGGTATTGCTCTTATTAGCAGCAATCTCACGAGTGGTATAACCTAGATATGAAACTTCCAATGTGCTATGGCTGTCGGCTTGAATAGAAAAGTTTCCATCCATATCCGATACTGTAGCCACATTTGTACCTTTCACTCTGATAGTAGCACCGATAATGGGTTGTCCAGATTCGTCAAGCACTTGACCTTTTACTGTTTTCTTGTCGCCTTTACCAACTACATTCTTACCGTTTTGTCCTACAACTCTCTTGTGTACCGTAATGAGATTCTTATCAATCTCATAGTCTACATCGCGGCCTAACACACGATTAAGAACTTCGCGTACAGGAGTTGATTTGAAAGTGGCCGTTACTTTACGTTCGGCATCCACTTCGTCGGCATTGTACATCACTGACATCTTTGTTTGCCGTTCAATCTCTTTCAGTACATTGCGTAACGACTCGTTCCGGAATGTCTTCGTGACATGCTGAGCGGCCATAGCCATCGTGCTGAAACAGAATACGACAAACAAGAAAATTCGTAGCATACTGCTTTGCTTTACTTTCATAGTGTTTTACATTTTTTTAGTTAATTATAAATTGATATATAGATTGTTTCTATCATTATGGTATTCGATTATGTTTGATATACATTATCGTGCATGAATATAGAGTTCTTTACCATTACGTTTGATTTTAATAGGCGCAATACGCTCTAGGGCAGCAGTTACATCATCGATCGTTTCTTTGTTTCTAAGCGACACAGTGATACGCGTGTCCCTAACACTCTGTGATGCGATACTGATGTTTACGGCATACTGACGTGATAATACACGCGCTAAATCGTCCAATCTGATGGATTCATACTCCATCTTATTGTCCACCCATGCATGCATATCACTTCGGTACGCACCTTTGGTTAATCTACCTGTCGTCCGATCAAAGCTTACCATTTCACCGGGTATCAAGTCCATCTGTTCTGTAGGGTTCTTTATTTCCACCTTTCCTTGCATCAAGGCCGTGGTTATTAGATTATCGCTTTTATAAGCAGAGATATTAAATTTGGTTCCTTTCACTACAATATCATAGCCTTGTGTCTTGACAGTAAATTCCTCATCACTCTGTTTCTTTACATGGAAATAGCCTTCACCTTCCAACAATTCTACACTACGGTTCTTACGATTAAAGTCGGAAGAATATCTTAAAACAGAACCAGCATTCAACCATACTTCCGATCCATCGGGCAATGTCATTCTACTTTTACTTCCCATCTCAGTGGAGAAAGTATAATAGTCGACCTCTTGATGATTTGAAACAATCCATGTTGCCGTAGCACTCAGCACCATCAGTACAAGGATGGCCGCTGCTGCACGTAAGTATTTCCAAATATATACACGTTTCCTTTGATTTTCCTCATGTTCTTGGATACCTTCCAACACCTCGTTCCAAGCTTGACGTGTCTCGTCAGTAGTCTTATTAGCGGCAATCCATTCCTCTTCCCATTGGTCAAATTTTGCACGATTGTCGGTATCAAGATTAATCCAATCGAAGAGATCCTTCTCCTCATTATAGGTGATTGTTCCATCAAAAAACTTGATGGCAACAGCGTATATATAATCTATTGTATTCATCTTTTTCTTGGTAAATTCAAACATATAACACGCAACTCTCCATTTTACCCACCCCCTTTCCTACTTTTTTTCAAAAAACAGCAAAATAATTGAATAACGGACTCTTTTTTATTTAGCTTTATAATAAATATTATCTTATTCCGAAAAGCAAAACATGCTATTTATTTTGACTTTCCATTCGTTTGCATTACCTTTGTAGAAGTTAAGCTACACTCGGCAATTTGAAAGTAAACTTTCATTGCACTCATTTGCATTATCTTTGTAGATATTAATAATCAATAAACCATTGATACAAGAAAGGGCAAACCTACAACTACTATTAGAGAATATTAAAGACGGGCATATCAATTCATACGAACGTGTATTCCACATGTATTATCCTCGTCTCAAAGCTTATGCCATGCATTTTATTCTCGATGCCGATGAAGCACAAGATATAGTACAGGAGTGTTTTATCACATTGTGGGAACGTCGCAAACTACTGATAACAACCTCTTTGTCATCTCTTCTTTTTGTTATGGTGCGCAACCGATGTCTCAACCATCTTCGTCATGAGGCACTTATCAGCCGTTTCCCTTCTACTCATATACCTGAATCTCCGGGTAGTGAAGCTCTCTACCAATTGAATCTTATCAATGATGCCGAACACGAATTACTCTATAATGAATTGCGTAGACAAATAGATGATGTGCTAGACACACTCCCCGAACGTTCAAAACAAATCTTTACGATGAGCCGACTTGAAGGTATGAAAAATAGAGAAATAGCCGAACAACTCGGTATCTCTATTAAAGTGGTGGAACGACATATCAGTCGTGCCCTCTCAACCTTTAAAGATTTTGCTTCTAATCAACCCGATATTGCCCTTATCTTATCCTTTATGATTTGGGGATATGGTAATTATTGAATTACTGCAAAGACTTCCCACCATCGCTGCATCGTCTCTTCAGCATTGCTGAATGGGCGGGGCAGTAAGGCTGAAAAGGCGCTGCAATAGCTCCACCCCTCCCTCCCCTTTTGGGGAGGGGAAATAAAAAGGGAAATAGGAGTTAAGTTTTTGAATTGATAAGTTTTTTATTTATAGGACTGAAAAGCGCCATTTCTATCTCCCTCTCCCTTTGGAGAACCATCGGTCATCGACCGAATTGTCGTTGTTGGCTGAGCCGGTGCGACAGAAAATGAGGGAGATAATGGCTGGTGTGGGGCTTCTGTAGGGATGCGGCATGCCGCGTCCGCACGGAATTCATAGCTATCTTTATTCCACTATTGTAGTATATATACAGTTTGCGGACGCGACATGTCGCGTCCTTACGATTAATATTATATCATCAGACAATTTCAATATATGGGAACGAATACCATATATTTGTCTGAATAATAGCCTATTCATAGCTCATTACGGATTTATCAACAATCTGTTGAAAACTCTGTGGATAACTCATCTAATAATTCAAGGATAACTATGTGGATATCCACATCCTATTTAGTAGTCCCATTAAATCGTGGATATCCACATGTTTATCACGGTGATTTCAGTAAGTTTTCCACAGATATACGCCGAAAAAAGATATAAACTTATTAACTTTGTACGTAAATCAATAGTTTTATGGAAAACTATCGTAATATATTGATTATCAAAGAAAAGATATAAAACTATCTGTGTATAACCTTATGTAAAAGGTTGATAAGCAAAATAGCAAAAAATAAGGATAAAAGTTATCAACTTATCCACGCTATATCATACTCTTCATTTTCTCTTTTTTAAAAAGAAAGAAAAGGAAATATTATAATAAAGTTGTGTTGGAAAAGTCGACAAAAACAAATATCGAGTTAAGTGTCATTGTTCCTGTGTACAATGTGGAAGATACTTTAAATCGTTGTCTGGAAAGTATTGCCGGACAACAGATACTTGCTATGGAGATTATTTTGGTTGACGATGGATCTACAGACGGTTCGGCCGATATCTGTCATCAATGGAAGGAAAAGGATGATCGAGTCGTTGTGGTGCATCAATCAAATGCTGGACTGAGTGCAGCTCGTAATGTCGGCATCGCAATAGCGCATGGTCGGTATATTACTTTTGTCGATTCCGACGATGTAGTAAGCGATCATACTTATTCTCAATTGCTCAATATACTCGCGCAGCATGCTGAATACGATATGTTGGAATATCCTGTGTCGCTACATCATGATAGTGATGACCAATGTGTATTATCATTTCAAGAGGCTGTTTATACCGATATGACGATGTATTGGTTTCAGACCGAAGCTTATCGACATGCTTATGCGTGGAATAAGATATATAGAAAAAGTTTGTTTGATGATGTCAAGTATCCTGTAGGTAGATTGTTTGAAGATATCTATACATTACCTATTCTATTAAAGAAAGCATCGTGCGTGGCTACCACTTCACAAGGATTGTATGGTTACCATGATAATCCGAAGGGATTAACAGCATTGGCTGACGGAGCTGCTTATGAAGCATTGCTCGATGCCCAACTAAATGTTTTCAATGGTTTAGTGAATTATAAAGACTCAGAAGCATTGAGCCGTTATTATCTACACCTATTAAATATACAGATAACCGTGTGCCGGTTGACTGGTAAGCAGCCTATCCTTCTTGATTATCGAGCAAAGGTTTTGAATGAATTCAATTGGATAGGAAAGTTGAAAATAGTTTTGTTGCGCTTGTTGGGAATCAAATTTGTATGTAGATTGTTTAGTATTGTGAAGGTATGAAGCAAAAAATGAAAATACTTCTTATTGGTGAATACAGTAATGTTCACAATACATTGGCTCACGGATTGAGAGCTTTGGGACATGAGGTTACGGTCATGAGTGATGGTAATAATTGGAGAGATTATCCACGCGATATTGATATAACACGTCGACCGGGTAAATGGGGTACATTATGTTATATATTCAGACTGCTCAGTTTGTTACCTAAAATGCGTGGATATGATGTAGTACAACTGATAAATCCTGACTTTTTAGAATTGAAGGCAGAACGAATATTTCTGTTTTATCGCTATTTACGCAAATATAATAGGAAGATTTTCCTCGGTGCTTACGGCAATGACTATTACTGGGTGAACACTTGTTGTACCACGATGCCGCTTCGTTACAGTGATTTCAATATGGGAAAAGAACTTCGAAATACCAAAGATGCCCTCAAATTCAAAGAAGAATGGCTTGGAACGGAGAAGGGACTACTCAATAAAATGATTGCCGATGATTGCGATGGTATCATTGCCGGACTGTATGAGTATTGGGTTTGCTATTATCCGGAGTTCCCAAAGAAGACTACATTTATCCCTTTTCCAATTGTACCTTTGGAAAATGAGCCTGATTATACGGTTCATGAACCGCTTAAATTGTTCATAGGTATTGACCGAAAACGTTCGGAATATAAAGGAACAGATATCATGTTGCGGGCAGCAAAGGCAGTCAAGGAGCGTTATCCCAATCAAGTGGAACTACAGATAGCAGAAGATTTGTCTTTTAAGGAGTATCGGAAGCGAATGGATGGCAGTGATGTGATTCTTGATCAACTATATAGTTACACACCTTCGATGAATCCACTGGAAGCCATGAAGAAAGGTATTGTCTGTGTAGGAGGTGGAGAACCGGAGAATTATAAGATATTGAACGAAGAGGAATTGCGTCCCATCATCAATGTATTGCCTAATTATGAGAGTGTGTACGAGGCCTTGGAACAACTCGTTTTGCATCCTGAACGTATCTCACAATTAAAACGAGAAAGCGTGATATATGTGTGTCGACACCATGATTATATCAAGGTGGCACGGCAATATGAGGATTTTTTTCTTAGGAATTAGTGGGAGTTAAGAAGTTAGGAAGTTAAGCCAAATGCTTATAAACATGGTATTAAATCATACAAGAATATCAAAGACTCTATACATTTGGCTTAACTCTCTAACTCCTTTATTCCTTAACTTCTGATAATCTCCACTCTTTATTAAATTAAGTGAATTGTCCCTATATTCCAAAAGTTTGGGGTAAATTTGCAATTTAAACCGAGAACTATCCAATCATGAGTTTAACAAGTATTGTAGGAAAGGTTTTTCTTCCACGTCAAAAATCTTTGGAACTTCATCAAGAGCGAGGTATGGATTTGCAACATGCAGTGTTGCAACAACTACTTCATCATGGTAAGGACACGGAATATGGACGGAAACATTTACTCAATCATACCCATACATACGAAGAATTTATAAAAAACGTACCGGTCAATACGTACGAAGATCTGAAAGAAGACATCGATCGGATGCGTCATGGAGAACCCGATGTGTTGTGGCCGGGTACAGTGAAATGGTATGCCAAGTCGTCGGGAACAACCAACGATAAAAGTAAATTCATCCCGGTGTCGTCTAACGGACTACACAGAATACACTATCAAGGGGGAAAAGATGTTGTAGCGTTGTATCTACGCAATAATCCCAATAGTCGATTATTTGATGGTAAGAGCTTGATTCTCGGTGGTAGTCACTCGCCAAACTACAACCTGCCCGGTTCGATGGTGGGCGATTTGAGTGCTATCTTGATAGAAAATATCAACCCATTTGCTAACTTGGTGCGTGTACCAAAGAAGCAAACGGCCCTATTAAGCGACTTTGAAGTGAAGCGCGACCGTATAGCTCGTGAGACATTCAACAAGAATGTTACCAATATATCAGGTGTTCCATCGTGGATGTTGAGTGTGTTGGTGCGTGTCATGGAGTTGAGTGGAAAGAAGCATCTAGAAGAGGTATGGCCTAATTTGGAGGTGTTCTTCCATGGAGGTATTGCTTTTACGCCTTACCGTTCGCAGTATGAACAATTGATAACATCGCCCGGTATGCACTATATGGAGACGTATAATGCCAGCGAAGGATTCTTTGGTATACAAGATAATCCACAGGATAAGTCGATGTTGTTAATGCTTGACTACGACGTTTTCTATGAGTTTATGCCAATGGATGAATTTGGTAGCGATAATCCTACAATTGTTCCGCTCGAAGGAATAGAAGTGGGGAAGAATTATGCTATGCTTATTAGTACCTCGTGTGGACTGTGGCGATATATGATAGGCGACACGGTGAGTTTCACAAGTAAGAATCCTTATAAGTTTGTTATCACCGGACGAACGAAGTATTTCATTAATGCTTTCGGCGAAGAACTCATCATGGATAATGCCGAAAAGGGTTTGGCGTATGCTTGTGAGCAAACCGGAGCAGAGGTATCTGAATATACTGCTGCTCCCGTATTCATGGATAGTCGGGCTAAGTGTTGTCATCAATGGGTGATAGAGTTTGCCAAAGAGCCGACCGACTTAAACAAATTTGGCGATTTGCTTGACCAAAAGTTGCAGGAACTCAATAGCGATTACGAGGCAAAGCGTTTCCACGACATCACACTACAACACTTGGAAATAGTGAAAGCACGTCCGAATTTATTCAACGACTGGTTGAAATCGAAGGGTAAGATGGGTGGGCAACATAAGGTTCCACGCCTCAGTAACACGCGAAAGTTTATAGACGAGATACTTGAAATACAAAATTCATCGGTCTACGATGCTGCTTCAAAGGTACAGTAAGAATAAGCAAAATCGGCAATACATATATATGAATCGAATGAAAGGAATAAATAGACGACTCTTCAATCAGTTATATATCGTAGTGATATTGGCTGTGGTTGCCGGAATAGTGTCTTGTGCAAGGATGGGAAATCCAGATGGTGGATGGTATGACGAGACTCCTCCGAAGGTGTTGGGAGCTACTCCGGCTGATAGAGGTACGAATGTGACTTCAAAAAATATTCGTATTCAGTTTGATGAATTTATCAAAATAGAGAACGCCAGTGAAAATGTTATTGTCTCTCCACCGCAATTGGAGACACCAGAGATTAAAGCTTCGGGCAAATATATAGACGTGAAACTGATAGATTCGTTGAAACCTAATACTACGTATACGGTGGATTTCAGCGATGCCATCAGCGATAATAATGAGGGAAATCCGCTTGGTAACTATACATATAGTTTTTCTACAGGCAGTGATATAGACACGATGGAGGTGTCGGGTTATGTGTTACAGGCCGAAAATTTGGAGCCAGTAAAAGGTATTTTGGTAGGTCTCTATGCGAATATGGCCGATTCTGCTTTTCAAAAACTTCCTATGTTACGTGTGAGTAGAACTGATAGTCGTGGCCATTTTGTTGTCAAAGGTGTGAAACCGGGACAATATCGTATCTATGCTTTACAAGATATGGATGGGAATTATACATTCAATCAGAAGAGCGAGATGATAGCTTTCAGTCATGATATGATCACTCCATCGGTGAAAGAAGATGTTCGTCAAGATACTACATGGATCGATTCGTTGCATATTGCGGCCATCGACAGAGTGCAATATCATCATTATATGCCCGATGATGTGGTGTTGAAGGCCTTTACCGAGGTGTTGACCGACCGTTATTACATCAAGAATGAGCGACAGAACCCTGATAGATTTACGCTATTTTTTAGCTATGGTAATGCACAATTGCCTCAAATTCACGGACTTAACTTCAATGAGAAAGACGCTTTCATCATTAATACCACTGTGAAACAAGATACGATTACTTATTGGTTGAAGGATACGGCGCTGGTGAATCAAGATACATTGCGCATGGAGATGACTTATTTGATGACCGATAGTTTGGGTAAACTGGTCAATCAAACCGAACCTTTGGAAATACTCTCCAAGCAACCTTATGCCAAGCGCATGCGTGAGAAGCAGAAAGAAATAGCCGATTGGAAGAAGAAAATAGAAAAGGCGAAGAAGAAAGGTGAACCTTTTGACAGTATTATGCCGCTCAAACCATTGGCTATGGATATTAAAGTAAGTGCTCAATTAGACCCCGATAAGAACATACGATTCATATCGCCTACCCCATTAGAGATGGTTGATACTACGAAAATACATCTCTATTCTAAGCACGACTCACTGTGGTATAAGGCTCCATTCTTATTCCGACAGTTAGCAAAACGAGCTACCGATGGTACCATGATACAGCCCGATAGCCTGCGACACGGATTGAAATATGAGCTTATAGGTGAATGGAGACCGAATATAGAGTATAGTCTTGAAGTGGATAGTGCTGCATTTGTAGATATCTACGGCAATATATCGGGTAAGTCGAAGAACGGATTCAAAGTGAAATCGAACGACGAATACAGCACGTTATTGGTGACTTTACAGGGTATGGATTCACTGAATATGGTGGTACAACTGCTTGATTCAGGCGATAAAGTGGTAAAAGAAGTGAAAGCAAATAATGGTCAAGCCGAGTTTTTTTACCTCTCTCCGGGCGAATACTATATGAGATTGTTTGTAGATAGTAATAATAATGGTGTGTGGGATACCGGTAAATACGATGAAGATAGGCAAGCTGAGGAGGTGTATTATTACCCTCAGAAGTTGGAATGCCGTGCTAAATGGGATATAACACAGACATGGAATCCTAAGTCTACCGTTCTCTATAGACAGAAACCTGCGGAAATAACGAAGCAAAAAACAGATAAGAAACGCACCGTTCAGCATAGAAATGCTGAACGAGCAAGGAAATTAGGTAAACAGTATATACCTAGAATTTAAACGAATATATATGGACAGACTCACTAGAAAAATCATAGGAGCAATGCTGTTGTTGCTTATTACAACAGCCGGTCGTGCTCAGTGTTCATTTCGAAACACAGCTTTTAAGTCGGGAGAGTTCCTCTCTTATAATCTATATTATAACTGGAAGTTTGTTTGGGTCAAGGCCGGTACAGCTTCCATGTCGACAGTTCAGAGTAGTTTTGAGAGTAAATCGGTTTATAGATGCAGTCTTACCACACGTGGAAATGATAAAGTAGACAATTTGTTTGTGCTGCGTGATACACTACTTTGTTACAATTCACTCGATTTGGAACCCATCTATTATCGTAAAGGAGCACGCGAAGGCAAACGCTATACAGTTGACGAGGTGTTTTATAATTACGATGGTGGCAAGTGTAATGTGCGCCAACATCGTCAGCACAACGACGGTACGCACTCATGGGAACGTCATTCTTACAGCGATTGTATCTATGATATGGTGAGTATTTTTATGCGTGCTCGCTCGTTTGATCCTACCAATTGGAAGAAAGGAAACGTGGTGAAGTTCCTTATTGCTGATGGAAAAGGACGCACACCGGCACAGATTCGTTTCGATGGAGTGAGCGTTGTCAAGGGGGATAACGGTGTGAAATACCGCTGTTTGCGTCTTGCTTATATGGAATGGGATGAAGGAAAATTCAGGCGTATAGTAGATTTTTACGTCACAGATGATGTTAATCATGTGCCTGTGAGACTTGATATGTTTCTTAAATTCGGTTCTGCCAAGGCCTTTTTAGTTAGTGCCAAAGGGCTAAGAAATCCTATCCAGTCAATAGTCAAGTAAATTTTACAGGAGTAAGTAGGAGTTAATTGGAGTAAAAAGGGAGTTAATGGATATTTGTCTGTTAACTTCTTATTCTTTTAAAAAGAAAAAAGCCGCTACCCTCCGAAGAGAAATAGCGACCTAATGAAAGGAGGAGTGGTGCCACCAGGAATCGAACCGGGGACACAAGGATTTTCAGTCCTTTGCTCTACCAACTGAGCTATGGCACCAAACATAGCTTTTTAAAAGCGAGTGCAAAGATACTGTTTTTACGTAAGTCTGGCAAATTTTTAAGATAGAAAATATACTTATTCAAAAAAATACTGTACCTTTGCAACACCAATCGGGATGTAGCGCAGTTGGTAGCGCACTACGTTCGGGACGTAGGGGTCGGGCGTTCGAGTCGCCTCATCCCGACTTTTAGACAGTTTGCAAGCGTTGTTAAATTAGCGAAGCAAGCTGTCTTTTTTCGTATCTATGCCCTATGTATGCACAAGTGTATGCGATACGAGCGTATGGTTTTGACCAAACGAGAATATCTTTGCAGTGATACTAACAAATCAAAAAGTAACATTGTATGGATAACAAAAATCAAAACACGATGTTGTCTCCTCATTTTTCACTTTGGGAAATGACTCGTTCGGGGACAGCAGAACGCTTAGGTATCAAGAATATACCTAATGATGAAGAAGTAGAAAACTTGAAATTGCTGTGTAAAAATGTGTTGGAACCATTGCGAGAACGTTTCGGTCGCATCATCATTACGAGTGGATTCAGGTGTGAATCATTGAATAATCGGGTGAAAGGAGTAGCCACTTCACAGCATTTACATGGGCAAGCTGCCGATATACATATATCGAATCGAGAGACAAGTATGCGCTACTTTAATTTTATTAAAGACCATCTAGTGTTCGACCAATTGCTCTTTGAGCGTAAACTGAGCAATGGTTGTCTGTGGTTACACGTAAGTTATCGGGCACGAAACAATCGAAGAAAGATAGGCGTAGTAAGTATGAAATGACATTTAAAAAGGAGTTAGGAGGAGTTAAAAGGGAGTAAATAGGGAGTTAAAAGGGAGTAAACGGGAGATAATGGACATATGTCTGATAACTCCTATTATCCTCTTTTTTTACTCCCTTTTTAATTTTCTAATATATTTCTCTACTCCTTTCCGAATAGAATGTAGTCCGAAGTCGGCCGGATTAACCTCTTTTATTGGTATCCATAGACACTCTGCAGCATCATCAGAAGCCTTTAAGTCAGTGATATTGTCCACATGACAACGGAAAAATAGGTCGAGTGTGGGTATTGTCAAACCGCTGTAGACATATTGATTGGGCAGACTGAAGAGGTATTCCGCACGTGTTACATGGAGTCCGGTCTCCTCTTTTACTTCGCGACATACACCTTCTTCTACGGTCTCTTGTACGTCGGCGAATCCTCCCGGAAGGTCTAATGTACCCTTGGCAGGTTCCTTTTTACGACGTACCACGAGCATTTCGCCTTGCTCATTGGTGATGATGGCTGCGTTAGCACTGCTTGGATTCATGAATAATTCAAATCCGCAATCACCGCAAACCTTACTTTTCTCGCTGTTGGCAATAAACTTTTGGCTGCCACAGACAGGACAATAATTATATTTATCGAGCAACATCATGTTTACCAATTGTCAGTTCTAAAGGGGAATAGTGGCAGTAGTGCACGATTCTTCACATTACCATAGCCCCAATTATTGAATGCGTAGCGCACGGCAACAGGCTTCTTCATCTCCGGACAAGTGATAATGATACCCTTGGTGTAGTGATAATATGCATTGGCTTTATGGAAAACGCGATCTTCACCGGCCACTTCAAATCCTTGTAAATCCTCGTATCGATTGATACTGTTATAGTCGTTCTTCAAGTGGACATAACAAGTGTCGTTGCTAATTGTAAAGTCTTTGAAGGCAGGACTCTCACACATAATCTCCTTCATACCATAAGTTTTGTTCAAAGCTTGCCATGCCAGTCGCTCCCCTACTTGTTGTTTCTGTGCCGGATGTATCTGTTGACTCTCGTAAGGATATACTAAATCGTCGGTACAAATAATGCCACTGTTAGGTATAACAAGCGAAGCGTTATATTGTTGTTCGCGTAACAAGGCTCCGTCATCACCATCTTTCTTACCGTAATTGTATGGAGCTATTTGCACAAAGTAGAAAGGCAGTTCGCCCAGTTTGAAGTCGCGACGCCATTGTTCTACCAACATCTTCAGTCGATTGGTATATTGTCCGGCCGGATCGCCTACGTTAGAGCAACCTTGATAATAAATGATTCCCTTGACGGTGTAGTTGAGTATAGGGTGGAAAGTGCCGTTACCCCAAAGTAACGGACGGTGATAGTCATAGCTAAACTTTTTCACTATCTGTATGGAGTCCATGGGTTCGTGCGTGTATTTCTTTAAATTGGCTTCGTCGAGCCAACTTTCTACGCGTGTGCCACCTTTGTTTGCCATGATGATACCTACCGGAATATCAAGAGTTTTATTCACTACTTGTGCGAAGAAATAGCCTGTGGCCGAAGCATTGGCAACTGTTTCAGAACCGATAACTTTCCACTCGCAAGGGCGGGTGTCCTCTTGTGGCTTCATAGCCATGGTACTGGGGATGGGTAGATAGTGGATACCACTGTATTGACGAGCTTCTGTTACAGCCTTATTATAGCCTTCTACCGGGCAGTTACCGAACCCTTTGACGGGCATCTCCATATTGCTTTGTCCTGCACATACCCATACTTCGCCGGACAATACATCCTTGATGGTGGTAATATCGCCATCGTCGAAGGTGATTTGGAAGGGTGTATAACTAGCTTTTGGGGTTGCTACTTCTACCAGCCAACGCCCATTTCTATCTGCTTTTACTTGATAACTCTTACCGTTCCACGATGTTGTTACCTTGATAGATGACCCCGGACGATCCCAGCCCCATAGTCGCGCGTTGGTATTTTGCTGGAGAATCATGTTGTCTCCAATCATCTGTGGAAGCTTCACTTTGGCATAGTTGCCTAGTGTGGTAGCCAATACTGCTGATAATAATGCGATTTGTTTTAGCATGGTCGTTTATTTATTACGATATATCAAATGCAATATTACGAAAAAAATTGCTATCTTTATTCTTATATACCATTACAAAAGAGACGATGTAGAAACATCGTCTCTTTTGTATATAAATAGTTTTTGATTCCTTTTATAACAAAGCCTTAATCTCTGCATCCAAGTCTTTTACCTGAGCATCGCGCTTGACAAGTGTATTATCGCGACCAATGAGGAAGAAGGTAGGGATGCTTTGTACGTTGTACTGCGATAATATAGAGCTGTTCAAGCCATTTTCGTCGCGTACACTAACCCAAGGTAACGCGGCAGTTTGTGTCTTCCAAAAGTGTTCATCGGGGTCGATAGATACCTGATAAATCTCAAATCCGGCAGCATGATACTTGTTATAGAGCGAGCGCATCATCATAATACGTTTCGGACTCTCGGGAGTACTGAACACATGGAAGTCGAGTAACACTACTTTTCCGGCTAGTTGAGTCAGGCTACGCATGTTACCATGGTTGTCACGCAATGGAACGTCAATCAAACCGGCTAGCTTTACCTTGCTGGCATCAATGGTAGCGGCTTGCTGTTTGGCTTCGAGTATGCGCACGTCTTTCATTCCTTCGATGGCGATATTGTGTAGGTTCAGTCCTCGTTCGGCCTTGGGATAATAAGTATCCCAGCTAGTTGCTACAGCAGCAAATACCTTGATGTCGTCTTTATTATTGCGAGGATTGAAGATAAGCGAGTTTATATTGCCCAGTGTGAAAGCCTGAAAGAGTGCGAAATAGCTGTATGCCTTCATGGGTTCTTTGAAGATATAACGTGTCTTTACATTGTCTTTGTAAGCTGTGAGTACCTTGCCTATACTGTCTTCTACAGCTTCTACGCCTAAACTAGGGTTGTTGGCGATGGCGTTAACCTGCGCTTGAAGTCCCATTTGCATCAAAGCCAACTCTTTTATCTTCGTACAGTTGTCACTTCCGCTTACTTCGTATTTAGAAGCCATCGTGGGGTATGATGCCTTCACATTTACAGTTTCGGTAGAGTCAATAGACAGATTGATAATCTGTCCAGCTATGCGTAAGCGGTAGAACTCAGGCGCATTGGTGGCTTTTTCGTCGAAACTAAAAGAGCCATCGGCATCTAGTTTTACTGAGTCGGTGACTACCGGACCATTCAGACTCATATTTTCAAAGTAGAGAATAGAATCTTTAGCATCGGTAATTTCGCCGTTGACATGGAACTTCTTGTTGTTACAAGAGACTAAGCTCAAACTTGCCAGCACGATGACAGCTGCAATGTGGAATTTAGATATACTCATTTATTAGGCTATTTCATGATTTGCATACAAAAGTAATAGAAATGGGGCGAAACACAAAATTAATTGTTTTGTTTTTTACACCATTTTACAGACACCAACAACCATTATGACATGGTTCTCCATCAGAATCGTTCCACCGACTTATCAGAATTGTTTCATTAGTGTATAACCGGCATAGACAGCCAGTATTCCCACCGTTATGCTCACGCCGGCATAGAGAGCTGCCGTGAACGGATGGCCGTCGCGTAGAAGCGTGAGATTCTCGTTACAGAAGGTAGAGAATGTAGTGAGTCCGCCACATAGGCCTACTGTGAGGAACAACTTCATGTCGCCACTCACCCATGCCACGCGTGCCGACAGGGCATAGAAGATACCTATGAGTAGACAACCCAACAGATTGACCACCAATGTACCGTAAGGGAACGCCGAGAGAATGGTGCCCTGAATAAAGCGCGAAAGCAAAAAGCGAAGCACCGTTCCTATGGCTCCGCCCAAAGCTACTATTAATATAGTTCGTATCATCAGTGTGTAAAGGTAGTCATTTTCATGGGTTTACGTGTCGATGGAGCCACTTTTTTATGTAGAGAGGAAGTGTCTTGTGCGGGAAAACCTCTGAAAGAATAGGGAAAATCCCCCTTATGTATATGGAAAACCCTTTGTCTATGATGCATAACCTACGTAACTTTGCAACCATCAAACAGTCAACGGACAAAGATTAGAGAGTAAACATAAAGAATTAGAGAGTTATAAAATTCAGGATAAGACTGTTGATCATAGGTATTAGGTTAACCTCTTAAGGGTTAGAAGATAGATGACTCAAGTTACATGACGTATTGTGTATGTGGCAGGTTTTTATTCCACTAAAGGAATAAGACCTGCTTTTTTCTTGTTTATTGACAACCTGTATGAGAGTATTTTGTATATTTGCATACGTTTAACCAAAGAAAGGAGATGCGTTATGAAAAGACAACCGAAGATGCATCATGAGGACGATTTCGACCTTGAGAATGTGTATAACGAAGACGAGAATTTCTTTCGGGGATGCGAAAGTGTGTAGATTTTAAGGTGATAAAAAGCCCTACCCCAACCCTCCCCATAAAGGGGAGGGAGATAAAGATGAACCTTTTCCGTTTCTACAGAAGCCTCTCCCAAGCCATTATCTCCCTCATTTTCTGTCGCTACAGAGGCCTCACCCCAACCCTCCCCATAAAGGGGAGGGAGAGAGAGAAGAATCTTTTCTGTCTCTACAGAAGCCTCTCCCGACCATTATCTCCCTCATTTTCTGTCGCTACAGAGGCCTCACCCCAGCCCTCTCCAAAGGGAGAGGGAGAAAGAAATGGGCCTTTGCCGTCCCACAACTTAAAAACTTATTAACTCAAAAACTTGACCCCTATTCCCCTTTTTATTCCCCTTTCCCTTTTGGGGAGGGGTGGGGTGGGGCTGTTGCAACGCCTTTTCAGCATTGCTGCTCCGCCTCTTCAACAAAACAGCTAAGGCTTTGCAGTATCGCTGCAAAGCCTTAGCACTCAATTAATGATAATCTTATTGGATGACGAGACGGCCACCTTTGACCAACTCATCGTGCGATATGCGGTACTTGGTAAGCGGTTTTCCACCCAGTGTCATACGACGAATGCGTTCACCTTTGGTCTGTTTTTCTATCACGAGATCGCCCTGTGGATAATACTTTTGGTCGAGATGTAACGTCACTTTGTCGAAAGTAGGCATCGTAATGCTGTAATACGGACTGCCGGGACAGTCGGGATAGAAGCCCATCATAGAGAAGAGAGCCCATGTAGACATTGTTCCGGTATCGTCGTTTCCGGGAATTCCGTCGGGCTTATCGGTGAAATGCTGTGCCAAAAGACGTGTTACCTCTTTCTGAGTGCGCCATTCCTCACCGGGGAATTGGCAGAAAAGATAAGGATAAGCAATATCCGGTTCGTTGGCAGGGTCGTATAGTTTTTGGTCGAACACCATTTGCAGACGGTCTACAAACTTCTTATTGCCCCCCATCAGTTTAGCCAATCCTTTGACATCGTGGGGTACATAGAAGGTATAATTCCACGCACTTCCCTCGTGGAAACCGGGCGCATTCGAGAAATCGGCGCCATCTTTGGGATTGAAAGGAGTCAGGAATGTGCCGTCGGCCTTGATAGGTCGCAGTGTTCCAAACTCTTTTGAGTAATAATGACGATAACCTAAACTCTGCTTACGGAAGCGTTTTGCATCGTCTTTTTTGCCGAGTGCATCGGCCAAATTAGCCAAAGCATTGTCGGCCACATAGTACTCCAAAGCGTGGGAAACGCTGTTGTCGCCCGACTCATCGGCTGCATATTCGCCCAGAGGCACGTAACCGCGCTGCAAGTAAGGGTCTATGTCGGGGCGCATCTTGTTGTCTTTGCTCGCCGTGGTAGCTGACTTAACGAAAGCAGCATAGGCTGTGTTGATGTCGAAATCGCGCAATCCTTTGAGGTAAGTATCGGTGATGGCAGGGATGGAAGGGTCGCCCTCCATGGTCCAAGTCTCGCGCCCGAACAGCTCCCACTTAGGCATCCATCCCCATTCACGGTACATATCTACCATTGAGCGTACCATATCGAGCTGTCGGTCGGGATAGAGCAAAGTTTCAAATTGATGTACGTTGCGGTATGTATCCCACAATGAGAACACCGTATAGCGATTAGTGGTGGTCTTACCGTTGCCACTATTCTCCATCAATGGATATTCACCGTTGACGTCTTGAAGGATATTGGGGTGTATCTGACTGTGGTAAAGAGCTGTATAGAAGACCCGACGTTGTGCCTCGGTACCGCCCTCTACCGTGATACGGTCAAGGCATTGAGACCAAGCTTCGACCGCTTTGGCACGAATATCGTCGAACGAAAGCGACGGCTGTTCGGCTTCCAGATTCTGTCGGGCATTGGCTATGGAAACGAAAGAGACACCCATCGACACCTCTATCTGTTCGCCCTCAGCGCAGTCGAAGTCGAAATAATAGCCCACTTGATCGCCTGCTAGTTCGCGACCATAAGATGTATAGAGTTTGTAGCGGCCATTGTCTTTATCCCATTGTCCCTCTACGCCTGTCATCTTCGGCTGCTTTTTCCAGTATCCGGAGCTTTTGGGAGCCTTGTTCACACGCATCACGAAGTACATGGGGAACACTGCTTGCGCGGTATAACAGAAATTGCCAAGTAGTCGATAGCCCTCTATCTCAGTGTCGGAAACGCGGCGTACCATGCCACCCACTTCGTTGGTGAGACCGTCGCCGACGTTCAATAAAATGTGACCTTCACCCTTTGGGAAAGTATAGCGTTCGCGCGAAGAGCGCAGGGTAGATGTTACTTCGCAGCCGATACCATATTTCTTGAGTTTCACGGCGTAATAACCGGGCGATGCTTTTTCGTCGGTATATTCAGAACCGTAGTTATGATAGTCGACATCGAGCTTACCTGCAGTGGGCATAGTGAGCAATGTACCGAGTTCGGGACATCCCACACCACTTAAAGTGACATGTGCAAAACCGGTAAAAAACTTGTTGTTGTATTCGTAAGGAGCCGACCACCAGCGAGCATCCTTGTCATATTGATTGAGGTCGGAGCCCATCACATTGAACGGAACGACCGACATCAGTCCATGAGGAAGTACTGCCCCCGGATTACAGACACTGAAATTGGTTGTCCCGATAAACGGGTCTACATAGTCCACATTTCGCTCTGCCATCATCGGCATAGCTGTCAACAGCAGCAGAGGTAATAAGGTTTTAAATTTCATGCAGTTCGATTGATAGTTAAAATTTAAGCGTAAAATTACGTAAAAAATGGTAATCGCCCAAATTTAGAACTTTTGCATCACCCGATTTTCTTTATTTTTAGTATATTTGCAGTCATTATAAACTATAAAACCTAGTCATGATATTAAGGAAAAAAATATTGTTATCATTAGCCATTATTGTGCCTATGGGGCTTATGGCGACTGTTCAGAATAACGAAAAACAAGCAATTGATTACGTCAATCCGATGATAGGGGCAGGTGGTCACGGGCATGTATTCGTGGGAGCCAACGTGCCTTTCGGCTTCGTACAGCTAGGTCCGACGGAATATACCCGTGGTTGGGACTGGTGTTCGGGCTATCATTACAGCGATTCTGTGCTCGTAGGGTTCGGTCATACCCACTTGAGTGGAACCGGAATCGGTGATTTGGGCGACATTGCTTTTCTGCCTGTGGCCGACAAAAACCAGAAAGATGTGAAGTTCTCACATGCTGCCGAGACCGTTCGTCCGGGCTATTACACCGTGAAATTGCAGCATCCCAACGTGTTGGTGGAGCTTACCGCTACCAAACGTGCAGGTTTTCACCGTTATTATTACGGTGCCAACGTGAAACAAGGACTTATCGCTTTGAACCTGAAACAGGGTATTGGATGGGACAAAATGACCAGTTGCAAGTTCACACAAGACGGTGCTACCACCATCAGCGGTTATCGTATGTCGAGCGGATGGGCCAAGAATCAGCAGATGTATTTTGCTGTCGAGTTTTCACAGCCAGTGAAATTGGTGCAGAATCAAGACTCTGTGGGTGTTTTTGCATTTGAAAACAATGGTACACCACTGCTTCTAAAGGTCGGCTTATCGGCCGTAAGTGTAGAGAATGCACGAGAAAATTTGAAAGCAGAAATCGCAGGATGGAACTTCAATCAAGTGGTGGCTGATGCACAAAAGGCATGGCAAGACGAATTAAGTCGTATCACCGTGCAAAGCGACAACGAAGCTCAAAAGACTATTTTCTATACAGCTATGTACCACACCATGACCGCTCCATCGGTATTCAGCGACGTGAATGGACAGTATCGTGGTGCAGACGGACAAGTACACAGTGGTAATTCTGTCAACTATACCACTTTCTCGCTGTGGGATACTTATCGTTCATGGGGGCCGCTAATGACCTTGATTCAGCCTAAACTGATGGGCGATGTGGCACAAACTTTCATGAATATCTACCGCGAACAAGGCAAACTGCCCGTTTGGCACCTTGTAGGTAATGAGACAGACTGTATGGTTGGTAATCCCGGAAGCATCATGTTGGCCGACTTAGTGCTCAAAGGTTTTGTGAAAGACCGCACTGCTGCTTTCGAAGCCTTGAAGAACACATCGCTTAAAGACGACCGCGGACAGAGCTTCTTAAAGCAATACAACTACATACCTTACGACAAAGACGAGACCATGGAGACCGTGGCTAAGACCATGGAATACGCCATTGCCGACGCCGGTGTGGCCAAAGTAGCGAAGCTCTTGGGCAAGACAGCCGACTACAAGCTATTTACCAAGCGCAGTCAGTCGTATCGTAACCTCTTCGACCCAACTGTAGAATTCATGCGCGGACGTGATTCCAAGGGTATATTCCGTCAAGAATTCAACCCATTCAAGACCATTCACCGCCAAGACGACTATACAGAAGGCAACGCATGGCAATATACTTGGCTCGTACCACAGGATGTTCACGGCCTCGTAAACTTGTTCCCATCGGAGAAAGCATTCGTGAATAAGTTTGATTCTTTGTTCGTTGTGACAGGTGATCTTGGTGAAGAGGCTTCTCCGGATATATCAGGTTTGATTGGACAATACGCTCATGGCAATGAGCCAAGTCACCATGTACTCTATATGTACAACTATGTGGGACAGCCATGGAAGGGTGCCAAGCTCATGAGACAGACCATGGACGAGATGTACACCACCGATATTGATGGTTTGAGCGGTAACGAAGACGTGGGTGCTATGTCGGCTTGGTACGTGATTTCAAGCATGGGCTTGTATCAAGTAGACCCATCCGGTGGTAAATATGTATTCGGTTCACCCATTTGGAATGAAGCTACGTTGAACGTAGGCAGCGGAAAGACTTTCCGTATCACGACGGTTAACAACAGCAAGGAGAATATCTATATCCAGTCGGTGAAACTGAATGGAAAGAAATATACGAAGTCGTACATCAACTATACCGACATCGTGAAGGGTGGAACATTGGAATTCACCATGGGCAACAAGCCTTCTACATTCGGTACAGCAAAGAAAGACAGACCTTAAAGAAGATATGAATAATCGTAATAAACAGTTATTAACAGCAGCAAGCATGGGTTTGCTGCTTGCTATGCCCACCACGAAGACGTGGGCACAAGACGTAAAAGTAGAGCAAAGATACTTGACCGTAGTTCCTGATAATACCACGAACTACGTATCTAAACGGCACCCTGAGAGCGAAAGACTGTTCCGATCGGAGGCTGTGGATAAAAAGATTAAGGAAGTACAAAAGCTTCTGGCAGGTAATCCGAAGCTTGCTTGGATGTTTGGTAACTGCTTTCCAAACACCTTAGAGACCACCGTACACTACAGCAATGCGTCGGGTGATGACGATACATTCGTCTATACGGGCGACATACATGCCATGTGGTTGCGCGATTCGGGGGCTCAAGTATGGCCTTATGTGCAGTTGGCCAAGAAAGATAAGAAGCTTGCCAAGATGATTCGCGGTGTCATCTTGCGCCAGTTTAAGTGTATTAATATCGATCCGTATGCCAATGCTTTCAATCCCGGACCAACGGGTGACGGCTGGCAGAACGATGAGACCGATATGAAGAAAGAGGTGTATGAGCGCAAATACGAGATTGACTCGCTCTGCTATCCCATTCGTCTGGCTTATTACTATTGGCTCGTGACGGGCGACAGCAGCATCTTCGGTTCGGAATGGCAAGCCGCCATCGCCAACGTACTGAAGACTTTTAAGGAGCAACAACGCAAGAACGATTGCGGTACATACCATTTCTTACGTGTCACCGACCGCACTTACGATACCGTGGGATGGGGAGGTTACGGTGCACCGGTGAAGCCTGTAGGACTGATAGCGTCTGTTTTCCGTCCTTCGGACGATGCAACGACCTATCCGTTCCTTATTCCTTCTAACTTCATGGCGGTAAGTTCATTACGCAAATCAGCAGAGATTCTTACCAAAGTGAATAAGGATGAGACCACGGCAAAGGCATGTACAGAACTCGCCAACGAAGTAGAGGCAGCTTTAAAGAAGTACGCTGTATACAATCATCCGAAGTATGGAAAGATCTATGCGTTTGAAGTTGACGGATTTGGGAACCACTTGTTGGCCGACGATGCGAATGTTCCAAGTCTCTTAGGTATGGGTTATTTGGGCGATGTAAGCCTTGACGACCCCATTTATCAGAATACTCGACGTTTCGTTTGGAGCGAAGATAACCCATGGTTCTTCCGCGGTAAGGCAGGTGAAGGTATCGGTGGACCACACGTTGGATTGAATATGGTGTGGCCAATGAGCATTATGATGAAGGCATTCACATCGAAAGACGATGCCGAAATCAGCCAATGTATGCGCATGTTACTGACCACTGACGCCGGAACAGGATTTATCCACGAGTCTTTCAACAAAGACGATGCGAAGGATTATTCGCGTGCTTGGTTTGCATGGCAGAACACTTTGTTCGGTGAACTGGTGCTGAAACTTATTGATGATGGTAAGACCGATGTACTCGTGAACTGTCTAAACGCTAAATAAAGGAACATGATGACTAACGAAAATCAAAAGAAGATCAGTCCGATAGCATGGGTTCCGACCCTCTATTTCGCCATGGGAATGCCTTTTGTGGTACTCAATATGGTGTGCACATTGATGTATAAAGGACTCGGTGTGAGTGATACGCAGATTGCATTTTGGACAAGTAGCATCATGCTTCCATGGACATTGAAACCTCTATGGAGTCCTTTCTTAGAGATGTATCGCACCAAGAAGTTTTTCGTAGTATTGACACAGTTGCTTTCCGGACTCCTTTTTGCCCTTATAGCATTTGCTTTACACCTGCCCGACTTCTTCGCTATCACCATTGCTATGCTCTTTGTGGTGGCGCTAAGTGGTTCTACCCACGACATAGCAGCGGACGGAACGTATATGTCGGTGCTCAATAACGAGGAGCAAGCACAATGGATTGGTTGGCAAGGAGCATTCTACAATATCGCCAAATTAGCTGCAACGGGTGGCTTGGTGTATCTTGCTGGCTTCTTCATCGACCATTACGGAGTGGCTCAGGCATGGACGATTATCATGCTCATCATTGCTGTTATCATGGTAGTATTGGGCGTTTATCACATCTTTATACTCCCTTCGGGGGGGAAACAAGCTGAAACCGGTAAGACATTAAAGGAGTCGTTGACCGAATTATGGGGTGTTTTCGTGGAGTTCTTCCAAAAGAAACACATTATTTATTACGTTTTCTTTATTATTCTCTATCGCTTTGCAGAGGGCTTCGTGATGAAGATTGTGCCGTTATTCCTGAAAGCTTCACGTGCCGATCAAGGCCTAGGAATGACAGAACAACAAATCGGTCTGTGCTACGGAACGTTTGGAGCGGCAGCCTTTGTCATCGGTTCCATCCTCGGAGGATATTACATTGCCCACCGCGGATTGAAGAAATCGCTCTTCTCGCTAGCCTTGGTGTTCAACCTACCATTTGTGGCTTACACTTTTTTAGCGTTTGAACAGCCAGAGAATATGTTCCTCATCGGTAGTGCCATCACGCTCGAATACTTCGGTTATGGATTCGGATTTGTAGGTTTGACGCTCTTTATGATGCAACAGATAGCACCCGGTAAGCACCAAATGTCGCATTATGCATTCGCCAGCGGCATCATGAATCTGGGCGTAATGTTGCCCGGTATGCTCAGCGGATTGGTGAGTGATGCCATCGGATACAAGATGTTTTTCGTCTTTGTATTGGTATGTACCATCCCGGCTTTGCTGATTACGAAGTTTGTTCCATTCACTTACGAAGACCAAAAATAAGATTATTCAATTACATAAGAAATAAAAACTCAATAACCTTATGACAAAACTTATCATCCAAGGGCAGCCATTGCCCAACATGCCTTGGGAAGAACGTCCCGCCAACTGTAAGACAACCGTATGGCGTAGTGAGCGCAATCCTATCATTCCACGCGACCTTTTGCCTACCAGCAACAGTATATTTAATAGTGCAGTAGTACCCTTTGGTAAGGGCTTTGCGGGTGTTTTCCGCTGCGACGACACTAATCGACGCATGGTATTACACGTTGGTTTCAGCGACGACGGTGTAAAGTGGAACATCAATGAAGAGCCTCTTCGCTTTGAATGTGACAATGCCGAGATAGGCGAATGGGTGTATGGATACGATCCACGCGTTTGTTTTATCGAGGATCGTTACTATGTAACATGGTGCAATGGCTATCATGGACCTACCATCGGAGTGGCTTGGACCAAGGATTTCAAGACTTTCCACCAGCTAGAGAATGCTTTCTTGCCCTATAACCGTAACGGTGTACTATTCCCAAAGAAAATCAATGGTAACTTCGCCATGTTGAGTCGCCCATCCGATACTGGCCATACGGCTTTTGGAGACATCTTCTACAGCGAATCGCCTGATATGGAATTCTGGGGGCACCATCGCCATGTTATGGCACCGGCTCCCTTTGAACAGAGTGCTTGGCAGTGTATGAAGATAGGTGCCGGACCTATTCCTATTGAAACAAGTGAGGGTTGGTTGCTCTTCTACCATGGTGTATTGCATTCTTGTAACGGCTATGTATATGCCTTTGGTTCGGCTCTTCTCGACCTTGAACAGCCTTGGAAACCCATCTATCGCAGCGGTCCTTACCTCATCACACCGCAAACTCCTTACGAATGTATGGGCGATGTACCTAACGTTTGTTTCCCTTGTGCCGAGTTACACGACCCCGAAACCGGTCGCGTAGTCATCTATTACGGATGCGCTGACACCGTAACCGGCCTCGCATTTGGCTACATCCCTGAGATTATTGAGTTCACTAAGAAGAACAGTATTATTTAATCAACCTATAAACATGAAAAAAACATTATTATCAGTAGCTATCATGATGGCCTCATTATCATTGCAGGCAGCTGATGCTAACTACAACGTAGTGCCGCTACCTCAAAACATTGAGATGGTCAAAGGTAAGGCTTTTGTGCTCGATGCCAACACTGTTATCGTTGCAGATGCCGATGCTGACATGCAGCGCAATGCTCAATTCTTGGCTGATTTCATCAAAGAGACCACCGGAATCCAAGTTTCCGTGGCTCAAGGTAAAACCAAAGCAAAGAGTGGAAACATCATATTACGCTTAAATAAGAAGCTCACCAATAATGAAGGATACCAATTAACGGTAGACGGAAAGAACGTCACTATCGAGGCATTAACCCCGGCTGGTGTGTTCTACGGCATCCAGACACTACGCAAATCATTGCCCGTAGGTACTGAGGCCAGCGTCAACTTGCCCGCAACAAAGATTTCCGATGCACCTCGTTTCGGCTATCGTGGTGGTATGTTGGATTGTGCTCGTCACTTCTTCCCAGTTTCTTTTGTGAAGCAATACATTGATATGTTGGCTCTCCACAATCTCAATACCTTCCACTGGCACCTTACCGAGGATCAGGGATGGCGTATGGAAGTGAAGAAATATCCTAAGTTGACACAGTTGGGTGCTATCCGTGAGCAGACATTGGCGGGACATTATGGTAGTGGATTGTACGATGGTACTCCCTATGGTGAGGGCATGTACTACACAGAAGCGCAGATGCGAGAGATTGTAGACTATGCTGCTAAGCGCTATATAACTGTAATTCCTGAGATAGATATGCCCGGTCACATGCTTGGAGCATTGCGTGCTTATCCCGAATTAGGTTGTACCGGTGGTCCTTACAAAGTAGCTGAAGAGTGGGGAGTATTCCCTGATATCCTCTGTGCAGGTAAAGAAGAGACATTTAAATTCGTAGAAAACGTTCTTGACGAACTCTGCGATATCTTCCCATCTAAGACCATACATCTTGGTGGAGACGAAGCTCCGCGTGTTCGTTGGGAGAAATGTCCACTCTGTCAGAAGCGTATTAAGGATCTCAACATCACCGGTAAGAATGGTTTCTCGGCCGAAGCTAAATTGCAAGTGTACTTCCTGAACCGTGTTGCTAAATACCTTAAGGGTAAGGGACGCAACGTTATTGGATGGGATGAAATACTTGAAGGCGATGACATAGACCCTGCTACTACCGTCATGAGTTGGCGTGGTGTTGAGGGCGGAAAGACCGCTTCTGATCGTGGTCTGAATGTTATCATGTCGCCTACCACTTACTATTATCTCGACTATTATCAGACAAAGGACAAGAGCAACCTCTTGTTGATTGGTGGAAACCTCCCTGTAGAGAAGACATATAGTTATAATCCGGTGCCCGACGACGCTTCTGCTAATCTGAAGAAGCATGTAGTGGGTGTACAAGCTAACCTATGGACTGAGTATATTCCATGTGCATCTGTGGCAGAATATCAGCTTCTTCCTCGTCTCGCGGCAATGGCTGAGACTGGCTGGACAGCCAATGATAAGAAAGACTTCAATTCGTTTAAGCAGCGCGAAGGCAATCTAACCAAACTCTACGATACCAAGGGTTGGGCTTATTGCAAGGAAGCTTGGCAACAAGAAAAGAAGTAAATCTTCTTTCACCCAGCAATCTTTTGCTCGATTGTTGGGATTTTTTTGCCTTTATTTACTGTATTTCAAGTTATTATCTACATTTTTTTCCGACATTTATATATAATATAACTATAACTCATGAAAGGTTTACGCATCTATTTCACTATTATTCTAGCTTTTTTATGCTTACAAGGTACAACTGCTCAAAACAACGATTTCCATTTCCATGGAACATTAACAACGTGGGGAGACACCCTCGTTGTAATGCAACCCATGCATCCGGAATACGCTGATACCATTATTCGACATAACGGAACATTCGACTTCCTACTTCCCATCAAAACTTCCACGCTAGTAGACATTGTATCGTTATCCGCACTGAGAAATATCAACCATGAACAGATAGAACGCTTTTTGGCCGTTCCGGGGGAAACGTTAGATTACAAAGAAGGCCATCTTGCGGGCAGCTCCTTCTATCAAGTATATGAACAGACGCTCAACCACGTTATAAGAGACAAAGATAAGCCGGTTACACGAGAGTCTATCATCGACTACGCATTGGCTCATGCTGACTCAGAAAATGCGGTCATAGCCTTGTCAGAATGGCGAACAAATTATTTGTTGACGAGCGACGAGATGGAAGAGACGTATAAGAAGCTGTCGCCCGATATACAGCAAGGACGACTGAAAGAGTTTTTTTACGATTTGGTGCAATGGAAAAGAGACTTCGAAAACAAAGTACAAGAGGCTCAACAGGCCGAATCCGGTATTGTAAACCAGTCTGCTCCCGACTTCGCTTTGCCCGATACGAACGGTCGTATACATCGTCTTAGCGACTATCGTGGCAAGTATATACTCTTGGATTTTTGGGGATCTTGGTGCGGAGCATGCGTCAAGGATCTACCTAGGCTGAAACAATATGCCACACAATACCAAGACCGAATGATGGTTATCGGTGTGGCTTGCAACGACAAGACAGATAGCTGGAAACAGTGTATTGATAAACATGAGTTGTCATGGCTTAATCTCATACAGCCCAAAGACGGCAAGACTACACAACAATATGGCGTATTGCAGTTTCCCACAAAGATACTGATAACACCAGAGGGAAAAGTAATAAATGCTCCGCGAGGTCACGGTATCTATGAATTCATAGACAAATTGTTTGGTCAAAAAGGCAATCTATAAATCAATAATGTGCAAATATACAAAATCATATAAGGCAAATACAATAGTTTTTCTATAAAATATTACACTCATCCGAAGAATTGCGTGATGGAATAATGACTGTCCGGAGGACAGCCCTATCAATCGCCGTAGTGTTGGAGCGAAGCGAAAACCTACGGAAATAAGGGTAAAGATATTCAAGTCTGAAAGAGTCCCCCTTTGATAATCATGCTGATGGGCAGTCTTATCAGACTGAATACTTGCCATCACACAACACCGTAGGTTTAAAAGGCCACGGCTATGAAATGGGTAGTCCTACGGACTGTTAATGCCCATACTATTATATGATTTCACGGATGAATCCCATTTTGCCCCGTATATCAATAAAAAAACTCCCTACAATCTTATGAATGATTGCAGGGAGTTTCTATATTTCTACAGTATTATGAACGCCACAAACCGTGAAGGTTGCAATATTCGCGAGCATAAACATCGGTAGCGTCAGTCTTGAATTCAGCTACAGGAGCCTCACCCGGCTTCAAGTATTTACGCATTACCATATCGCCAGCGATGAGTTCAATCCACTGGATAGAGTGTTCTTCCAACATTGGATGAGCTACAGAACCAACAGTTACTCTGTATCCGCCCTCAATCTTCTCTACAACAGGTACGTGTTTCTCTTTGGCTGCGTCTACACTATTCTCTTTTAGGAGCTCCATAGGTTCGCCACAACAAGCCAACTCACCATCTGTAGGATTCAATACTTCTACGAGGCTTCCACATTTAGTAGAACGATAAATTTCATTTAACTTCATAATCTAGTTCGTTTTTATTTTAATGTATAATGTTTATTTTAAAAAATATATCTCATTCGATATTGCAAAGATAATAAAAAAAACAATACATGCAAATATTTTAGCAAAAATAAAAATCCTCCTCGCAGTTTTCAGCAAACCATGAGGAGGATTTATTACACCTTATTATATATATGCTTTTCGCAAGTTGGTGTGTAATTTGGAGTTATGAGAAGTTATTGGAAGTTAGCAGGAGTTGTCGGACAAATGTCTGTTAACTCCTTTTATCTTCCGTTATCTCCCGATAACTTCAGCATCGAACATGAATGTTCGACGTGAGTTCTGTACACGATAGTTAGTCGTTGTTCTCGTTATGCTCGTGACGTAGCTGACGATCACCATCTCTACGAGGACGGCGTTCGCCGTTGTTTTCGCGACGAGGGCGGCGCTCGCGCTCTACATAACCTTCAGGTTTAGGCAACAATGCACGGCGAGAGAGCTTGTATTTACCAGTCTTGGGGTCAATATCAACCAACTTCACCTGAATCTTATCGCCTTCCTTGATGCCTGCCTCTTCGACAGTCTCAAGACGCTTCCAGTCGATTTCGCTGATGTGGAGCAATCCGTCCTTGCCCGGGAGAATCTCTACGAAGCAACCATAAGGCATGATCGAACGAACAGTACCGTCGTAAACCTCACCTACTTCGGGGATAGCCACGATAGCCTTAATCTTAGCCAACGCTGCATCAATAGCGTCTTTGTTAGGAGCCGATACCTGTACGTGACCCTTACCGTCGCTCTCGTCAATGGTAATCGTAGCGCCCGTATCTTCCTGCATCTGCTGGATAATCTTTCCACCGGGGCCGATGATAGCACCAATAAATTCCTTAGGAATATCGAAAGCCTCGATACGAGGAACCTGTGGCTTCATTTCTGCGCGTGGCTCAGAGATGGTTTCCATCATCTTACCAAGAATATGTTCGCGTCCAGCCTTTGCCTGCATCAGGGCTTGTTCCAAGATTTCAAAACTCAAACCGTCGCACTTGATATCCATCTGAGTAGCTGTCAAACCATCCTTTGTACCGGTGGTCTTGAAGTCCATATCGCCCAAGTGGTCCTCATCGCCGAGAATATCACTCAAGATAGCAAACTTGTCTTCGCCCGGATTCTTAATCAATCCCATAGCGATACCCGAAACAGGCTTCTTCATAGGTACACCGGCATCCATCAATGCCAATGTTCCGGCACATACGGTAGCCATAGAAGAAGAACCGTTAGACTCCAAAATCTGGCTTACCAAGCGAACTGTGTAGGGGAACTCAGCTGGAATCTGATCCTTCAGACCGCGCCATGCCAAGTGACCGTGCCCGATTTCACGGCGACCTACGCCACGTTGAGCCTTAGCCTCGCCTGTAGAGAACGGTGGGAAATTGTAGTGAAGGAGGAAACGCATGTAACTCTTCTCTAATACGTCGTCCACCATCTTCTCGTCAAGCTTTGTACCAAGTGTACAAGTAGACAGAGACATGGTCTCACCACGCTGGAAGAGCGCACTTCCATGAGGCATTGGAAGAGGCGAAACCTCACACCAAATAGGACGAATATCGGTAGTCTTACGACCATCCAAGCGTATTCCTTCGTCCAAAATGCAACGACGCATGGCATCGCGCAATACATCTTCGTAGTAGCGAGCAGCTTCGGCATGCTTTTCTTCCAGCTCATCGGCTGTCAGATCGGTATGAGCTGCATCGTACTTCTCGATGAAGTCGGCCAGTATTTTGTCGAAAGCATCGTGGCGTACGTGCTTTTCCAAAGCCTGCTTGTTAATATCATATACGGGCTGATACAGCTCGTCGTTCATCTGCTTACGCAAATCTTCGTCGTTCACTTCGTGGCAATATTCGCGCTTGGTGTCTTTGCCCAACTCCTTAGAGAGTTCGTCTTGCAACTCGCACATAGGCTTGATAGCCTCGGCAGCAACCTTCAATGCACCAATCAAATCTTGCTCTGAGACTTCTTTCATCTCACCTTCCACCATCATGATGTTGTCCTTAGTAGCACCCACCATCAAGTCCATATCGGCATCTGCCATCTGTTGGAAAGTAGGATTAATCACGTACTCACCATTAATGCGTGCTACGCGAACCTCAGAGATAAAATAATCGAAGGGAATATCTGAACAAGCCATGGCTGCAGAAGCTGCAAAACCAGCCAGAGCATCTGGTTGGTCTACGCCATCGGCTGAAAGAAGCATCACTTGTACATAAACTTCAGCATGGTAATTAGAGGGGAAAAGGGGACGTAGTGCACGGTCTATCAAACGTGAAGTAAGAATCTCGTTGTCACTAGCTTTGCCTTCGCGCTTGGTAAATCCACCGGGGAATCGACCGGCAGCACTGTACTGCTCGCGATAATCTACTTGCAAAGGCATGAAATCTGTACCCGGAACGGCATCCTTAGCTGCACAAACGGTTGCGAGGAGTACGGTGTTGCCCATGCGGAGTACCGCAGCACCATCGGCTTGTTTTGCAACTTTTCCGGTCTCAATTGTGATGGTTCTTCCATCAGGCAATTGAACTGTTTTTGTAATTACGTTCATCTAAAAAATTAAAACTTTATTGTTTTGACTTACATCTAAAAAATATTTCGTGACAAAGATACTGATTTAATAGGGAAGTAAAGACTAAATGGTCAATTATTTTGTAATTTATCACATTACTGCAAGGGCATAACAGCAATCTTGCCTAACCTCCCCAGTTTTTATGCATGGCCGAGGCAGCAATGTTGAAGAGGCGCTGCAACAGCCCCACCCCAGCCCTCCCCAAAAGGGGAGGGGAATAAAAAGGGGAATAGGAATTAAGTTTTCGAGTTGATAAGTTCTTAAATTATGAAGCAGAAAAGATTATTCTCTTTCTCCCTCTCCCTTTGGAGAGGGCTGGGGTGAGGCCTCTGTAGCGACAGAAAAGATTCTTCTCTTTCTCCCTCCCCTTTATGGGGAGGGCTGGGGTGGGACTTTTCTATCATCATGGATTTGTAATATGTGGAAGCGAATGTAATTCTCCCCAACAATAGGGTATGATTTGGGAGTTGAAAATGGGCCTTTTATAGAGGCTAAAGGTTTTATAAAACATGTGGAAACCTGCTATGTAGTGTGCCAAAAGGCACATCACGACATCCCTATTTTTCTTTTTTAAGATGAAAAAGGGAACTATTCAGACAGAATTGATTAATTTTGCAAGATATAGTATCCAGTATGAAGATAAAAGTAGTAAATACCGGTCGTCAGCCATTACCGCAATATGCGACGGCGCAAAGTGCCGGACTCGATCTCAGGGCAAACATCGATGAGCCCATCATTCTCAAACCTTTGGAGCGCAGACTCATCCCCACGGGGCTGCATATCGCTCTGCCTGTAGGCTACGAGGCGCAGATACGTCCTCGCAGTGGACTGGCTTTGAAGCATGGACTCACGGTACTCAATACGCCGGGAACGGTGGATGCTGACTATCGTGGCGAGATTATGGTGCTGCTGATCAATTTTTCCAACGAACCGTTTACGGTGAACGACGGTGAGCGTATTGCCCAAATGGTGATAGCACGTCATGAACAAGCCGAGTTTGAATTGGTGGAAGAACTTGATGAAACCGAGCGTGGTGTGGGCGGATACGGACATACCGGAGTGAAATAAATATAATAAACTTTCGCAAGTTTAGAAGTAAGCGGGAGTCAACAGGAGTGAAAGTCTCTGAGAGACTTGTAGTCAACAGACGATAATTTGGTCTTTTATATATAGTCATACGTCTGTTAACTCCGACGCATAGCGACTAACTTCCCTTAATTTCCGATAACTCCAAAGGTGAGCATCATTGCGAAACTGAGATAGAATATGAAGCATTTGATATCTTTATTGGCGGCTTTCATGGGTGCAGCCATCTTATACCCTGCCCTAGCCGACAACGATATACATACAACCAAACCCAAGTTTACGGTTGATACCATACCGGCTGTCATTCGTAACAGTTACGAAGCTCATTTCTTGGAGGCTGCGCGACAACTCAATGCCAATCACGACGACTCGGCACTGACGTTGTTGAACCGTTGTATTGATATGAAACCGGAGGCTGCCGAAGCTTATTTCCTGCGCTCACGTATCTATGGTATACAGCACGAAGACACGTTGGCCATGGCCGATTTGCAGCATGCTGCCGCGCTCAATCCGCAGAATAGCACCTATCAGGAGAACGTAGCACAGAACTATATCAACTTTCGGCAGTTCGATAAGGCTATCGTTGCTTTTGAGAAACTATATGAGAACAATCGAGACCGTAGTGATGTACTGAATGTGTTGATACAACTTTATCAGCACGAAAAGAACTACGATATGATGCTTGACGCCACCAACAGACTGGAACTGATGGAAGGTAACAGTGAGGATATGACGTTGGCGAAGATACGTATCTACGAGATGAAGGGCGATAAGAAGTCGGCTTTCAAAGTTCTCAAGGCACTTTGCGACGCTCATCCCAGCGATGTGAACTACCGAGTGATGATGGGTAACTGGCTGATGCAGAACAGTAAGCAGAAAGATGCTTACAAGATATTCCAACAAGCATTGAAAGAAGAGCCCGACAACGTGTATGCTGAAAGTTCTATGCGCGACTATTATCGTGCCACGGGTAAGGATTCTTTAGCGCACGAATTGACGGAACGTATCTTGATGAGTCGCAAGACGAGCTCGCAAGACCGCGTCACCATGATGCGACAACTGATTCAGGAGAGCGAGAAAGATGGTAAGGACAGTATGGATATTGTGCGATTGTTCGACCGCGTATTACAACATAATCCGAAAGACGGAGACGTGGCTGAGTTGGCAGCAGCCTATATGACACTGAAAAAGATGCCCGAAGACAGTGTCAAGCGGGCGTTGAATCGCGTGCTAAGTATTAGTCCCGATAACGTAGGTGCACGCTTACAACTCATTCAAGGGTTGTGGTCCAAGAAAAAGTGGGACGATATTATCGCGCTATGCGAACCGGCTTTGCTCTATAATCCCGACGAAATGGCATTCTACTATTTCAAGGGACTGGCCTATTATCAAAAGGAGAACAATGATGAAGCGCTGTCTACGTTCCGCAAAGGGGTGAGTCAAATCAACTCGCGTAGCAATCCCGATATTGTATCCGACTTCTATGCCATCATGGGAGACATACTTCATCAGAAGGGACAGGCCCAAGAGTCGTTTGCAGCTTACGATAGTTGTTTGCAATGGAAGTCTGATAATGTGGGTTGTCTGAACAATTATGCTTACTATCTTAGCGAAGAGGGGCAAGATTTGAAGCGTGCTGAGGAGATGAGTTTCCGCACAGTGAAGGCCGAACCCAAGAATTCTACTTTCTTGGATACTTATGCTTGGATTCTATTCTTGCAAAGCCGATACGAAGAATCGAAGATTTATATAGATCAAGCTATCAAGAACGACACCGACTCGGTGGTGAGTGCGGTGGTCTTGGAGCATGCCGGTGACATACACGCTATGTGTAATGAACCTGATAAGGCGGTGGACTTTTGGCAGCAAGCCGTCAAGGCGGGTAGTACAAGTGCGCTGATACAGAAGAAATTGAAGTTGAAGAAATATATCAAAGAATAGGTATGATGAGAACAAAGATAATTTATAAGATAGGATTGATGGGCATGAGTGCGCTCTTGTTCCTAGCCTCTTGCGGCAGCAAAAAGGCTTTGGTAAAAGAAGGACAAGGCGTTGCCGGTGTGACCACCCAATCTGGTAAGACGGGCGGAAAGGCTACTAATGCGACTACTCCCGACTTGCAACGATTGGCATTTGTGCAGAAAGTGGCCGACACCAAAGTGTATGCGGAGAATATTGTAGGCGGTATTACGTTCAATTTGAAGGCAGGCGACAAGGATATTACAATGCCCGGGCAGTTGCGTATGCGTAAAGATGAGGTGATACGATTGCAGATTACCATCCCGTTGCTGGGTACAGAGGTGGGGCGACTGGAGTTTACACCAACCTATGTGCTCGTCATCGACCGTCTACACAAGCAATATGTGAAGGCCAATTACAATGAGTTGGACTTCTTAAAGAATAACGGTTTGAATTTCTACAGTTTACAGGCATTGTTCTGGAACCAATTGTTCTTGCCCAGACAGCAGAAGGTATCAGAGTCGAACTTGAAGAAATATGGTGTCGATTTGCAGGCTATGGGCGCTATGGTGCCCGTTACTTTGACCGATGGTAACATAACTTATCAATGGAATGCAGGTAAGAATGACGGTCGAATCATGCGTACCGATGTCACCTATAAGAGTGCACAGCACGGCACATCGACCTTGGTATGGAACTATTCCAATTTCAAGAGCGTGGGTGTGAAGTCGTTCCCCAGTACACAGGTGTTCTCTTTTACCACCACAGCTACCAAGAAGAAACAGCAAGCTACAATCTCTATCTCTATGAATGAGGTGACAACCAACGGCAACTGGGATACACAGACGACTGTATCTGATAGATATAAGCAGATTGCAGCACAGGATATCTTGAAACAAATCATGAACTTATAAATGAAGAAGATACTGTTGATATTGTTGGCTGTAGCTTTTACTGCAGTTGCTCCCGCCCAAAAGAAGACGGTGAAGACGCAGAAACGGAAGGCACAGACGACGGTTAAAAAGAAGAAGACCACTATTACAAAGGCGACAAAGAAGAAGACAGCCGTCTATTCCAACGCGTCTATCAAGAGTCTGCAAGGCCAGCGTTCGCAGATACAAAAGAAGATTAAGCAACAAGAACAGCAGTTGCGAGCCAATCAAGCCGACGTGAAGAAGCGATTGGAAAATCTCATTAGCCTGAATACTCAGATTGATGAGCGACAGAAAAATATCGAAGGTATTCAGAAAGATATTCACCATATCGAGGGCAACTTGGATATATTGAAGGCGCAGTTGCAAACATTGGAGCAACAATTGGCCGACCGTAAGACGAAATATATCAAGTCTATGCGTTACATGGCACGCAATAGTACGATACAAGATAAGCTGATGTTTATATTCTCGGCAAAGAACTTGGCGCAGATATATAGACGCTTACGCTTCGTTCGTGAATATGCCGACTACCAAAAAGCCCAAGGCGAGATGGTCAAAGCCAAGCAAGCACAAGTGGATAGTAAGCATCAGCAGTTGCAGGATGTTCGTAGTCAGAAGAATAACTTGCTTTATAAGGGTAAGAAAGAACAGTCGGCGTTGATTGGACAGCAGGACGAACAGAAGAAAGTAGTGGCTTCGTTGCAGAATCAACAGAAGACGATTCAGAAGGTAATCAACGAACAACGCCAGAAAGATGCGGCTCTGAATGCACAGATTGATCGCTTGATAGCCATTGAAGTAGAGAAAGCCCGGCAGCGAGCTATTGCTGAAGCGAAGCGTAAGGCGGCCGCTCAAGAAGCAGCAAGGAAGCGTGCTGAGGAGTTAGCTCGGCGGAAAGCAGCAGCCGAAGCAGCGGCACGAGAGAACGCTCGTCGTATTGCTGAGGCTAAAGAACGTGAGGCTAAGTTGAAGGCCGAGGCCGAAGCGGCTCGTCAAGCACAACTTCAGGCAGCGGCAGATGTTGCCAAGAAGGAGAGTAAAGAGCGTGCTCAGAAGTTGGCAAATGAAGCTGCTGAACGTCGGGAAGCAGCAGAACAAGCTGCACGTGAGGCAGAGTCGGCTCGTATAGCGGCCGAACGTAAGGCACGAGTAGATGAAGCTCGCGAGGCCAAAGAGATAGCCGATGCTACGAAAAAGAATAATGAAGCACAGCGATTCAGTACGGTAGACCGTATGATGAGTGGTGGATTTGAAGCTAACAAAGGTCGATTGCCGATGCCGATTACTGGTAGTTATCAGGTTGTGAGCCACTTCGGACAACATAAAGTGGATGGTCTGAA
This sequence comes from Prevotella sp. C0026C3, assembly GCF_056590795.1. Taxonomy (NCBI): domain Bacteria; kingdom Pseudomonadati; phylum Bacteroidota; class Bacteroidia; order Bacteroidales; family Prevotellaceae; genus Prevotella; species Prevotella sp. C0026C3. The sequence continues at coordinate 143,139 of NZ_JBWPWW010000004.1, read as the reverse complement.
GAACGTAAGTTTGGATAATAAAGGTATCAATATCAAGGGAAATTCGGGCTGTATGGCTCGTTCCATCTATGATGGTGAGGTGAGTGCTGTATTCGGATTTGCCGGTTCGATGGTCGTTATGGTGCGTCATGGCGCCTATATCTCGGTATATTGCAACCTGAAATCGGTGAGTGTGACGAAAGGACAAAAAGTTTCTACCCGCCAAGCATTAGGTGCTGTAGGTATCGACAACATCCTCCAATTCCAATTAAGAAGAGAAACTGCCAAGTTAAACCCTGAGGTTTGGTTGGGGAGATAAAGAGTCTAGCGATAGATAATATTTGTAAAAAGTAATTATCTATACGGCTCAAAGATAGCAAGAAAATCTTATTAATCGGCTCAAATTGAGCTGATTAAGTATAATTTTATATCGATTTTGAGCCGATTAAGGGCTTTTCAAAATTGTTGGTAGAACGGTATCTTGCATCCATCCAGTATCTTTTGATACATGTCGATGGCGTTTTCCATCTCTTGGATATAGATGAATTCATCGGCAGAATGCGAGCGTGATGACTCTCCGGGGCCAAGTTTAAACGATGGGAATGGCATGAGAGCTTGGTCGCTGAGGGTTGGTGAGCCATAAGGAGTAAGGCCTGTGTCTACACAGCGGCGTACCAAAGGGTGTTCAATGTCGATGTGCGACGAGCGGAGATGGAACGAGTGGGCATGCACTTCCGACTTTACATGCTGGCAAATGAAGTCGTATACCTCTTGATTATCGTAGTATTCGTTGGTTCGGATATCCACCAACATCTTGCATTCATCGGGTATCACATTGTGTTGTGTGCCTGCATTGATAACCGTTACCGTCATCTTTGTCGGACCAAGAAACGGACTCACCTTCTCAAAACGATAGTCGCGAAGCCATAGTAGGTCGTCTAATGCCTCGTAAATGGCATTCACTCCCTCGTTACGGGCGGCGTGTCCCGATTTCCCACGAGCTATGACGTCGAGCACCATCAGTCCTTTTTCGGCAATGGCAGGCTGTAATCCGGTGGGTTCACCCACTACTGCCACATCAATAGATGGCAATAATGGCAACACACGACGGATACCATTAGCTCCCGAAACCTCCTCTTCTGCCGATGCCAAATATACCAAGTTATAAGGTTGTGGACGCTCCACTAGATAGCGGAATGTTTGTAGTAGGGTGGTCAACCCGCCTCCACAATCGTTGCTACCCAACCCGAATAATTTTCCATCTTCAATCGTTGGACTGAACGGATTGCGTGTCCAAGTTGCCACAGGTTTCACAGTATCGAGGTGAGCATTCAACAACAGAGTGGGACGCGAGCTGTCAAAGTGTGGGTCTATCGCCCATACATTGTTCGCCTCACGGCAAGGTGAGAAACCATAATCGGCTATGGTTTGAAACATTACATCGGCTGCTTTTTCCTCATCTCGGCTAGTTGATGGGATGGCAATGAGTTGGCTGAGCAGTCGAACGGCTTCGTTGGTATATTCTTTCTGTGTCATAGGTGTAGGCAAAAGTAATAAAATAATTATAATTTTTTGCTGTTCTATCTGATTTACACTATCTTTGCAAGAAATAAAATCGTTAGATTATGCAAACAATATGCCACCTCTCAGTCCTTATTCATGAACAAGCAAAGAAGTATGCGAACCGTCCTGTGTTGACATATCGTAATTTTGGAAGCAGAGAGTGGAAGACTGTTTCATGGAATCAATTCTCTTTACGCGTCAAACAAGTGAGCAATGCGCTTCTTAATTTGGGTATTAAGCCTCAAGAGCACATTGCCGTTTATGCCCAAAACTGCGTACAATATCTCTATACAGACTTTGGTGCTTATGGTATAAGAGTTGTTTCTGTGCCGTTTTATTCTACTAGTAGCGAGCAGCAGATACAACATATGATTAACGATGGAAGCATCCGTTTTGTTTTTGTTGGCGAACAGGAACAGTATGATAGAGCCCATCGTATTTTTGCATTATGCCCTACTTTGGAGCGTATCATCGTTTTCGACCGTGGCGTAAGAATCAGTACGCACGACCCTGCAAGTATTTATTTCGATGATTTTATAAAACTTGGAGAAGACCTTCCTCGCCAGACAGAGGTCGAAGCATTGTGGAAAGAAGCTTCCGACGACGATTTATGCAACATCCTTTATACCAGTGGAAGCACTGGAGATAGCAAAGGTGTGCAGCTCACATACAGTCAATATACTGCTTCTCTCAAAGCGAATGGAGAGTGTGTACCCGTCGGTGAGAAGGATAGAGTCATCAATTTCCTTCCTTTTTCCCATATTTTTGAGCGTGCATGGGCATACTTATCCTTGTCAGCAGGTGCACAGTTGATAGTCAATACCAATCCGAAAGAGATACAGGATAGCATGCGCGAGACCCATCCTACGTGTATGAGCAGTGTCCCAAGGTTTTGGGAGAAAGTCTATATAGCTGTAAAAGCACGTGTGGAAAGTTCAAGTGCGGTGCAACGCAAGTTGTTCTTGCATGCTTTGTCGGTCGGTAAGAAGCGCAATATAGAGTATCTCAGCAAAGGCAAACGAGTACCGTTGGCACTTGAGTTGGAATATAAAGTGATGAATAAGACTATTCTCAGTCTTGTGCGTAAGCAGATAGGACTTGAGAATCCCAATATCTTCCCTACGGCAGGAGCTTATGTTTCGCCCGAAGTAGAAGAGTTTGTACATTCCGTTGGCATTGATATGCTCGTAGGATATGGACTCACCGAGAGTCTGGCCACAGTCTCTTGCGACCACAAGGGTAAACCATTTACCTTGGGATCTGTAGGTCGTCCAATCAATGGGCTAGAGATAAAGATAGGCGAAAACAACGAAGTCTTGCTCAAAGGGCCAACGATTACGCCCGGTTACTACAAGCGCGATACCACCAATGCAGCTGCTTTTGATGAAGACGGATTTTTCCATACGGGCGACGCAGGGTATCTGAAAGATGGCGAACTCTTCTTGACCGAGCGCATCAAAGACCTCTTTAAAACTTCGAATGGTAAGTATATAGCTCCTCAACATTTGGAAGCCATGCTGTTAGTCGATAAATATATAGAGCAAACAGCGGTGGTAGCCGACCAACGCAAGTTCGTTTCCGCGCTTATAGTTCCTGAATATACCGTCCTAGAAGAGTGGGCTCGCGAGCATCATGTGGCTTTCAACAACCGCGAAGAACTGTGTAATAATGCCGAGGTCAAGCAGATGATGAAAGAGCGTATCGACACGCTCATGCAGGGATTGGCCTATTACGAGCAGGTGAAACGATTCACCCTGTTGCCTCATCATTTCTCGATGGAGACGGGAGAATTAACCAATACGCTCAAACTGAAGCGTGGAGTTATCAATAAGAATTACAAGAACGTCATAGAAGACATGTACGCTGAATAGGCCGGTACGCTCTATCGACACATCAAATAAGTAAATGATTACATCCGATCAACTCAAAAATGTGATGGAGCGTGCCGACGCTTTACATCATTATTTGAATATAGACCAGAAGAAAGTAGAGTTCGAAGAAGAACAATTACGTACCCAAGCTCCCGACTTTTGGGAAGATGCGCAACGCGCTCAAGACCAAATGAAGAAGGTAAAGAGTATTGAGAAGTGGCTCAAGGACTATCAACAAGTACGCCAACTTGCTGATGAGTTACAGTTGGCTTTCGACTTTTACCGCGACGAAATGGTCACCGAACAAGAGGTAGACGACCTTTATGCGAAGGTTATCACGGCCATTGAAGCGCTCGAACTCAAGAATATGCTCCGTCAGGAAGAAGATCCGATGGACTGTGTGATGAAGATTAACTCCGGAGCCGGCGGTACCGAGAGTCAGGATTGGGCTTCCATGCTCATGCGTATGTATATGCGGTGGGCCGAAGCTCATGGATATAATGTCACCATCAGCAACCTACAAGATGGCGATGAGGCCGGCATTAAGAGTGTCACGATGAAGATTGAGGGGAGTGAATATGCTTATGGCTACCTCAAGAGCGAGAATGGTGTGCACCGATTGGTACGTGTTTCACCATTCAATGCACAGGGTAAGCGCATGACAAGTTTTGCCAGTGTGTTCGTAACTCCGCTGGTCGACGATACTATCGAGGTGTTTGTAGACCCTGCCCGACTCTCTTGGGACACCTTCCGATCGGGTGGTGCGGGCGGTCAGAACGTCAATAAGGTGGAGTCGGGTGTGCGTTTGCGCTATCAATACGAAGACCCCGACACCGGCGAACAAGAGGAAATCTTGATTGAGAATACCGAGACGCGCGACCAACCTAAGAACAAAGCCAAGGCTATGCAGCTTTTGAAGTCGCAGCTCTACGACCGTGCTATGAAGCGACGCCTCGAAGCTCAGGCCAAGATAGAGGCCGGTAAGAAGAAGATAGAATGGGGAAGTCAGATACGAAGTTACGTCTTCGACGACCGTCGTGTGAAAGACCATCGTACTAATTATCAGACCAATGATGTGGATAGTGTGATGAATGGCAAGCTCGATGAGTTTATCAAGGCTTACCTCATGGAGTATCCGGAAGAAGAGTCGTGATAGAGTGAAGGAGTTATATCCTCCCTCCTATTCTTTCTAATGCCCCTACTCTGCTTATCCTTTTCCAATAAATAACCTTTAATAAAAAATATATGAGTAACAACAGCAAACTGCACCGCGAACAACGCGCTGCTAAACAAGAGAAGCAAGCTAAGAAAGTAATCAACTGGATATTTGTCGGTTTGATTCTATTGGCAATCGCATTTGCCATCTATTCGATGACTATCGTATAATCAACTTGACTTTCGCAAGTTGATGTATATTGAGGAGATAACGGAAGATGACGGGAGCTAAAAAGGGATAGCAGGCATTTGTCCGATAACTCCTATTTACTCCTAGTAACTTCCAATAACTCCTAAGTTGAGCATCCATGCGAAACTTAAATAATGAATATGAGTGGATTAGAAATTGAAAGGAAATTCCTTGTGAAGAAAGGCGACATGTATAAGCGTGCCGCCTTTTCTTGTAGCCATATCCGGCAAGGCTATATTCCGGCGCAAGGTGCTACAGTAAGGGTGCGCGTACGCGACCATCAAGCCTTTTTGACTATCAAAGGTCCGTCGGTCAATGGGGGGATGTCGCGTTATGAATTTGAAAAAGAAATCACGCTTGATGAAGCCGGTCATCTGCTGGAATTGTGTCAAGGAGGCGTCATCGACAAGCATCGCTACCTTGTTAAGAACGGTAGCCATGTCTTCGAGGTAGACGAATTTCATGGCGATAACGATGGCCTCATCATGGCAGAAGTGGAGTTAAGCGACGAAACAGAGGCTTACGAGAAGCCCGATTTCATCGGACTAGAAGTGACGGGCGACCGCCGTTTCTACAATTCCCATCTGCTTCGCTCGCCTTTTAGTGTTTGGAGAAGCACTTTACCAGAAGAATACCGATAACTTGTCCCACTATTACGCCGAGTCCATCGGCCACGAAATCGAGCCAGTCTCCACTGCGTCGGCCACCTGTACACGTCGCTTGGGCTATCTCTATGAGCCCACCCATGACGAGCGGAGCAGCGCAAGCGGTAATCAATGCCTGCCTCCAAACGATAGGTTGATGCCTGCGTAGATATTCAAACCACACGATGCTACACAACATGAGATACATCACGACGTGCGTCCACTTATCTATCAGCGACACATGAGAGAGTGGAGTCTCCGGTATAGGTATCAAACATATCACCCAAATGACTACCACTAGCAACGTTGTTAGCGGATAGTACTTGATTGTTTCAGCTATTTTATTCATCTTTACAAAGGTAATCAACTTCTCGATAATAACATGTTATCATAGCGAGAGAATTGCATTCGCTCACGTATTACAAATCCATGATGATAGAAAAGCCCCACCCCAGCCCTCTCCAAAGGGAGAGGGAGAAAGAGAATAATCTTTTCTGTCGCTACAGAAGCCTCTCCCCAGCCCTCTCCAAAGGGAGAGGGAGAAAGAGAATAATCTTTTCTGCTTCATAATTTAAGAACTTATTAACTCAAAAACTTATAACTCCATCTCCCATTGTATCTTCCATCCCCTTTTGGGGAGGGAGGGGTGGGGCTGTTGCAGCCCCTCTTCAGCGTTACTGTCTCGCCCATTCAGCATCGCTGCAGAGCCTATACAGTAACGTTGTCGCAGCCTTGCAGAAAATTGAAAAAAATGATGTTGAGAATTTGTTGATTCTCATTTTTTTCTACTTTTGTCACTGTTGTTTTGCGAAATAATAAAATTTACTTGATAATCAGAATCTAATTAGCTTTAATACAAGGTGAAAACAAAGCATTTAGTAGTATTCATGTTCGTGAGTGTGTTATCTCTCCTCGGACAAAACGTGTATGCACAGACTAGTGAAGTCAACGATACCATTTCGCAAGATTCCACATCTACCATCACCACAGTGAATTATTGTATCACGTACGACGACCTGCAAGCTGGGCATTGGAGCAGTGTCGACTCTGTAGAGGTGGTTACCAAGAGTCGTACCAAGCAAGCGTGGTGGGGCGGAAAAGATTTTAAGTTCGACTCTGATAATAAGGCTACGAAGCGCTTACTCAAGAAAGAAGCCGTGGCAGTGATGTATCGTGATACTCTGCTTTTCAATTTAAATCATCTCAAAGACCGCGGAACCCTCTTTGGGAAGGGCTATGTTCGTGCACACAAGATGGCCGACGGTCGTTATCTCATCCTCTATTTCGATGTGGCAAAGATGAATACCAAGATGGTCGTTGGAGGTATGTTCGGTCTTATAGGTTCGTTGGCCGCCTCTGCGTCGGCTAACAAAGTGGCTAAACAAACTGTATGTTACATCGTGACACCGGGTGAGAAGAAGGTCAAGATTATTGATGAGAAAGTAATGCTTAGTTTGCTTGCGGGGCGTCCAGAGCTATATGATGAATATTATAAGACTAATAAAAAGGAGCGTACCTACGCCGAACATATCGTTCCGGTGCTGAAAAAAGCCGGTATTGTAGGCGAGGATTAAACGAGGAAACCTCTTCCCTAGGATGAGGGGAATATAAGAATGAAGAACATAGAGACGATGTAAGCATCGTCTCTTATAGTTTAAATCGCTTATCATCCATTTTATTTGCTATGAAGACTGAGTACATCTCATTTCTGCTCGCGCGGTATTTTATAGCTCATGTAGAATACTCAATAGATAGAAATACAATATGCTGTATCCACAAACCATAGTATTGTCTTTGTCGCGAAGCAACCAAAGAAAAATAACCGCGGACAAAGTCCGTGGAAAGTAGATCGTTATCGGTTATCAGTACCGAAAGTACTGAATAGGAATATCATGTAAGGAGGGCGCGGATTTTATCCGTATTGAGTACCTCTCGGCACTCATTTTCCTTGTAGATACATTTTTCCAGCGGTAATAAACCGCTGGTTATTCGTCTTTAGTCGCTTTGCGACATAAATCGGAAGAAGCACTTCTTCTTTCTGTAAGTAGAGGTCTTACTTTACTTATGAATTTATTTTATTCTGGAGACTTAAAGGCATCCGACTATTGAATGGACTGTTCTTCTAGCGAAAATAATTGTTGTTTTTCGGGCAACAAAGGTTAAAATGTGGTTTGTTTTTTGTTATGTCAACGATAATTTACACCTTTGTACACTTTGAATTAATAATCTAATAATAGTATAACACTTATGACAGAAGGGCTCGAAATAAAGGAACTGGATCAAGTTGTCGTCAGGTTCTCAGGCGATTCAGGCGACGGCATGCAGTTAGCAGGCACCATCTTCTCTACAGTATCCGCCATCGAAGGAAACGATATATCCACTTTCCCCGATTATCCCGCTGATATTCGCGCTCCGCAAGGTTCGCTTACAGGCGTCTCAGGCTACCAAGTCCACATCTCGGAAGATGAGGCTCTCACTCCCGGAGACTTATGTGACGTGCTCGTGGCAATGAATGCTGCGGCACTTAAGACCCAGTATAAATATGCCAAACCGCAGGCAACAATCATCATCGATGCCGATGATTTCGGGCCAAATGATCTTCGCAAGGCGGAATTCAAGACCGACGATTATCTTGGCGAATTAGGTATTGATCCCGACAGAGTGGTGCAATGCCCCATTACCAGTTTTGTAAAAGAGGCGTTGAAAGATTCAGGTATGGACAATAAGTCTATACTGAAGTGCCGCAATATGTTTGCTTTGGGTATTGTGTGCTGGCTCTTTGGGCGTAATCGGAAGTTGGTTGCCGATTTCCTGCGTAAGAAGTTTGTACGCAAGCCTCAACTGGCCGAGGCCAATATCAAGGTAGTCAATGCCGGCTACGATTATGGAGCTAACACCCATGCGAGCGTCCCCGCCACCTATCGCATAGAGAATCGACACAAGCATCCCGGCCGTTATATCGACATAACAGGTAATAAAGCCACCGCCTACGGATTGTTGGCTGCTGCCGAGCGTAGCGGACTGAAGTTGTTTTTAGGTTCTTATCCCATCACACCGGCCACCGATATACTCATCGAATTGTCCAAACACCGCTCCATGGGAGCTATCACCATGCAGTGCGAAGATGAACTAAGCGGTTGCGCTAGTGCCATTGGTGCAGCCTTTGGTGGTGCATTGGCTGTCACATCTACATCGGGTCCGGGTATCTGTTTGAAGTCGGAAGCCATGAATTTGGCTGTGATGGACGAGCTGCCTTTGGTAGTGATAGACGTTCAGCGTGGCGGTCCTTCGACCGGACTTCCCACGAAGGGCGAGCAAACCGACCTACTCCAAGTGCTCTTCGGGCGCAATGGAGAGAGCCCGATGCCCGTGATTACCCCCACCGGACCGACCGATTGTTTCTACGGAGCGTACATGGCGTGCAAGATTGCAGTAGAGCACATGACTCCTGTAGTGCTGTTGACCGATGCTTATATAGCCAATGGCTCGGCGGCATGGCGACTTCCTGACATCGCTGAATGGCCCGACATCAAGCCACATTTGGCTACTGAGGAACAGAAAGACAATTATTCTCCTTATGAGCGCGACCCGGAAACGGGGGCTCGCTATTGGGCTGTTCCGGGACAAGAGGGCTATATGCACATTCTTGGAGGACTGGAGAAGGAAAATGAAACGGGTAAAATCTCGAACAATCCGGAGAATCATAACCTCATGGTGAAGCTACGTGCAGAGAAGGTAGCACGTATTCCTGTGCCCGATGTACGCGTCATTGGCGATGCCGACGAAGCAGAATTACTCATCGTCGGATTTGGTGGAACCTATGGACATCTATGTACTGCCATGCGCGAACTGCGTAGTCGGGGACATCGGGTGGCTTTGGCTCATTTCAAATACATCAATCCGCTACCGGCCAATACAGCCGAAGTACTACACCGTTATCCGCGTGTGGTGGTTGCAGAACAGAATATGGGTCAGTTTGCCGGCTACCTTCGCATGAAGATAGATGGTTTCGTACCCCTGCAATACAACGAGGTGAAAGGCAAACCGTTTGTCGTGAGCGAACTCGTGGCAGCCTTTGAGAGAATGATAACAAACAAGTCGTGCTAGTATAATCTGTCTAATATATGAACGCAAATGATTTTAAAAAGGGACAGCCTCGTTGGTGTCCGGGCTGCGGAGACCATTTCTTCCTCAACTCTTTGGAAAAGGCAATGGCCGAAATAGGTGTTCCTCCCCATGAGACAGCTGTCATTACGGGTATCGGTTGTAGTGGCCGACTCTCGTATTATACCAATACATATGCTTTACAAACAATTCATGGACGTGCCGCTGCAGTTGCTACGGGACTGAAGATAGTACATCCTGAGCTCACCGTTTGGCAGGTGAGTGGCGACGGCGATGGCTTGGCTATCGGCGGTAACCATTTTATCCATGCCGTACGACGCAATGTCGACATCAATATGATACTGCTCAACAACCGTATCTATGGCTTGACAAAGGGGCAGTATAGTCCTACTTCGCCCCGTGGATTCGTCTCAAAGTCGAGCCCTTATGGTACTGTACAAGACCCATTCCGTCCTGCCGAGCTATGTTTTGGCGCTCGCGGACGCTTCTTTGCCCGTGCCGTTGCCAACGATGGGCAGCATACTGTGGACATACTCAAGGCTGCTTGGAAACACAAAGGTGCTTCGGTGTGCGAGATCTTACAAAACTGCATGATTTTCAACAACGGTGCTTACGACCCTGTCTACACACGTGAAGGGCGTAGTAAGAATGCCATTTACGTGGAACATGGGAAACCGTTGCTTTTTGGAGAAAACTTGGAATACGGGTTGGTACAAGAAGGTTTCGGCCTGTGTGTGGCCAAACTGGGTGAGAATGGTATTACCATCGACGATATATTGGTGCACGATGCCCATGCCATGGACAACACGTTGCAGTTGAAGTTGGCCATGATGGATACCGAACAAGGCTTCCCCGTGGCGCTGGGTGTGATTCGTGATGTTGATGCTCCCACTTACGATAGTTGTCTCAATGCACAAGTTGAGCAGGTCAAGGCTGCCAAGTCCTACCATACGTTCAACGAGTTGCTGGAGACAAACGATATTTGGGAAGTGAAGTGATTTTCCCTTTCTGCGCATAAAACTCTTAACTCTTCCTAAGCGATTTGTTGATTCCACTGTTTTTTCGTACTTTTGCGATATTATATATCTTAAAAGAATAGGAGATTACAATGCGCAATATACCGGTTATGACGAAGAATTTGCTCATCATCAATGTGCTGGCTTTTATCTGTATGCTGGTTCTTTCGATGACGGGCATCGACTTAAACGACATCTTCGGACTTCACTTTTTCCTCGCTCCCGACTTCCAAATCTATCAGTTAGTCACCTATATGTTCATGCATGGTGGCTGGATGCACCTCTTTTTTAATATGTTTGCGCTGTGGATGTTCGGCGTTGTGGTAGAGAATGTATGGGGACCTCGCAAGTTCTTATTTTACTATTTATCGTGTGGTGTTGGTGCCGGACTGTTCCAAGAGTTGGTTCAGTTGGTATCATTCTATATGACAATACATGGACAGAACCCCGAAATAGGCCTCTCGCAATTAGGAGCTGTGGCCACACAAGTGGGTGCGGCGCTCAATATGTGGACCACTGTGGGTGCATCGGGTGCTATCTATGCCATCCTGTTGGCGTTCGGAATGATATTTCCCGAAGAGCGTATCTTCATCTTCCCTCTGCCGATTCCCATCAAAGCCAAATGGTTTGTACTGTTCTATGCAGGTATTGAAGTGTTCTCGTTATTAGGCACTACCAATGATAATGTGGCTCATTTGGCTCATTTAGGTGGTATGGTGTTCGGATATTTCATGATTCGCTACTGGCGCAATCATCCCACACAAGGCTATGGCCGTTCGCAGGGAGCACAGTTTTTCGATTCATTACGCAACCGATGGGAGCAGCGTAGTCATCGTCAAGCCGACACTCGTAGCACGGAAGCACCGCAAGACAAACAAAGCGATTGGGATTATAATGCTCGCAAACATGCAGAGCAGGAAGAGATAGACCGCATACTAGACAAGATTCGCAGGAGTGGATACGATAGCTTGACGGCCGAAGAGAAGCGTAGACTCTTTGAAAGTAGCAATCGTAATTAGTGGCTCTTCGATGATTAAAGTACTCAAAGAAATTACTTTTCGTATGGTAGCAGGAGCTAATATTGCTACCATTATCGTGATGGTGTTGGTGGGATTCTCCGATAGGTTGAACCCTGTCGACCATCCTGCATTGGCTTCTGCCGGACTGGTATTCCCTGTTTTGCTTGTCATCAACTTGGTTTTTACCTTCTTCTGGGTGGTCTTCAGACTGCGCGGAGTGCTGATACCGCTCATCGGATTCCTGCTTTGTTACGTTCCAATCCGTACGTATTGCCCTTTCAATGTACGAGAGACGGCACCCGAAGATGCTATTAAAGTGCTCTCATACAATGTTTGGTTGTTTGCCGGATGGGACACACAGCCCGGTGAGGTAAACCCTATTTTGAAGTATATAGCCAAACAGGATGCCGATATCGTGTGTCTGCAAGAAGCTATGCCTAACGGTATCAGTCGGCAACGGGTCGATGAAATGCTCAATCCTTTGTATCAATATTGTGATACGGCGGTAAAAGGAAGGGGCGGAGACTGCATCGCGCTCTATAGCAAATACCCTATCATCTCGCGCCAACGCATCCATTATGCCTCTCATGGAAATCTTACAATGGCCTATGAACTAAAAATAAAGGACGACACAGTCATTGTTATCAATAATCATTTGGAGACTACCGGACTATCGCTAGAAGATAAATCGAACTTCAAACAGATGGTGAAAGGAGATGTGGAAGCTCGTGAAGCCAAGAAAGAATCGAAGCGATTGATAGACAAACTGGGTGAAGCGGCACGCAAACGTGGGCCACAAGCCGAGGCCGTGGCGCGTTTTATCAGTGAGCATAAAGGTCGAAGCATGATAGTATGTGGTGATTTCAACGATAATCCTATATCATATACACGCCGTACCATAGCCCGTAATCTCACCGATTGTTATGTGGAGAGCGGGCTCGGTCCGGGCATTTCATACCATCATTCCGGCTTCTTTGTACGGATAGACAATATCATGTGTTCGGACGATTGGACACCTTACAACTGTCGGGTGGACAATAGTATTAAAAGCAGTGACCACTATCCCATTTATTGTTGGTTGCGAAAGAAGTAGTGAAAAAATAGATTAGCGCTTGAATACCAATGAAATATAATACGTTTACGCTAGACAATGGTCTGCGTATCATTCACCTACCATCCACTTCACCCGTACTTTATTGCGGTTACCAAATCAATGTGGGGTCGCGAGATGAGGCGCCCGGCGAAGAGGGATTGGCTCATTTCTGTGAGCACGTTACTTTCAAAGGCACGGAGCATCGTCGGGCATGGCATATCATCAACCGGCTGGAGAGTGTTGGCGGCGACTTGAATGCCTTCACCAATAAAGAAGATACCGTCTATTATGCAGCTATCTTGCGCGAACACATGGCCAGAGCAGTTGACTTGTTGACTGACATCGTGTTTCATAGTACATACCCCCAAGCCGAGATAGACAAAGAGGTAGAGGTGATATGCGATGAGATAGAGAGCTACAATGATACACCGTCGGAACTTATCTACGATGATTTTGAGAACGCCATCTTTCGTGGTCACCGTTTAGGACATAATATTCTAGGGACGGCCGAGCGTGTGCGTAGTTTTACAACGGCCGATGCCCTGCGCTTTACCCGAAAATATTACACGCCCGGCAATACCATCTTTTTTGCTTATGGAGACATTGACTTCCGCCGATTGGTGAAGTTGCTCATGCGAACATTTGCCACGGGTGGACACGAGGGTAATGATTTTACGACACAAGATTCCTTACGTCCCGATATGCGGGAGCCATTACCTGTTTATCAAGCCGGTGAGAATATCACCAATCGTGGTACGCATCAGGCACACATCATGATGGGAAATCGGGCTTATGGAGTTGGCGACGACCAGCGTATGGCGCTCTATCTGCTCAATAATATCTTAGGTGGGCCGGGCATGAATGCTCGTTTCAACCTGTCGTTACGCGAGCGTAATGGGCTGGTATATGCTGTGGACAGTAGCATGGTGAGCTATGGCGACACGGGAATATGGGGTGTTTACTTTGGTTGCGACCCTCACGATGTGAAGCGTTGTCGCCGTTTGGTGCGTTCAGAGCTTGACCGCGTGATGCTTACACCACTGTCTGAAGCACAGTTGAGTGCTGCCAAGAAGCAGATAAAAGGACAGATTGGCGTAGCCTGCGATAATCGTGAGAACTTCGCCCTCGACTTTGGTAAGAGCTTTTTGCATTACGGTTGGGAGAAAGATATTACTTCGCTTTATGAGAAGATAGACGCCGTGACTCCGCAACAGGTACAGGCTGTGGCGCAAGATATATTCGATGAAGCCCGTATGACGGTGTTGGGATACAACTAAAGGGCTTAGTTCTTGAGACAAGCAAGCGGAAATTTGAAAGGTAAGCTTTTTATTTCACATTGTCAGTATACGCATCTAACTACTAACTTTTATTTCTTTTTTCCAATTATTATCTATATCTTTGCAGAAATTAGGCTGCATTCGAAAATCCGAGATAGAATCTTGATGGTGTTCGACTGCATGACAATAGCCTCCCGTATATGGTACTGAACTACATTTGGATAGCGTTCTTCCTCATCGCCTTTGTTGTGGCATTGGCGCGATTGATATTTTTAGGCGATATAGCCGTGTTTCCGGAACTCATGAATTCTACGTTCGATTCGTCGAAATCGGCATTTGAAATCTCTATTGGTTTGACGGGAATGTTGGCCTTATGGCTCGGACTGATGAAGATAGCTGAGCGTGCCGGACTCATTAATGTATTGGCTCGAGTACTCTCACCGGTGTTTACGAAGCTCTTTCCCGATATTCCGAAAGGGCATCCAGCCATGGGTAGCATCTTCATGAACATTGCTTCCAACATGTTGGGATTGGACAATGCGGCCACTCCCTTGGGTTTGAAAGCCATGCAAGAATTGCAAACACTAAATCCAAAGAAAGATACTGCCACCAATCCTATGATTATGTTTCTGGTGTTAAACACCAGTGGATTGACTATCATTCCGGTATCTATTCTCTCTTATCGGGCACAACAAGGAGCTGTGCAACCTACCGACGTTTTCCTACCGATACTCATTGCCACCTTTGTGGCAACGCTTGGAGGCGTTATTATTACCTCTATATATCAGAAAATCAATCTCTTCAACCGCACATTACTGCTTACCTTGGGTGGTATCAGTCTGTTTATGGCGAGCGTGGTATGGACATTCAGTCGGATGCCTCCGGCTATGGTGAACACCGTCAGTACCTCGGTGACGGCCGTACTGCTCATGTCTATCATCGTAGGATTTATGATTGCGGGCATGAGAAAGAAGATAAATGTGTATGATGCCTTTGTGGAAGGGGCGAAAGAAGGCTTCACCACAGCCGTCCGCATTATCCCTTATCTCGTTGCTTTCCTTGTTGCTATCGGTGTATTTCGTGCTTCCGGTGCCATGGATGCAGTAGTTGGAAGTGTGAGATGGGGCGTAGATCTGTTGGGATTGAACAGCAATTGGGTGGACGCTTTGCCCACAGCGCTCATGAAACCCCTCTCAGGTTCGGGCTCAAGGGGTATGATGCTTGACACGATGACGCATTTCGGAGCTGACTCTTTCGTTGGGCGACTGAGCTGTATGTTCCAAGGTTCTACCGACACGACGTTCTATATACTGGCTGTTTATTTCGGTAGTGTGAGCATACGTTATACCCGTCATGCTGTAATTTGCGGTTTGATGGCCGACCTTGTGGGCACCATTGCCGCTATCCTTATTGCCGATCTGTTCTTTGGGTAGAGGTTATGGATACACGTAAAAGTAAAATCAGTAGCTATGAGACATTGGCTGTCTACCAAAAAAGCCAGTGTGTATTAGATATAACATTTTACTTTGCCGCCCGATTCTTGGAACGCATACACGACCGTACAGCCGACCAAATGCAGCAAGCAGCACGTTCGGGGAAGCAGAATATCGTAGAGGGATATAGTGATGCAGAGGGTTCTACAACGACAGAGCATAGACTATCGGTGATAGCCAAGGGGAGTCTTGAAGAATTAAAAGGAGATTATCGAGACTATCTGCGACATTATCATCTTGAAATATGGGGCGAGAATCATCCTAAATACAAAATATGTAAGCGCTATTTTGCCAAACATAACGATTCAGCTTGGTATATGAGATAAATCAAAGGACGGTCGGCTGAAGATATTGCTAATATGGCTCTCATTGTTATCTTTCAGACTTTGGCTTTGTTAAGAGGGTTGATTGATTGGCAAAATAAAAAGTTCTTGAATGAAGGAGGAATTAGAGAACAGAGAATGAAGATGAGAAAAGAGAGGAGAGGATATTAGATGGAGTAGTTTAGGTGTAGTAAGTGGGTTAGGTATAATAGGTTAGATATGTAGCGTATCACCAAACCTAACAAACTTAACAAACTTTACCTCACCTAATAAACCTAATTATATAATATGGCAAATTTAAAATCTTTATTGAAAGATACGGCCATTTATGGCTTGAGTAGTATTGCTGCTCGATTCATTAATTACCTATTGGTGCCCATTCAGGTGTATAAATTCAATGCTGCGGGTGGCCAATATGGTATCATTACCAATATCTATGCCTATATAGCATTGCTCATTATCTTGCTTACTTACGGCATGGAGACTACGTTCTTCCGCTTTGCCAACAAGCAAGGAGAGAATGCACAAATGGTCTATTCCACCACACTTCGTATGGTGGGATTTGTGGCTTTGATATTCTCGGTGTTGGTATTGGTATTCTTACACCCCATCTCGGCAGCCATGGGATATGCCGATCATCCCTCGTTTGTGGGTACTATGGCTGTCTGTGTCGCTATTGATGCATGGACGGCCATCATGTTCGACTACCTCAGATACAAACATAGACCTTATAAGTTTGCCCTACTGAAGATAGTCAATATCACCTTAAACATCGTTTTGAACCTGCTGTATTTGGTTATATTGCCTTATTTCAAGCTCAATCTTTTTGGTATTTACGATGCACAATTCACGTTAGATGTGGCTTTTGTGTTCTATATCAATTTGGTATGTACCATCGTTACGCTCCTTATGTTGTGGAAAGAACTGAAGGGAATAACCTTCGGATTCGACATAAACGTATGTAAACGCATGCTCAGCTATACATGGCCGATGTTGATTCTAGGCTTGGCAGGACAGTTAAACCAAAGTGCTTCGCAGATACTTTTCCCTTATTTCTACGATGGTTCGATAGCCGAAGCGCAGGTAGAACTGGGTATTTATGGTGCCAGTATCAAGATTGCGATGATTATGGTGATGATAACCCAAGCCTTCAGATTTGCTTATGAGCCGTTTGTTTTTGGCAAGACGAAAGATAAAGATAATAAGGAGACCTATGCCAAGGTGATGAAGTTCTACATCATCTTTACCTTGCTAGCTTTCTTGATGGTGATGGGTTATATGGATGTATTGCGTCATGTGGTGGCTCACGACTATTGGGATGGGTTGCGGGTGGTACCTATTGTGATGGCAGCTGAAATCATGTTTGGCATCTATTTCAATCTTTCGTTCTGGTATAAGTTGACCGATCGCACCATTTGGGGGGCTTATTTCTCCGGCTTAGGATGCGTGGTACTGATACTGATGGACATACTTCTCATCCCCCACTTTAGTTATATGGCTTGCGCATGGGCCGGTTTTGCTGCCTATGGAGTAAGTATGGTGGTAAGCTATGTGGTGGGACAGCATTATTATCCCATCAATTATCCGATAAAAGAGATACTGATGTATGTGGGACTGACGGCTATTTTGTTTGCCGGAATAGCGTTGACAAACAGTCAATTGGCTACTATCCCCAGCCTTGTCATCAACACATTGCTCATCGGAGTATTCATGTTGGTGGTGTTGAAAAAAGAAAATATCAAACTAAAAAGATAATATATAATGAAGAAAATATCATCTTTGGCAGCTCTGTGTATGTTTGCTACGCTGCCTATGCACGCAGATGAAGGTATGTGGACACTCTATAATCTGCCCAAAGCAGTGTACGAACAGATGCAGGCAGAAGGTTTCCAACTGCCTTACAATAACCTCTATGGTAGTAAAGACGCAATCAAAAACACTGTTGTCAACTTCTCCGGATACTGTTCGGGAGTCGTGGTTTCGCCCGATGGATTGGTATTTACCAACCATCATTGCGGTTTTGAAGCCATCCGTTCGCATTCTACCGTGGAGCATGATTATATGTTGAACGGCTTTGTGGCACAGAGTTATGCCGATGAATTGCCCAATGAAGACATGTTCGTTTCATTCATGAAGAAGCAGGAAGACATCTCCGAACGTGTCAATAAGCTCATTGAAGGCAAGTCGCGCGACCGTCAACGTGCTATCGTTGACTCGCTCCAAAACCAGTTGACCGACTCTATTAAGAAGATAGATAAAACATTGCACATTGATATAGATCCTTTCTATGAGTGCAATCAATGGTATGCCACCACCTATCAAGACTTCACCGACCTACGCTTAGTGTTCGCCGTACCTAAGTCGATGGGTAAGTTTGGTGGTGAAACTGACAACTGGATGTGGCCTCGACAGACCTGCGACTTCTCTGTATTCCGAATCTATGCCGACCCGAAAACGAACGGACCGGCAGCTTACAGTAAAGAGAATGTGCCCTATCATCCGCAACATTGGGCGCCTGTAAGCCTCGAAGGATACAAGGAAGGCGACTATGCCATGACCATGGGATACCCCGGTTCAACCAGTCGTTATCTCTCTTCTTATGGCATACGTGAGCGTCGTGATGCCCTCAATGCGCCTCGCGCACAGGTTCGTGGAGTCAAGCAGGAAGTGATGCAACGTCACATGCGTGCATCAGAAGCGGTACGTATCAAGTACGATTCCAAGTTCGCCCAAAGCGCAAACTACTGGAAGAACTCCATCGGTATGAACAAATGTATCGACTCTATTGGCATCATTGGACAGAAACAAGCCTACGAACAGCGCCTCAGAGCATGGCAAGACTCGACCGGTTATCTGAAAGGTAAGCTCGACTTCGACCTCATGGCTCGCCTATATGCCAAGCGATTTGAAGCTCAAAAGACTTTGATGTACTTCAATGAGACATTCCGTCGCACCAGCGAATTCAATCAACGAGCTTATTATCTAAACAATGCTGAGGTGAAAGGCCCCAAGAATCGCGATAAGAAGCAGTACGTACAGTTCGATGACAACAGCAAGGATTGGGATGCAGCTCTTGATATGGAGGTGATGACAGCGTTGTGGAAGAACTATCGCAGTCATGTCAATAGCAAGTATCTGCCTAAGTTTTATGAGACCATCGACAAGAAATTTGGTGGCGACTATACCCGTTATGTCAATGCACTCTATGACAAATCGCTCGTCATGAAGAGCGGAAAGAAACTCTATGTCAACAGCAAGGCTTATCGCAAAGACCTAGGTGTGAACTATGGTATTGACCTTTTGGAGGTTTCCGGCGACCTTTATGCCGAATTATCTGCCATCAACGACAGCATTTTGGAGCAGGAGAAGTACCTCTGTGCAGCCAAGCTTCGCATGGAAGAAGACCTGCCCCATTACTCCGATGCAAACTTTACGATGCGTCTCAGTTATGGTCAGGTGGGTGGATTCGACCTTGGTGGCAAACCATCGGGCTATTATACCACTGCCGAGAGCATCGTAAAGAAGATGAATCAAGGCGAAGAAATCTTCGATTATAAGGCAGAACCTATCATGAAAGAGCTGCTCTCGGCACGCGACTTCACTCCTTATAGCGACCCGAAGAGCGGTAAATTGCAGCTTTGTTTCCTCACCAACAACGATATTACGGGCGGAAACAGTGGCTCACCCATGTTCGATGGCAAGGGCCGACTCATCGGTTTAGCTTTCGATGGTAACTGGGACAGCCTCTCTAGTGATATTAATTTCGACAAGCGATTGGCTCGTTGTATAGGTGTCGACATCCGTTACGTACTCTATATGATGGATCGTTGGGGACATGCCGACCGCCTCTTGAAAGAGATTGGAGCTAAGTAAATAAGTCTTCATTGATTATACTCGAAGAGAATAAAGGTATTCCACGCGTCATGATGATACTCATGGCCGTCTTGGCAGGGTTCACTGTAGCCAATCTTTACTACAGTCAACCGCTGCTGGAGATGATTCGTCACGATCTTCATACCACCGAAGTCGGGGCCAATCTCATCACGGTCATCACGCAAGTGGGCTATGCTCTAGGTCTCTTATTTGTTATTCCGGCTGCCGACCTCTATAGTCGGCGCCGTATTATCATTGTTTGTATGACGGGCGCTGCACTCATGGCAGCTCTCACAGCGATTGCCAC
This sequence comes from Prevotella sp. C0026C3, assembly GCF_056590795.1. Lineage (NCBI taxonomy): Bacteria > Pseudomonadati > Bacteroidota > Bacteroidia > Bacteroidales > Prevotellaceae > Prevotella > Prevotella sp. C0026C3. Next base: position 123,151 of record NZ_JBWPWW010000004.1, on the reverse strand, counting down.
AGACCTCCATATCATTTGGATGGCATCGTTGTTTCTTGGTCTTTGTTCTGTTGTTCCACAACTTTTTATTCCCATAGCCGGTCAGTATTCGCGACCGGAGAATAAAGCTCGCAACATGGGCTACGTGTTGTCGGGTCTCTTGACAGGTATTTTGTCGGCACGTGTGCTGGCCGGTTTCATTGGCGACTGGTTGGGTTGGCGTGCCGTTTACGTCATTGCCACTTGTGTAATGATGCTATGTTGTGCGACAACCTTGCGACTCATGCCACGCATGAGAGCCAATTTTACAGGTAATTATATAAGTCTGATGCGTTCTGTATGGACCATTGTCCGTACCCATCCTCGCATCCGTCTCAACAGCATTCGGGCTGCTTTCGGGTTCGGTAGCATGCTTGCCATTTGGTCGTGCTTAGCCTTTCATATTGCCGGAGCACCTTTCTACGACAGCAGCGACATGGTAGGAGTCCTCGGACTCTGCGGTATTGCCGGTGCCGTGGCGGCTTCGGGCATGGGCAAATGGGTACCCAAATATGGTGTACGCAAGTTTAGTGCTGTTGGCGCCGTGCTTCAAATTGTGGCTTGGATGGTGGTTTATGTGTTCCGAGAGAGTTATGTCGGACTCATCGTCGGCATCATCTTGGTCGATATTGGAGTGCAATGTCAGCAACTCAGCAACCAAAGCAGTTGCATACAAGAGCTACCCGAAGCCAGCAATCGTGTTAATACCATCTTCATGACTACTTATTTTATCGGCGGCAGTTTGGGCACTTTCTGTGCCGGACAGGGTTGGATGGCTGCCGGTTGGCTGGGTGTTTGCCTCGTAGGCGTGGCTTTTGCCTCGGCCTCTTTATTGATAACATCTACTATTAAACAATAAATTGATTTCCCATGAAAAGCTACTTATCTATTCTACTTCTGTTTTTAGGCATTACAACGATGGCGGCCCAAGACCGTATCGACCTCTCCGGCCGGTGGGAGTTGTATCTTGACCGGGAGGGAACGAAAGGAATCCCACTACAGTTCGACGATTATATCATGTTGCCGGGAACCACCGATACCGCCGGTAAAGGTTTGCTGCCGGCATCGAAGACAGAGACGACTCACCTCACCCGACTACATCATTTCAAAGGCAAAGCATGGTATCGCCGTACTATTGAGATTCCGAAATCGTGGCGAGGAAGCAGTCTTTGCCTTTTTATGGAGCGTACCAAGCCCTCTACCCTCTACATAGATGGAAAGCGAGTATGGGCAAAGGAAGACATATCCGTACCGCAACAATATTTTATTTCGGGCGGTCTGACATCCGGTCGGCACACCATAATCCTATGTATCGACAATGCAAGTGGCGTTCCGGAGCAGATTTATGCCAGCAGTCACGCCTATACCGAAGACACGCAGACCAATTGGAACGGAGTCATCGGCCGTTTCTATATAGAGCGAGAAGCCTCGGCCATCATCACCGGTTATCGGTTGATACCGCACGTTGAGCACCGTACGGTCACCGTCAAGGTCTATACCGACGGTCGGCATCCCCGAAATTCGCATCTTTCTATCTCGGCTACGCCACGTACATGGAACGGAAAGATCGTCACACGAGATGTTTTCAATGTGGAAAAATGCGAAGGCGGTTACGTAGAAGTGAGTCTCGACCTCGGCACCGATGCCCGCTTGTGGAGCGAATTTACCCCCGACCTCTACGACATAACGTTCAATCTGAATGGTGTGGAGACCATAATACCCTTTGGTTTGCGCGAATTTACTGCCGATAAGCACCATTTTTATATCAATGGCAAGAAGACTTTTCTACGCGGAAAGCACGATGCTTGCGTGTGGCCGTTGACCGGTCATGTGCCCATGGACATTGGTACGTGGAACAAATACCTCCAAACCCTCAAGTCGTATGGTATCAACCATGTGCGCTTCCACTCGTGGTGTCCTCCCGAAGCAGCCTTTGCTGCGGCCGATGAGCAAGGTATCTACTTGCAACCGGAGTTGCCGTTTTGGGGCGATTTCAATGCCAAGGATTCCACGCTTATGTCGTTTCTGATGACCGAAGGCTTGAATATCGTCCAGCAATACGCCCATCATCCGTCGTTTGTGATGATGGCTTTGGGCAACGAATTATGGGGAAGTATCGACATGATGCACGCTTTCGTAGAGGAATTCCGTCGTATCGACTCCACCAAACTTTATACTTTCGGCTCCAACTACTATCTAGGATATCAAGGTATCAAGCCCGGTATGGACTATTTCACCACCTGTCGCATGGGCGGAGAGACTTGGGGGCAGTTCAATACCCACACGCGTGGCTCGTTCTCTTTTGCCGATGCGTTCGACGGAGGGATGCTTAACCACTGTTATCCCAATACTGTGACGAACTTCGATGAGGCTTGCGACGTTGCCACCGTGCCGATTATCAGTCACGAGACGGGGCAGTTCCAGTCTTATCCCAACTATGCTGAGATTCAAAAATACACCGGTGTGCTCTATCCATATAGCATGGAGGTATTCCGTAAGCGACTTGTCGATGCCGGAATGGCTGCTCAGGCACACGACTTCCATCGTGCTTCGGGACTGTGGGCGGCGCAGTTGTACAAGGCCGACATCGAGATGGACTTGCGAACGCGTAACATGGCGGGATTCCAGTTACTCGATTTGCAAGATTATCCGGGACAGGGAAGTGCCTACGTGGGGCTTCTCGATGCTTTCATGGACAATAAAGGATTTATAATGGAGAAAGAGTGGCGTGGTTTCTGTGCGCCTGTCGTGCCGATGCTAGAGTGGGATTCGTATGTTTACAGCACCGAGGAACGGCCTCATACAGGTGCCGATTGTACATGGAGTGCCGGTATTGCTATTGCCAATTACGGTGGACAATCGCTACGTGGAAAGACTTTGAGATGGCAATTGTTATGGCCCGATGGCCGTATTCACAGCGAAGGCAGACAGACTATAGCCAAAGACAGCCTTGGCCTTTTCCGGCTCGACCCGATAGAAGACGGTATCTGCGACATCCTGCGACCTACCCAAATGCGCGTAAACCTACAGATAGAGGGCACGGAATACGCCAACAGCTATCCCATGTGGGTGTATCCCGGTAGCGAGAAGTCGCTCGACAAGCTCAAGCGAGGCATTCTTATTGCCCACCAAATGACCGATGAGATAGGTAGGAAGCTACAACGTGGGGCGCGTGTATTGCTTATGCCCGACTCGGCTTTGGTTGCGGGTAATACGGTAGGCGGACTCTTTCAGACCGACTATTGGAACTACCGCATGTTCAAAACCATCTGTGAGAACAATAAGAAGAGCACGAGTCCCGGCACGCTCGGCCTGCTCATGAATCCCCGCCATGCCCTCTTTCGCGAGTTCCCCACCGATAGTTGCACGTCGTGGCAGTGGTTTCCCATCGTCAAAGCCTCTCGCCCACTCATCCTCGATCATCTGTCGAAAACCTATCGCCCCCTTATTCAGGTGATAGACAACATCGAACGTAACCATAAACTCGGCCTTGTATTTGAATTCTGTGTGGGTAAAGGCAAGTTGTTGGTGTGTATGGCCGACCTTGATTCTATCTCTCAAACCATTGAAGGTCGCCAGTTCTATCGTTCACTTCTGGGCTATATGCAGAGCAGAGACTTCGTTCCTCAGACGCGTATATGGTACAAGCCCTCACTACGTCGGCACAAGAGCGCAAATTGAAAGAGTTGAATAATATTTCACAGTATTAAATGAGTTGGTGAGTCTTTGAGTTATTTAGTTCTTGAGTTTTTCTGTTTATAAGTTTTTTAGTTGACAAGTGAACAAGTTGACAAGTGAACAAGTTGACGAGTTGACAAAAGATTTGGTGAGTAGTACAGATTGCTATTTGTGGGCAAAATGACTCAAAGACTTACAAACTCACCAACTCAAAAACTTATAAACTCATTTCTTTGCTGCACAATCGGGACAAACACCTTTCAATACATAGTTGATGTTGTTGAGCGAAAACCCGTTGGGCAATGGCACAACAGGTACAGCTATGTGCTTGAGACAGAATGTACGATGGCAGCATTCACAATAGAAATGCGTGTGTTCGTCGTCTACAGAGCAGTCGCATGAGTCGTCGCAGACAGCATATTTCAACATGCCCGATCCGTCGTCAATGGCATGAACGAGCCGATGAAGCAAGAAAAGTGAGAGGGTACGAGAAATTGTCGATTTGTCGACCGTGGGTAACCAATGTTCCAAATCGGGCATAGATACCGCCTCGTCGCCACGACTCATCTCTTTTAGAATGAGCAATCGGATGGCCGTAGGACGTATATCGCGTCGTTCCAACTTATGTATATAGTACTCTTCGTCAGCCATTTTCTTCTCTATAAGGAGCATATTTCTCCCTCCAAACACAAAGATACACAGTTTTTTTGGATTCTTCTGCCTCTTGCGCCGGAAAAGAGATGACGCATGTAAAGTCGCACTTCAACCATTATCTCCCTCGTTTGCTGTCGTACCGGCTGTGCTGACAGCGAATAGTTGGTTGATGCCCGATGGTTCTTTAAAAGGAGAGGGAGAAAGAGATGAACCTTTTTCGTTCCACAACTTAAGAACTAATAAACTCAAAAAACTTACAAACTCACTCAAGAACTCATCAACTTAAAAAATTAACTAGTCTACTTATCAACTTAAACTATTCCCCTCCCCCTTTGGGGAGGGGCAGGCTGGGGCTTCTGCAGCGCCCTCTCAGCATTGCTGCCCCGCCCATTCAGCATTGCTGTTCAGCCTTTGCAGGAAGATTGCCAAGCCCCTGCAGTCAACTGCATTTATCATTATTGCTGTAGAAAATAATATGCGTTGTCACACATTGTAAATATAAAATAGTATCATTTCCATTGCTCTAACGAAGGTGATGGAAACTGTACACCTCCTTTCTAAGCCATAAACGATTTGGTTATAAATGGCATATTTATGATTTTTTTGCAAGTGGAGTCACGATTTTTTACCACTATTTTCATACCTTTGCGCCGCATTTTTTTTGTGGTCGCAAACGGCTCGCAATGTGATATGTGAATTGTTGTGGTCACTTCATTAAATAATTAATTAAAAATTAAAAGAAAAAAACAATGATGAGAATCTTTCACAAAATTCCCATGTTATTGATTGTGCTATGTGCGCAGATGAATATGATGATGGCCCAAGAAGCCAAGCCTGAGGTTGTGCCAGATGTTTGGGGCACTTATGAGGGTGAGGCCACCACGGAGTTGTTCGACCGCACGACCGGGACCAAGACTCCAAGTGGCAAGAAACGTATGATCATAGAGATAAGCAAGGGTGAGCGTTTGTTTACGGTTTTAACCTTAAAAGACGTTACAATCGGCCAATATGAGTTCGCGTCAATTCCTTTCAAAGATTGCTACCTGTTGCGTAATAACAACAAATGGCATGTAGAGGCATACAACAATCTTGATGACGAGGTGGCTACCAAGGACAAACAGCACACGGTATGGCTCTCGGGTAGTATTGACGAGAAAGAGAGTTTGGTGGATAAGGAAGGCAATTTGACACTTAGTTTTTTCTTGTCTTTTAAGGAAGACTCACATATACAATATGTATTCAAGGGAAAAAAGAAATCAAGCCCCACGGGTATCGACCATGTGAACGCATACAAGAAAACACCAGAGGTGTTCGATTTGCAGGGGCGTCGCGTGAGCAAGATAGGCAAAGGCGTGTATATCGTGAATGGCAAGAAAGTGGTGTTTTGATACAACGATACGCCGTCCGAACGGCGATACTATCAGCGAGGGGTGGCTACGAGTCTATCCCTCGCTTGTTTTTATGTCATGTCAAAATATCATGTGTTTCTTGTTGTGTGCCAATGGTGTGAGGATGAGACGACGAAACTCGGTACGAGAAGGGCGAGACTGGCTCAAAAGTGATACAATTATGAGTCAAATAAAGAAAGGTGGCGGAAAATTTGGAGTCTATGTATATTATTCGTATATTTGCGACATATCATAATAACCATGATGTAAAATGTTTTTGTTATAGACTCCGTCGTATTAAGATATAATTTATCATTCAATAAAACAGTAGCCTATGAAGCGGGACATATTCATTTTTATTCTTTTGTGTTTTTCTCTCGCTGGTCAAGCGCAATCTAGGGTATCATATGCTTATGATCATGCAGGGAATCGTGTGAGTCGTGTGATAGTATTGAAAACACGGGCATTAAACTCTCGGTATCATAGTACCGATTCAGTAGCTTTTCAAGAGATGTTATCAGACTACCGGATAAAGATTTGTCCAAATCCGGTTCAAACGGAATTAACTGTTTCTATTTCCCAATTAGATTCATCTTCCTCTGCTGCCTATTTACTGTTCTCTTTAGGTGGCAGTGTACTTCGCTGATCCATATTGTTCTTGGCAAAAGGGAGCTATTGAAAATACAAATAAACTAATCAGACAATATATACCGAAAAAGGATTCGTTTGAACATTATACAGAAAAGAGAATTATGTCGATACAAAAGAAATTGAACGAAAGACCGAGAGAAAAATTAAACTTTTCTACTCCAAAGTGTGAATACTTCAAATACGTTTTATAATTTTGCACTTGCTGGTTGACTCTGCGAAATAGTTTTTCGAAGCCAATAAGATTTAATACTATCAAGAATTTTTATGATTCCCATCCTTTTAAATATTGGGATATAAGATATGATTTTATAAAAATAATAATTTACGATGGACACCGTGGTAGCATATAATTTAATCGGAGATGATGAATATGGCTATATGTATGATTCAATAGATATTCGTCCGGATATTTGTCCTATTTGTAAGAATAGGATAAAAGACGTTCCTGATCCTTATTATAAGGTAAAAAAGAAAGGAACGTATGTTACGACATATGATCATTATGATATTGTCTCAGAGCAATTTCGCAAATTCTGTATTGAAAACAACTATCAGAATCTACGCTTTACAGAATTGGTAAGGTCAAAGGGATATTATATCTTGGAGGTTGGAGAGGTAGTTTATTTAGATGAAGTAAGAGGTCATATAGAGTTTGTCAATCATCGGGATTGTTGTGGGAGTTATGATGAAATTATCTGTCCGCCTCTTTATGTGTCAAAAGATCGGAATCCGCCTTTGTCCAAAGATTTTATAGCTAGAAGCTATTATCGTTATGGTTCTTTTAATCGTAAGTCGCCTGTGCTACTAGTAGGAGTAGAAACTAAACGTAAGATGAAAGAATATCCTTTAAAGGGACTTTACTTTCGTAAATTGTTTCTTTAAACTCTTTCCAACGTCCACAAGCGATTGAAGAGAACGGCGTGAAAGCTATGTTTGATTAATTTTATAAACTGTAGATACTTCGGTTGTCCTGATTGTAAAGTGAATAAGCCAATAAAAATAATAATTTGTGATGGACACTAAACAATAGATGATGAAGTATTACTATTTGGTATTTGAGTTATTGATGTTTTGCATTTGTATAAACTGTAAGCCTATTGAAGATAGCAACCATCATAATCATATTACTTTTGGCTCATCCGACATTTCGAGTGATACGTTGCAAATAAGTCAATAGAAAAGAAGAAAACTACCGTTTTTATGTATATTTGAGTTGCAAAACAAAATGTACAAGATGAACAGTAGTTTTCTATATCATGCTTGGGGGCTTTATAACCTTGAATGTAGTAGAGAGGAATACAAAGGTAATACAATTTTCCTGTACACCCACTCTAAAAAGCCACAAACCAAATGTCCCAAGTGCGGCAATTGCCATTTGGTTAAAAATGGATATCGTTATCGAGACTTCCTTGCACTTCCCATTGGAGGTCGGCGAGTTGTCATTCGCATGAAGGTTCAACGTTATAAATGCAAGCACAAGGGTTGCGATTATGACAGACAGGAGAAAATCCCCCTTTGCTACTGGCAGCCGAACCTATACCCATCGTTTTGCAAAGTATGTCGTGGACCTTCTTCGAGCAATGACGCTAAAGGACGTTGCCAACCATCTCGGTATATCGTGGGATGTGATTAAAGAGATACACTCCGTTTACTTGCAGTGCCATTATAACCCTCCCTCTCTTAAGGGTGTAGAAAGCATTGGCATTGACGAGTTTGCCGTAAAAAGTTTATTCATAGCGATAAAATAAGAGGATTGAAGATGCTTGTTGCCGCTATCATGGAAACTGTATCTAATTTAAAGTATCCAGTCAAATTGAAAGCCTTTGATAAAATGGGATTCGTATATGAATTAAAGACATTCTTTGAAAAAGAAAAATTGTTGTGAATCATATATTTTGTTGTGGAACAAATTTGCTTGGTAACAAGAGGAAAGGTAATGAGGATGTTTTCTCTCTTGAATGGAATTGGATACAGAGCCTTATTTAATGATAAATCTCCTATACTACTATCACACATATAGCTAATGCTGACGGCTCTTTGGCGTATGAATGTGATACAATTATGAGTCAAATAAAGAAAGGTGGCGGAAAATTTGGAATCTGTGGAAAAATGTTGTAACTTTGCAAACGTTCAGAGGAATGAGGAGCTCCACGCGAGTTCCTCATTTTTGTTATAATCACATAACATAGTGTATGATAGACAAAAGCGTCGTAAAATCATTGGTAGACGAATGGCTAGAGGGAAAAGAGTATTTCCTTGTAGACATTGAAATCAGTCAGGACGACAGAATCGTAGTAGAAATCGACCACGCAGACGGTGTGTGGATTGAAGATTGTGTGGAGTTGAGTAAATATATAGAAGACAGACTCAGCCGCGATGAGCAGGACTATGAACTAGAGGTGGGCTCAGCAGGACTGGGACAACCTTTTAAAGTGCCTCAACAATACATCAACTTCATCGGCAAAGAAGTGGAAGTGCTAGATACCGACGGCCGTAAGGTCAAGGGTATATTGAAGAGTGTTGAAGGTAATGACTTCACCGTGACCGTAGAAGAAAAGGTGAAGGTGGAAGGTAAGAAGCGTCCGCAACTGCAAGAAGTGGACCATACTTACCAAATGGATCAAGTGAAATATACTAAATACTTAATAAGTTTCAAATAAGCCGCAGGCGAGATAGACGTAGGTTTGAATCTCGAACAGCGGCTCTTTAAACGACAGACAAGCTATGGCAGCAAAGAAAAATGAAGAAGAGCAGGTGAGCATGATCGATACCTTTCGTGAGTTTAAAGACACGAAGAATATCGATCGCACGACACTGGTGAGCGTGCTAGAGGAAAGTTTCCGCAACGTGCTGGCCAAAATCTTCGGTAGCGACGAGAACTTCGACGTTATCGTGAATCCGGATAAGGGCGACTTCGAAATCTATCGAAACCGTGTGGTTGTGGCAGATGGAGAGGTAGAGGATGAAAATAAGCAGATTGCACTCAAAGATGCCGTCAAGATTGAGCCCGACTATGAGGTGGGCGAAGACGTTTCGGAGCGTGTGAACTTTGCTAAGTTTGGTCGCCGTGCCATCTTGAACTTGCGCCAGACATTGGCTTCAAAGATTCTGGAACTGGAACACGACTCTCTTTATAATAAATATAAGGATCGCGTGGGGCAGATTATCTCAGGCGAGGTGTACCAAGTTTGGAAGCGCGAAGTGCTCATTGTAGACGATGAGAACAACGAGTTGATATTGCCAAAGAGCGAGCAGATACCTTCTGACGTCTATCGTAAGGGCGAGACGGTAAGAGCTGTCATTGCTCGTGTGGATAATGAGAACAACAATCCGAAGATTATCCTTTCGCGTACAAGTCCGATGTTCTTGGAGAGATTGCTCGAAACTGAGGTTCCTGAGATTGCCGAAGGATTGATTTCGATTCGTAAGATAGCTCGTATGCCGGGCGAACGTGCGAAGGTTGCCGTAGAAAGCTACGATGATCGTATTGACCCTGTAGGTGCATGTGTGGGGGTAAGAGGAAGTCGTGTACATGGTATTGTACGTGAATTGTGCAATGAGAATATCGATGTTATCAATTACACATCCAATATCAAACTCTTTATTCAGCGTGCATTGAGCCCTGCTAAAGTAAGCAGTATCAACATCAACGAGGAAGAACATAAGGCCGAGGTTTATTTGCAACCGGAGGAAGTGAGCTTGGCTATCGGTCGTAGTGGTTTGAATATTAAGTTGGCATCTATGTTGACAGAGTTCACCATCGATGTATTCCGTGAGGTACCTGAGGGTGAAGCCGACGAAGATATCTACTTGGATGAATTCTCTGACGAAATAGATCAGTGGGTCATTGATGCTATTAAGAGTATTGGTCTGGATACAGCAAAGGCAGTATTGAACGCTCCTCGCGAGATGTTGGTAGAGAAAGCCGACCTCGAAGAAGAAACCGTAGAGAACGTTTTGAGAATACTACGTGCTGAATTCGAAAGCTAAACAGATAAAAAGATTAAAAAACACAGAATGAGTATCAGATTAAATAAAGCGTTACGCGAATTAAACATAGGACTTCAAACGGCAGTTGAATTCCTAGAAAAGAGAACTGAACTGGGAGAAGTAAAAGCCGAACCTAGCTTTAAGTTGACCGAAGAGCAGTATCAAGCGCTCGTAGAAGGCTTCAAGCAAGATGCGGAAGTACGTAATCAGGCAGAGAAACTCTTACAGAAAAAACCTAAGACCAAGAAGCGCCCTGAAGTGCAGGATCATCGTGCCGAAAGCTTATTGGAGTCGACCAACCGCCAACAGCAATTCAAGCAGGTGGGTAAGATAGACCTTGATAGCATTGGTAAGAAGAAGCCTGTACAGAAGGAGTCTGTTGCTCCTGAAGTGAAAAAAACTCCAGAGGTGAAAGCTGCTGCCGTCAGCTCGACATCGGAGAAGCCTGTTGAGGCTCCAAAATCGGAATCGGTTAAGGTGGAGGTGAAGCCGATAGTAAAGGATGAGAAGGTAGAGAAACTGGCTGAAAAGAAGGTAGAAACTTCAGGTCCTGTAGAACCAAAGAAAGATGTTGTTGCTGAGACAACAGCTCCTGCTACGGAAGAAAAGCCCGAAACAATCAAGACACAGGGTGGAACTATCGACGAAAATGGTATTTTTACCACAAAGAGTGAGAACAGTATGCTCAACACTCCAAAGGTGAATGTGCTTGGTAAGATAGACCTCTCAACCATCAATCAGAGTACTCGTCCGAAGAAGAAGACGAAAGACGAGAAGCGTAAAGAGCGCGAGGAGAAGAATGGACATGCCGGAAACGGTGAGCGCAAGAAGCGTGTACGCATCAATAAAGAGCGCGTAGACATCAACGCGGCCGTTAATCAGCAAGGTGGAAATCGTGGTGGAAACAATAACAACCGCAACAATAACAATAATAATTCCGGCAACGGTGGCAACAAAAAGAATCGTAACAACAAGCGCAATCAGAAGCCGCTAGAAGTAAACGAAGAAGATGTTGCACGTCAGGTAAAGGAGACTTTGGCTCGATTGACCAACAAACAGAATCAGAATAAGAAAGGTGCTAAGTACCGTAAGGAGAAGCGTGATGCTGTTCAGGAGAAGTTGGCAAGAGAGGCTAATGCAGAAAAGAAAGAAAGCAAGATACTGAAACTGACAGAATTCGTGACCGTTAGCGAGTTGGCTACGATGATGGATGTCGGCGTGAACCAAATCATTGGTACGCTTATGGGGGTAGGTATCATGGTTTCTATCAACCAACGACTCGATGCAGAGACCATCAATATGGTGGCAGAGGAGTTTGGTTATAAGACAGAATACGTAAGCGCTGAGGTGCAAGAAGCCGTAAGTGAGGAGATTGATGACGAGAACGACTTGGAGCCACGTGCCCCGATTGTAACCGTCATGGGTCACGTAGACCACGGTAAGACCTCATTGCTCGACCACATCCGTAATACGAATGTTATTGCGGGTGAGGCCGGTGGTATCACACAGCACATCGGTGCATACAGTGTTCAGCTGGAGAGTGGTCGTAAGGTGACGTTCCTCGATACGCCGGGACACGAAGCCTTCACCGCCATGCGTGCCCGTGGTGCTCAGGTAACCGATATTGCCATTATCATCATTGCGGCCGACGACTCTGTGATGCCTACTACTAAAGAGGCTATCGCACATGCTCAAGCTGCTGGTGTTCCAATGGTATTCGCTATCAACAAGATAGATAAACCGGGAGCAAATCCGGATAAGATACGTGAAGACTTGGCTAATATGAACCTGCTTGTTGAAGAATGGGGTGGTAAATATCAATGTCAAGAGATTAGTGCCAAGAAGGGAGTCGGTGTTGATGAACTCTTGGAGAAGGTGCTCTTAGAGGCAGATATGCTTGATTTGAAGGCCAATCCTCATCGCCGTGCTACCGGTTCTATCATTGAATCTTCGCTTGATAAAGGCCGCGGTTACGTATCTACAGTGCTTGTTAGCAATGGTACGTTGCGCATAGGCGACAATATCTTGGCCGGAACAAGCTGGGGACGTATCAAAGCCATGTTCAATGAGCGTAACCAACGTATCGAAGAAGCACGCCCCGCAGAGCCTGCTATCATCCTTGGTTTGAACGGTGCGCCGACCGCCGGTGATGCTTTCCACGTGTTGGAAACAGAACAAGAGGTACGCGATATAGCCAATAAGCGTGAGCAATTGCAGCGTGAACAGGGTTTGAGAACGCAGAAGCGTCTCACCTTGGGAGATATTTCTCACCGTATAGCACGTGGTGAATTCCACGAATTGAACATCATTGTGAAGGGTGATACCGATGGTTCTATTGAGGCATTGAGCGACTCTTTCTTGAAGTTGAGTACCGAGAAGGTGAAAGTGAACGTTGTCCACAAGGCTGTAGGACAGATTTCCGAGAACGACGTAACGTTGGCTGATGCCAGTGATGCAATCATCGTCGGATTCCAAGTTCGTCCTTCTGTAGCAGCCAAGAAATTGGCCGACAACGACGGTGTGGAAATCAATACCTACTCAGTCATCTATGATGCTATTGATGATGTGAAGGATGCCATGGTCGGTATGCTCGACAAGGTAGTCAAGGAAATCGTTACCGGTCAGGTAGAAGTACGTCAGGTATTCAAGATATCGAAGGTTGGAACCATTGCCGGAGGTCTTGTTACCGAGGGTAAGGTACACGCTAAAGACAAAGCACGATTGGTTCGCGATGGTATTGTCATCCGTACGGCCGACATCAATGCCCTGAAACGTTACAAAGACGATGTGAAGGAAGTACCTATGGGCATGGAATGTGGTATCTCTTTGGTGAACTTCAACGATATTCAAGAAGGTGATGTTATTGAGACATTCACTCAGATTGAAGTAGAACAAAAACTTTAGTATAGTAACAAATGTGATTGCCACCGTGTGTGGCATCACTTTTGCCGCATATAACAAAGGGGCGTATTCCCCGTGTATGTCCCTCACACTATAGGGGAAGGACGTGCACAGGAGATACGTCCTTTTATATATTTATAATGTATGGAGAATCAAGTAAACGAACAGGAAAAGAACGCCTACGTCAAGAAAGTGGCCGAACAGAAATATGAGTTCGGCTTTACAACAGACGTTCATACCGATATTATAGACATAGGTCTTAACGAAGACGTCGTGAGACTGATTTCCCAAAAGAAGGGAGAGCCCGAATGGTTGCTCGATTTTCGCTTGAAAGCCTTTCGTTTTTGGGAAACAATGAAGCAACCTTCATGGGCTCATGTTCATATTCCACCTATTGATTATCAAGCAATATCTTACTATGCCGACCCTTTGGCGAAGAAGCCAAAGAATACGGAGATTGATCCGGAGATGGCAAAGACATTCGATAAGCTGGGTATTCCACTCGAAGAGCGATTGGCATTGAGCGGTACGGCCGTGGATGCAATCATGGATTCTGTGTCGGTAAAGACTACATTCAAGGAGAAACTAGCCGAGAAAGGTATCATCTTTTGCTCTATCGGAGACGCAGTGAAGAATCATCCCGACTTGGTAAAGCAGTATTTGGGAAGTGTAGTTCCCTATCGCGACAATTTCTTCGCGGCTTTAAATAGTGCTGTTTTCAGCGATGGATCATTCGTATTCATCCCGAAAGGGGTGCGGTGTCCAATGGAATTGAGTAGCTATTTCCGTATCAATGCACGCAATACCGGACAGTTTGAACGTACATTGATTATTGCCGAAGATGACTCTTATGTAAGCTATCTCGAAGGATGTACCGCTCCGATGCGCGATGAAAACCAGTTGCATGCTGCCATTGTAGAAATTATTGTGTTGGACAATGCCGAAGTGAAATACTCAACGGTGCAGAACTGGTATCCCGGTGATGAGAATGGAAAGGGTGGAGTACTTAATCTTGTAACCAAACGTGGAGATCTTCGTGGTGTGAACTCAAAACTTTCGTGGACGCAGGTAGAGACCGGTAGCGCCATCACATGGAAATATCCATCTTGTATTTTGCGCGGGGATAACTCTGTGGCAGAGTTCTATAGTGTGGCTGTAACCAATAATTATCAGGAGGCAGACACCGGAACCAAGATGATACACATGGGAAAGAATACCAAGAGTACCATTATCTCGAAAGGAATTTCGGCCGGTCATAGCCAGAATTCTTATCGTGGATTGGTGCGCGCCACACCTAATGCCGACAACGCTCGCAACTATAGTTCGTGCGATAGTCTGCTTCTTGGCAGCCAATGTGGAGCCCACACGTTCCCTTACATGGATATTCATAACGATTCGGCTATTGTAGAACATGAGGCTACTACCTCGAAAATCAGCGAAGATCAACTGTTCTACTGTAACCAACGAGGTATCCCTACAGAGCAGGCTGTGGGGCTTATCGTGAACGGTTATGCAAAGGAAGTGCTTAACAAGCTCCCCATGGAGTTCGCGGTAGAAGCACAGAAGCTACTTTCCGTGTCCCTTGAAGGAACTGTTGGGTAATATAGTGAGGCGTTATGAGTGAGTAGTGAGAAGTTTTAAAGCAACTAGTTCAAAAGAAAAATATACTATGTTCCATGGAGAATTTTGGACAGTTTATGTATGATAAAGTGCTTGGCTTTGCTGTGAGAGTTATAAAATTGACTCAATATCTGCAATGAGAGCAAGGAGAATACGTTATCTCTAAACAAATAGCTCGTAGTGGAACGAGTATTGGTGCTAATCTCTCGGAGGCTCAATATGGCATGAGCAGAAAAGACTTTTTATTGAAATGTACCATATCACTCAAAGAGTGTAACGAAACTCTCTACTGGTTGGACTTGCTTTTAAAAACAAATTATATTACTAACTCACAATATGAAATTCTGATGAAAGAGTGTACTGAATTGAGAAAGTTGCTCATATCTATAACAAAGACAACGAAAGAATCATTAAATAAAATATAAAATAATATGGGTAGGGAATGTTTTGAGCGGAGTCTATGGTGCTTCCTAACTCCTCACTCCTAACTTCTCACTCCTAACTTGGAGGTTTTATGTTACAAGTAAAGAACTTACATGCCACGATTGCTGGCAAAGAAATATTGAAAGGTATCAACCTGACGGTGAACGACGGTGAGGTTCATGCCATTATGGGACCTAATGGTTCGGGTAAATCTACGTTGAGTGCTGTGCTTACCGGTAACCCTTTGTACGAGGTAACCGACGGTGTGGCCCTCTTCAACAATAAAGATTTATTGGCTATGACACCCGAAGACCGTGCTCGCGAGGGACTTTTTCTGTCGTTCCAATATCCCGTTGAGATTCCCGGTGTATCGATGACCAACTTCATGCGTGCAGCTATCAATGCCAAACGTGAGTACCAAGGTTTCGAACCTATGAACGTTTCTGAGTTCATGAAGCTCATGCGTGAGAAGCGAGCTATCGTGGAATTAGACTCCAAATTGGCTCATCGCAGTGTGAATGAAGGTTTTTCGGGTGGTGAGAAGAAGCGTAATGAGATTTTCCAAATGGCCATGTTGGAACCGAAACTCTCTATCCTTGATGAAACTGATTCCGGTCTTGATGTTGATGCCTTGCGTATTGTGGCCGAAGGTGTGAATAAGTTGAAGACACCGGAGACCAGTACCATCGTTATCACCCACTACGACCGACTGCTCGACATTATTCGTCCTGATGTCATCCACGTGCTTTGGAATGGTCGTATCGTGAAGACCGCTGGTCCCGAACTGGCTAAGGAAATAGAAGCCAAGGGGTACGATTGGATTAAGGCCGAGGTGGAATAAACGCAAAGGAGATATATTATGCAGGCAGAAAAGCAATATATAGACCTTTACACACAGGAACGCCGGACTATCTTCGAGCACTCCGCCGACGTGATGAATACCGTCCGCGATGAGGCTTTCGAAGACTTTAAGCATCAAGGATTCCCGTCTACGAAGGTTGAAAGATATAAATATACGGATATCAGCAAGTTGTTTGAGCCCGATTACGGACTCAATCTGAACCGACTGGATATACCGGTTAATCCCTATCAAGCATTCAAGTGTGGTGTTCCAAACTTGAGTACGCAACTCTATTTTGTGGTCAACGACAGTTTTTATACTAAGTCATTACCCCCTCGACAATTGCCCGATGGTGTCATGATAGATTCTTTGAAAGCCGTTGCCACACAACATCCTGAATTGATACAGAAGTATTATGCCAAGCTGGCCAAGCCAGGTCAAGATGCCATTACGGCCTTGAATACGATGTTGGCACAAGATGGATTGGTGGTTTATATTCCCAAAAATGTGAAGGTAGACCGCACCATTCAAGTGGTCAACATCCTCCGTTCGGATGTCGATTTGATGGTTAATCGCCGTGTACTTGTTGTCTTGGAAGAAGGTGCCGAGGCTAGGTTGCTCTTTTGTGACGACAGTGCCGACGACCGAAACTTCCTTGCTACACAGGTCATAGAGGCTTATGTAGGCGAGAATGCAAGCTTGGAGATGTATTGTCTGGAAGAGACTCATCTTAAAAATACACGCGTCAGCAACGTATATATAGAGCAACAAGCCAATAGTCGAGTCAACCACGATGTTATTACATTGCATAATGGGTATACGCGCAACCGTCTCGACCTTACTCTCAAAGGCGAAGGGGCGGAGTGTTTTTGCAACGGTTGCGTGATAGCCGACAAGGAACAACGCGTTGATAACAATACGGTAATTGACCATCAGGTACCTCATTGTACAAGTAATGAGCTGTATAAGTATGTGCTCAACGACCATGCTGTAGGCGCATTTGCCGGATTGGTATTGGTTCGTGAGGGCGCTCAGAAGACTTCTTCTCAAATGACCAACCAGAATTTATGCGCTACTCGTGAGGCTCGCATGTACACCCAACCGATGTTGGAAATCTATGCCGACGACGTAAAATGTGCGCATGGTAGCACCGTAGGACAGCTCAACGATGCTGCACTCTTCTATATGTGTCAGCGTGGAATCGGGATGAAAGAGGCTAAGATGTTGCTTCAGATAGCTTTCATCGGACAAGTTATCGACCAAATCTCACTCGAACCGCTTCGCGACCGACTCCGTCATTTGGTCGAAATGCGCTTTAGGGGTGAATTAAAACAGTGTGAGGGCTGTAGTTGCAAGTAATTATGAATCGCAATCAATTTCCTATTCTCTCTCGCGAAGTCTATGGTAAACCACTTGTTTATCTAGATAATGCGGCCACCACACAGAAACCTTTGTGTGTATTGGATGCCATGCGCGAGGAATATCTCAACGTGAATGCCAATGTACATCGTGGTGTTCACTGGATGTCGCAGCAGGCTACGGAGCTTCATGAGGCTGCTCGCGAGACCGTTCGCAAGTTTATCAATGCCCGCAGTACCGCGGAAATCGTTTTCACGCGTGGTACTACGGAAAGTTTAAACCTTGTTGCTTCGTCGTTCTGTGAGGGCTTTATGAAGGCCGGCGACGAAGTGATTATCTCCACGATGGAGCACCATTCCAATATCGTTCCTTGGCAGTTGCAGGCTCGTCGATACGGTATCAAGTTGCGTGTCATCCCGATGAACGATGCCGGTGAACTTGATATGGAGGTCTATCAGGGGCTTTTCAACGCTCACACACGCCTAGTGAGCGTTGCACATGTAAGTAATGTGCTTGGCACGGTGAATCCCGTAGAAGAGATGATACGCATTGCTCACGCTCATGATGTGCCGGTAATGATAGATGGAGCGCAGAGTGCCCCCCATTTTGCCGTTGATGTTCAACAGTTGGATTGTGATTTCTTTGCCTTCAGCGGGCATAAAATGTATGGTCCTACAGGCATCGGTGTGCTCTATGGCAAAGAAGAATGGTTGGAGAAGATGCCTCCTTATCAGGGTGGTGGCGAGATGATTGCCACCGTATCGTTTGAAGAAACCACTTTCGAGCGCCCACCGTTGAAGTTTGAAGCCGGTACACCGGACTATATTGCAACACATGGTTTGGCCACAGCCATCAACTTTATGACCGAGATAGGAATGGATAATATCCGGGCACATGAGCAGGAACTTACGCGCTATGCGACCCGACGTATGCAGGAAATAGACGGTATGCGCATCTTCGGAACGGCTACCAATAAGGATGCCGTCATCAGTTTCCTTGTCGGCAACATTCATCCTATGGATATGGGTACCCTACTCGATCGCCTCGGCATAGCTGTTCGTACCGGTCATCATTGTGCCGAACCGCTCATGAATCGTCTTGGTATTCTCGGTACGGTGCGTGCCAGCTTTGCCCTTTACAATACAAAGGAGGAGGTAGATGTGTTTGTCGATGGTATCAAGCGTGTTGCAAAGATGTTCTAAAGTTCATCTTTGCAGCACTTCAATGCGTAGATAAACCATCCGCAGCAAGCCAGTCTCATGAGCGAAGAACCATCTACCGGCAGTGCACTCATGGCAAAAGCTGCTTGTACATTTAGCAACAGTGCAGTCTGTCTTATCGTGATTTCCTTGCCCAGAACGCTGCCATAATAGTTACGCAACCAGTCAATAGGCATAAGCAACTTATCGGTTACGTCCTTCCACATGTTTGTTTGTACGGGCAGAGTGATATTTTTTTCCATCTTTCATTCCTTTCTTTAGTAGGTGCAAAGTTAGGACAATTGGTGGAAGTGTTATTTCACTATATATCGAATAAGGTTTAATAAAGTTAATATCCAATATTTCTAACTCCTTACTTCTCACTCTTAACTCTCCACTCCTCTATGCTTTCCCCACATTATTATACCAATTTAATAGAAGCCGGGTGCGACGAAGCCGGTCGTGGATGCCTTGCCGGAAGCGTTTATGCCGCCGCCGTCATCCTGCCACTTGATTATGATAATCCTGCGCTCAATGATAGTAAGCAACTCTCACATGCCAAACGTAATCAGCTGCGCGAACTGATTATACGCGACGCAGAGGCATGGGCCGTGGGCATTGTCACCCCTGAAGAGATAGACCATATTAATATTCTCAATGCAAGTTTCTTGGCTATGCACCGTGCACTCGACCAGTTACAGGTACGACCGGAAGCGATTATTGTCGATGGAAACCGTTTCCGCCCCTATCACGATGTGCCTTATACTACGATAGTCAAGGGCGATGGTAAGTTCCAAGCCATTGCTGCGGCCAGTATTTTGGCCAAAACCTTTCGCGATGATTATATGGAATCCATTGCCAAGGAGTATCCCATGTACGATTGGCAACACAATATGGGCTATCCCACACGCAAGCATCGTGAGGCCATTAAGCAATATGGCATCACTCCTTATCATCGAAAATCGTATAATTTATTAGGAAATGAGGAACTCAGTTTGGAGTTTTGAGGTTACTGCAGAGGCTAGACAGCATTATTGTTTGGGCTTTTCAGCATTCTTGAAAGGGCTAGGCAGCGATGCTGAGAAGGCGCTGCAGAAGCCCCACCCCAACTCTCCCCCAAGGAGAGGGAGATGGTTTTAAGTTGACAAGTAGACGAGTTGAGTTTTTAAGTTCTTGAGTTGTAGGATGGAAAGTCTTTCGTCTCCCTCGTGAAAAGGCGTACATTATTAGTAAATCAACAACGGGAAACGATGTATAATCGCCGCTATAAAGTTGACGAATCTTATAGCTCGTACATCAGATAAAGGCTATCGTGCATGCCCAAAGATTGATACACACGCTGGGCAACGTTGTTGTTCTTGTCGACATACAAGCGTAGAGCAGCCGCATTTTCGCTCTGAGCGACTATCTTTGCAAATTCGAACAATTCCCTAAAGACTCCCTTTCGACGTGCTGTAGGGCGTACATATACCGATTGAATCCAATAATAGGGTGCGTTACACCAGTCAGACCACTCAGTAGTGAGCATTAGACAGCCTAATACGTCGCCTGTCTCTGGGGCTTTGGCCAATAAATATGTAGCCTTGGAATCATCCTCGATGGCAGCTTTTACGCCCTCGCGTACGGTGGCATAATCCAATTTATTATCTTCACTTTCGCGTGCCATGTCCAATTGGAATTGTACGATGGTCTCTGTATCTTGCCCTGTGGCAGTTTCTATTTGGTATTGCATGTCGTTTAAAGGAGTTATGGGGAGATAAAAGGGGGAAAGGAGTTATAGCAGGAGTAATTAGAAGTTATAAGGGAGATAACGGGAGTTAATGGACAAATGTCTGTTAACTTCAAACTTTCTAGTAGTTTTTATTCTAGCTTACTTCTGCTAACTTCCATCCTCTCCCTCTCCTAGGGAGAGGGAGAGGATAGGTTTTATTACATCTCAGCTTTGACCATAATGGGGAAGTGGTCGGATGGGAAACGGCCGTAAGGCAATTCGTTTAAGCTGCCGTATTGCAAGATACGAATATCCTTGGTGACGAAAACGTAGTCTATACGATAATCGTTTCCGGGCTTGGGAACTTTATATCCGTGGTAGGTACAGGTTGTTCCGTAGGGTGCCTGTTGCGTAATGCGGTAGCTATCGGCCAGCAATCCGTCGCCCAAAAGGGTCTGAATAGGCTCGTCGGTAGGCACTGCGTTGAAGTCACCGGTGGCAAATACGGTGGCATCAGTGCCTGCTATCTCGCGTATTTTCTTAAGTAAAAGCTTGGAAGATTCGCGACGTGCCACCTCTCCTTCGTGATCGTAGTGCGAGTTGAAGACAAAGAATACTTTTCCGGTGAGCTTATCGCGGAACTTACCCCACGAACAAATGCGGTTGCAACACTTCGCATCCCATCCCAAGCCTACTTGATTTGGTGTCTCTGAGTACCAGAAGTCACCATGTTTCAACAGTTCGTATTTGACGCGTTTGTAGAAGATGGCCGAGTGTTCTCCATCGTCTCCACCGTCGCGTCCCTCTCCTATCCAAGCGTATTCAGGTAATTCTGCCACGCCGTCGAGCATGTGTTTGAAGCCTTCTTGCGTTCCCACGATGTCGAAATCATGGAATCGGATAAGGCTTTTGACGAGTTCTTTGCGATTGCTCCATTGGTTGATACCGTCGTCTTTGGTGTCCATGCGCAGGTTGAATGAGGCGATGGTAAGGCGTGTTTTCTGTACTTTACGAGCTTCTGCCGGTTGTAATGCGATGGTCAGAAGCACCATTGATAATAGAATGATAGTCTTTAACTGTTTCATGTTATTTGATAGTTATGATTGTATTTGCTTAACAGGGACTCGTGATGAGGATAAGATGATTGCCCAAAGTGTCGGTTGTGGCAAACAAATAGACGTCTCCACCGTCTTTCAGTCGTAGTCGTTTGCGTAGTTCAGGGGCTGAAAGAGGGAAGTTGCGAGTAGCTATATTAGCCTGATGGATGCTCGACAAGGCTGTTTTCAGGCTCTTCTTGTTCATCGAAGTGACGGCTGTGATGCGGAATCGGCGACCGGGGAAATCGGCTTGTAAATCGGTGGAAACAAATAAATGGGAGTTGGAAGCGACGGCAGTCACATCCCATTGCTTGGTGAGCAAACCATAACAACCGGCTTTCATGGCTGCAGCGTGTGGCTCATAGAGATATTTGCCGGGCGTGATATCGCCATTCAGAATACGTTGTGGATAGTTTCCTTCGGCCTCATCGTCGTAAGAGAACATTTCATTATCATTCACACAGAAGACGTGGAGCGGACTGTGTGCGGCCTTTTCACCCTCGGCTACGAGGAGCAACTCTTTACATTCGTTCTTTACCGAAACGATATGTACTTCGCAAACAGGCATGCCTTGTCGGCCCATATCGACCACGGCTTGGTGCCAATCGAGCATGGGAGAGAGTTTGATGAGTGTATAAAGAGATTTCTGTTTGAGTTGCGAAACCAGTCGAAGTACGTCGGGTGTACAGTCGGATATGGCTACTGTCTTCGCTCCTTGGGCATCTCGACGTGCCGGATCAATAAAGATGATGTCGGCAGCAGGCATTGATTCAAGGTGCTCAATGCCATTTCCGCAGATGATATGAGCCTGTGTTAGCCCTAGAAGATTAAAATTATGATGGGCAATTTCGTAGAGATGAGTCTGCTGCTCTACATAGGTGCACGATGTAAATGAACGTGCCATGAAAGAAAAGTCGACCCCAAAACCGCCTGTAAGGTCGACCAATGAGCCGGCATGTGGGCAGAGACGTTCGGCCAAACGTGCTTTATAGTGTGCCGTTTGTTCCGAACTGCATTGCTCCATGGAGAGGTGTGGAGGATAGAGTAAGCCGTCGGTGGCAGCCCATGTGGGCAACTTCGTGTAGGCAGCCTGTCGACCTGCTATTTGGTCGAGAGCCAACCTCATGTCTACATCAGGGTAGCGAGCGGCTTGAAAAGCCAACTGTCGCACATCTTCAGTGGCATGTAGACGGATAAATTCGGAAGTTGCCGTATTCATAGATACTTCTTCTCAGCGACTATTCATGATTCAATAGACTTACGGCCTTTTGTACCACGTGGTTTTGTTCGTTCATGATTTGGAAGTATTCGCTCATATCCCAAAGGTCGCGAGCAACGAGTGCCTTCAGCTGGTTGCGCAGTGTGGGGAGCGTACGTTGCAGCTCTTTGTTGTCAACGGGCTTGATCTTTTGCTTCTTAGCCTCCTCCATAATCTCGTCTATCAGACTCTGTGGCGTAGTGTAGCGGGCGTTGAAATCGGTAAAAGAAGTGTATTCTTTCTGCAAACGCTTGCGGTTATTGTCCACATACTTGAGGTTGGCGTTGATGATAATACTCTTGGCAGCCAACTGACGGTGCAGAGATGTGTACTGCGTAGTGTCGAGTGGAACGAAGTAATCGGGCATGATACCACCACCACCGTAGACAGTTCGCTTGAGTCGAAGGGTCTGATACTTCAGCGAATCGGCAAAGTGGATGCTGTCGGCACTATAGAGTTCGCCATGCTTGAAGCGCTTTTCGAGATCCATACCATAGTCTTCGTTGTCGCCTTTGGTATAGGGCTTTTGGATGCAACGGCCCGTTGGGGTGTAGTAATGTGCGATGGTGAGGCGAATCATAGAGCCGTCGGGAAACTCGATGGGGCGTTGAACGAGCCCTTTACCAAAGCTTCGTCGGCCTACTACCTGACCTCTGTCTTGGTCTTGGATGGCACCGGTGACAATCTCGGCAGCCGATGCCGAGAATTCATTTACAAGCACAATGACCTTTCCATCGAGCAATTTGCCATCGCCCTGAGCACGGTATTCTTGACGTGGAACGGTGCGCCCTTGGGTATAGACTATCAAATCGTTCTTGTGGAGGAACTCATTTGCTATTTGGACAGCAGCCATAAGATAGCCTCCACCATTCTCTTGAAGGTCGAGAATGAGGTCACGCATACCTTGCTGTTGTAGTTTCTTGACGCTTTCCATGAACTCGTTATAGGTAGTAGCACCAAATCCTTCGATGCGAATATAGCCTACTTGAGGCCGAATCATGTAGGTAGCGTCGATGGTTTTAACGGGTATTTTGTCGCGTGTAATAGTGAAAGTGAGACGGTCGGCAATGCCTCTTCGGATGACACCGAGCTTTACTTTCGTGCCTTTAGGGCCACGCAAGCGTTTCATAATATCTTCTTTCGCCATCTTGACACCGGCAATGGCGACACCATCGACACTGACAATACGGTCGCCGGCAAGTATTCCCATACGCTCGGAAGGTCCACCGGTGACCGGTTGGATGACGAGTAGCGTGTCTTGAACCATGTTGAACTGCACGCCTATACCCTCGAATGACCCCTCAAGTGGTTCGTTCATGCTTTTTGTTTCCTTTGCTGTGGTATAGGAAGAATGTGGATCCAGCTTCGACAGCATGCCTCTGATGCCGTCTTCTATCAGTTTCTCTTCGTCCACACTGTCCACATACAGGTTGTTGATAGCCATTTCTGCTATCTGTAGCTTACGCATATTGTTATTTGTTTGTGCTTGTACTGCACAGACAAACGACAATAATATAAAAGCGAAGAGATATGAGGTAAGAGAATGGGAATGGCTCTTACACTCTAAAATACTTTTATTTTGGCTCTTTCTTCTATTTTTTAATGTATTCATGAAAGTTCTCTTCTAATATTTGATTTTATAGATTTTGCCACCTACCTCTTATCTTTTCGAGAAACAAATTTATAAGTCTGCTTCTTCTGGAATATCCTCTTCCACTACCAAATTATCAATGATGAAGTTCTGGCGCTCCATAGTATTCTTGCCCATGTAGTATTCCAAGAGCTTCTGTACTTGGTCGTTTTTGTGGAGAGTGACTTGTTCCAAGCGCATGTCTGGGCCGATGAAGTGGGCAAACTCTTCCGGACTAATCTCGCCAAGTCCTTTGAATCGGGTGATTTCCGGATCCGGACCGAGGCGTCGGATAGACTCTTTGCGTTCCTCGTCGGTATAACAATAATGCGTGATAAAGTCGTTTTTACGCTCGCCTTTACGCAGTTTGGCATCGGCTTCTGCAATCACTTCCTTGTCTTTTATTTTCGTTCTGCGATTACGAACACGGAACAATGGAGTCTGTAACACGTATACATGTCCCTTCTTTATGAGTTCCGGGAAGAACTGAAGGAAGAAAGTGATGATGAGTAAGCGAATATGCATGCCGTCAACATCGGCATCGGTGGCAACAATCACCTTGTTGTAACGCAGCATATCCAACCCGTCTTCTATGTCGAGAGCGGCCTGTAAAAGGTTGAATTCCTCGTTTTCATAAACCACTTTCTTGGTCAATCCAAACGAATTAAGGGGCTTTCCACGCAGTGAGAATACCGCCTGTGTGGTCACATCGCGACTCTTGGTGATGCTTCCACTGGCCGAATCACCCTCCGTAATAAAGATACAACTCTCTTCTTTACGTTCGTTCTTTGCGTCACAGAAGTGTACTCTACAGTCGCGAAGTTTACGGTTGTGGAGGTTAGCTTTCTTTGCTCGCTCACGTGCCAGTTTGGTAACGCCGGCCATAGCCTTTCGTTCGTGTTCGCTCGATTGTATCTTTTGCTGCATCACCTCGGCCACGGCAGGATTTTTATGCAGATAGTTGTCAACCTCAGTTTTGAGGAAATCGCCCACAAACTTGTTCACACTTACGCTTCCTTCTTGCGGACTCATGGTGAGAGACCCTAACTTTATCTTCGTTTGGCTTTCAAAAAGAGGTTCCTCAACGTTGATAGCAATAGCGGCAACCAGTCCGTTTCTAATGTCCGTATACTCGTAACCTTTGTTGAAAAACTCCTTGATGGTACGCGCAATGTGCTCCTTGAATGCCGTCTGATGGGTTCCGCCTTGCGTCGTATGCTGTCCGTTGACAAACGAATGATACTCCTCTCCATACTGATTGGTGTGTGTAAAGGCTATCTCGATATCCTCTCCTGCGATGTGGATGATAGGATATAGTCCGTCGTTAGTCATGTTGTCGCTCAACAAATCCTCCAGTCCGTTGCGGCTGTGGATACGTCTTCCGTTGAACATAATGGTCAGTCCTATGTTCAGGTAAGTGTAGTTGCGCAGCATATTCTCCACGATGTCGTCGTGAAAGCTATAGTTTTTGAACAGCGTCTTGTCGGGTTCAAAGTAAATACACGTTCCGTTTTCGTCTTCAGAGTCTTCAGTTGTATCTTTAATAAGCTTACCACATTCAAACTCAGCGACCCTTACTTTACCGTCTCTGTACGACGATGCGGTGAAATGAGAGCTGAGTGCATTCACAGCTTTCACACCTACTCCATTCAGACCGATACTCTTTTTGAAGGCCTTCGAGTCGAATTTACCGCTTGTGTTCAACTCTGATACGGCCGAGATAAGACTTCCTTGTGGGATTCCACGGCCATAGTCGCGCACCGTCACGCGCAAGTGATCCTCTATATCAATCTCTATGCGCTTACCGGCATTCATCTTAAACTCGTCAATAGAATTGTCGATGACTTCCTTCAGTAGCACGTAGATACCGTCTTCGGGCAACGTTCCATCGCCTAATCGGCCGATATACATACCCGGTCGAGTACGGATGTGTTCCGTACCCGACAGTGTTCGGATGTTATCTTCGTTGTAGACGACTTGTTCTGTCTGTGGTATATTGTCCTCTTCTTTCATATATCGTTGGTTGTTATTCTTTTATCAATTGTTTCTTATAGCACCTGTGGCGTTTATGTTGTATGGATTCTAGATATTGCCATTGGCTTTGTACCCCTTCGTTGGTTTCCATCTGAGGCAGAGCTTCGGCAATTTTGAAACCATATTCTTGGCACTGTTGTATGAGTTTATTGAAGATAAGGGCATTCACTCCCTTGCTTCTGTATTCGGGAAGAACGCCTATCAATAACAAGTCTACCACCTCTGTACGGTGCCATAGTGCCACTTTCAACATTTCCCACCAACCAAGTGGCCACAGGTTTCCATTGCATTTGCGTAGCGCTTGAGAGAAAGATGGGAACGTAACGCCGAACCCTACCGGCTTGCCGGGATTGTTTCCATCTTCTATAACCGATATGAGATTCACGTCGGCTATACGCATATAGAATTCTACGAGTTGTTTTATCTGTCGTTCTGACAGCTGCGAGAACCCATAAAGGTTTTTATATGTAATGTTCAGTAAGTCGAATATTTTGCGTCCATACCCCTCTTTCAGTATTTCTCTACGTGTGAGTTGGTGTGCATGCAGGTTGTATCGCTGCTCTATCATCGCGCTGAGTTTGCCGAATTTTTCCGGTATTTTCTCTGGTACTTTGATGAGATACTCCTTATAGTCGTTGTCTTTTTCAAATCCACCGAGCCTTTCCATGTGGTCAGCATAGTAAGGATAGTTGTAATTGGTATACATTGTTTCGAGCTGATCAAATCCTTCTATCAGCATTCCTTCGCGATCCATATCGGTGAATCCCAATGGTCCTGCCATCACATCCATACCCTTGTTGTGTCCCCACTCTTCCACTGCGTTGAGCAGACTGCGGGATACTTCAATGTCGTCTACAAAGTCGAACCATCCGAAACGTACGGTATTGTTCTTCCATGCCTCGTTGGCGCGTTCGTTGATGATACCTGCGATGCGTCCAACCGGTTTCCCCTCGCGATAAGCCATAAAGTAAATGGTTTGGCAACATTCGAACGATGCGTTCTTATTCTTGTCGAGTGTAGCCATCTCTTCGCTGTATAAGAAGGGTACAGCATACTCACAATCGCGGTATAAGTCGTTTCTGAACTTGATAAACTCCTTCAGTTGTTTACGGCTCGTTATCTGTCTTACTTCTATATTGCTCATCAATTTTTATAGATAAAAGGCTTCTTGGCCGCGTTATTGTGTGATGGTTTTCTTGTAACAGTTACGACGTTTGTGCAACGTACGTTCCAGATATTCCCATTGACTCTGCACATTCTCGTTGCTCTCTATCTCTACCTGACTCTCCCCCCACTTGAAGCCGTAGGCTTGGCAGCGTGGTATGAGGTCGGCAAATAGCAAGGCGTTGGTTCCCTTGGGACGGTATTCGGGCAGCACACCCATCAGTAATAGGTCTACACCCTCCGTCTTATGACACTTAATGGCGCGTAACAGGTGCCACCAACCCATTGGCCACAGTCGTCCACGGTGGCACTTTTGCAAGGCTATAGACAGCGAGGGAATGGTGATACCGATACCACACAGCTTCTTATCGGCATTCCAATCTTCCACTAAAGTGATAAGATTCAGGTCGGCCAATTTCAAGTACATATTGATATATTGGTCTATCTGCCTGTCTGAGAGCTCTGAGTATCCGTACAAGTCTTTATAAGTTGAGTTGATGAGTTCGAATATTTTTCGTCCGTATCCCCCTTCAAAGACATCCTTCTTCGTAAGTTTTTTTACGTGTAGATTGTATCTTGACTCTATCATTGATGCTATCTTGGCAAATTTTTCAGGTATGGTATCCGGCACGGCTATTTTGTATTCTACATACCGATTGTCCACTTCAAAACCTCCGATGTGCTCAATGTGTTGTGGATAGTAGGGATAGTTGTAGATAGTAGGCATTGTGCCCAACTGGTCAAATCCCTCTATTAGCATTCCTTCCGGGTCCATATCGGTGAATCCCAATGGCCCCACTACGTGTTGCATTCCTTTCTGTCGGCCATAGTCTTCTACGGCTTTGAGCAGTGCGCGCAACACCTCTTCGTCGTCTATGAAGTCTAACCATCCGAATCTAACGTTCATTTGGCCCCACTTATCGTTGGCTTTATGATTGATGATGGCAGCCACACGCCCTACTAACTTACCTTCTTTGTAAGCCAAATAGTATTCGGCTTCGCAGAAGTCGAAGGCAGCATTCTTGTTCGGGCTGAGTGTGTTTAGTTCGTCACTGAACAGGTTTGGGACGTCATATGGGTTCCCTTTGTATAAGTCATAGTGGAACTCGATAAAATCTTTGAGTTCCTTCTTAGATTCTACCTTCTTGATTTCTACAGATGGCATCTTTTCTTTCTTTTACTATTTACTTCGAAATCACTATCTCAATATGCTGAACATCCGACAAAGATTGCCTCTGTTCACTATGTTTAGAAAACGTTGATTTCTAATGATTTATCGTTGATATAGGTCTACAAAATTACATAATTTAGCGCAGAAAAGCAAATAATAAGGTGAAAAAGCATAGCGATGCCGGATTGCTTGAGTTGCATGGACTGGCTCTTCATGTGTTCTTTTGTGTCTTCTCTTAACTTCGGCAATACACCAAGGCGGCTATTTGTAGGATAAGGAGTAGTGGTACAAGGATGCGAAACTTCCAATGCTGTGTCTTGTGGTGGAATAAGCGCATGCCCAGAAAAGCTCCCATGGCTCCGCCAATGAAGGCTAAAAATAGGAGCATCACTTCTGAAATGCGCCATTGATGATGCCGAGCTTTCCATTTATCTATGCCGTAGGCTGCCAGTGTTATGATATTGATGCCGAGGAGATATAGGGTGACGAGTTGTAGAGTCATTTCTTTCTGAATTGATGTTTGAATATTTGTTGTAGATGTCGGAGTGTGGCACGAGGCGAATAGAATAGCATACGCGGACCGCTCCACCGCATCACTTGCCGTATCTTCTCGCGCTTTTGCGGCGTATAACAATGCACCGGACAGTCTTTACAGGCATGTTTATCTACACCAAAAGGACAATGGTCAATACGCCGGCAAGCATAGTTGATGAGTTCCACGTATTCCCTTGACGGCGCGTCTTGGTGTAGGTGATGCCTGCAATAGAGTTCTATCATCAGGCGAATGGTTTGTTTATCCTGTTCTATTTGGTTGATTGATTTCACAAGTTTCTTTTTTATTGGGGAGTCTTATCAGACTCTTTTATTGTTTCGTCTTTGTTTCCGGAGGTTTCCGCTTCGCTCCAACCCCCGGCTATTGATGGGTTGTTCTTTAGACAATGTAGCCATGTTCAGGGTTGTCCATCCCTCTGTTTGGCGTTTATTGATATGTTATCTTTCGTCCGATGTAGGCATTTGGGATTCATCAGTCCAAAGGACTGCCTTTTCATAGCCGTGGGCCTTTAGGCCTACGGAAAGGAGATTGATAAGGGAATCCTGTCTGAAAGACTGCCCAATAGGGTACTTCTTCTCATCCCTCTCTATGAAGGAGAGGGCGAATAATTTCTTTTAATTGCAATGTTTTTTCCCTTTATGTGGGAAGTAGAGAGCGTTTTTACGCTTTCGTTTCACTCTACCTTGCTGGCTACGAAGGGCTTATTCTTCGGACAATATATTCTACTTGTCAACTCGTCTACTTAGCCATTTCCAGACTGCAGGGCTGTGGCAGCATTACTGCATCGCCCATTCAGCATTGCTGTTAAGGCTTTACAACGATGCTGCTGTGGCTTGGCAGCGAATCATTCTTTGCTTCCCGAATTCGTCATGTCGTGTCTCTATCTCTTCAAACCCTATCGTCTGTAGCATTTGAGCGGTCTCTTGGGCATAGAGAGGGTTGATTTCAAAGTAGAGTTTTCCACCCGGTTTCAGGGCTCGATGGGCATATTGGGCAATGGCCCGATAAAACAATAGTGGGTCGTCGTCTGGCACAAAGAGAGCTAATGAGGGCTCGTGTTCAAGCACATTCGGCTCCATGTCGGCCTTTTCTCGAAAGCAGATATAGGGTGGATTTGACACGATGACGTCCCAACGGTGCTCATCGGTCGGTGGTTGCAGGGCATTTTGTTTGGTAGTATTCACTTGTGTGCCGAGTCTGTATGCATTCTCCGTGGTCACTCGCAAGGCCGTATCTGATATATCCCATGCCGATATGTGCGCCATGGGGAGTTCAGCTGCCAGTGTCACGCTAATACATCCGGAGCCACAGCCTATGTCGAGGATGTCGCACGTATGTTTGTTCTCTGCGATAATCCATCTACATAGCTCTTCCGTTTCGGGACGTGGGATGAGTACGCCCGGCTCAACTCGAAACGTCCGTCCCATGAATTGCGCCTCACCAAGGGCATATTGCACTGGTTCTCCGGTCTCTAGTCGCCGCATCAATGCCTCTAATTCTCGTGTGTCGTCATCGTTTAGATTGCCGATAGCGCCACAAGCAATGTCAGTATAGGTCATTGTAAAACGAGTTTCCAGCATCAACCGTACGATGGATGCGGCTTCGTGGTCATCGTATAGAGGTGTCAGGCGTTGCCAAAGAGATCGAAATGTGGACATAGATATGGAGTTGTATTTAATAAGATTCAGTCAGGAGAATTGATTGTTATTAATATTGGGGAGTCTTATCAGACTCTTTTATTGTTTCGTCTTTGTTTCTGGAGGTTTTCGCTTCGCTCCAACCCCCGGCTATTGATGGGTTACTCTTCGGACAATGTAGCCACATTCAGGGTTGTCCATCCTTCTGTTTGGCGCTTATTGGTATGTTATCTTTTGTCCTATGTAGGCATTTAGGGCTCATCAGTCCGAAGGACTGCCTTTTCATAGCCGTGAGCCTTTAGGCCTACGGAAAGGAGATTGGCAAGAGATTCCAGTCTGAAAGACTGCCCATGATGTTACCTGATTAGGCATATATTATTCGCAAAGTTAGGTAAAATCATTGGGAAGAGTGAATGGATGATGTGGAAAAATACTATCTTTGTTGTATAGACAGGAAGGCATAGCATCGCTGTGGCCGTCAAACGACGAGGAAATATGGAAGAAAATAAATGGAACTATCACGATGATACCATTACTTTAATGCAACAACAAATCGATGAACGCTACATGCGTCGGTGTATCCAACTGGCTAAGAATGGGCGACAGAATGCCAAACCTAATCCGATGGTGGGAGCTGTCATCGTAGCCGACGGACGCATTATTGGCGAGGG
Organism: Prevotella sp. C0026C3; assembly: GCF_056590795.1. NCBI lineage: Bacteria > Pseudomonadati > Bacteroidota > Bacteroidia > Bacteroidales > Prevotellaceae > Prevotella > Prevotella sp. C0026C3. The sequence goes on along the minus strand of NZ_JBWPWW010000004.1, from coordinate 91,503 downwards.
CTACCATGTACGATGCGGGGAGGGGCATGCCGAGGTGAATGCTTTCGCCTCTATTCGTAAAGTAGACGAGGCTTTATTACGCCAAGCAACGGTCTACGTGAGCCTTGAACCTTGTGCACACTACGGCAAGACGCCTCCTTGTGCCGACCTGATTGTGAGCAAGGGGGTGCGTCGTGTGGTGTGCGGATGTGTCGATTCATTTGCCAAAGTGCAGGGACGTGGTATCCAACGTATCCGTGAAGCAGGTATAGAGGTGACAGTCGGTGTGCTCGAAGAGGAATGTCTGTGGCTCAATCGTCGCTTTAGCACGTTCAATACCGAGCAGCGCCCGTATATCATCTTGAAGTGGGCGCAGACAGCCAATGGTTTTCTAGACAACCATGGACATGCACTGGCTATTTCAAACGAATTTACGCGTATGCTCTCCCATCAACTACGAGCTGAAAACGATGCCATTCTTGTAGGGCGAATGACCGACGAGCGTGAGCATCCAGCATTGACTGTGCGCGACTGGAGTGGAGGGAGTCCGCGCCGGTTGGTACTCAGCCACAAGACACCAATTCCGGAATTGCTCCACCGGTTGTATGAAGATAAGGTGCAATCGCTCATCGTCGAGGGGGGAGCCAAGACCCATAAGAGTTTCATAGAAGCCGGATTGTGGGATGAAATACGCGTAGAAACGAGTGTACAGGTAGTCGATGACGGTACGTCTGCCCCTGTATTACCCACTGACGTAACTCTGTATAAAAGTGAATTGTATGATGGAAACGAGATAGTTTGGTATCGGAAGCGTGGATGAGAAGCTGAGTAAACGGAAGACAAGTTGACAAATATACACTTATAATTGATATGAAACGAGTATTTTATTTCTATTGGCTACCCTGCTATTAGCAGGATGCTCAAGCGAAGAGGTTTTTAGTAGTGGCTTCACAATGTACTTTTTATTGTGAAGGAGAATCCAATTTGGTTTTTCGCGAATATATAGTCAAATATGAGGGGCAACAGAGTTGGACTACTACTCAATATATCGAGAACTTTGAGTATGAACCGGGTTATGAATATAGGTTGGACGTTTCACAAAGCAAGGATGGTACGTTTGCTGTGAAAAGGGTCTTGTCTAAAGAAAAGAAGGAATCAGAAAACATGGGTACATACAGGAAATACGATTTTAGTTGGCCAAAGTTATTAGATTGTAATACTTTATATGACAAATGGTATAAGAAATAAATAAGATCAAGAAGAAAGTCTTTCCTTATACTTCCTAGAATAGAAAGACTTTCTCTTATTATAATAAAATACCATACTTTTGGGAGAAGCCTAGATAAGTGTTCCTTTTATTCCCTATTCGCCAAGCCTAGACAAAGTACGCTAAACTTCACGTTGCCGGCTCGTAATAGCTCTTGTGCGCACGAACAGATAGTGGCACCGGTGGTTACAATGTCGTCTATAAGAAGAATATGGTGGCCTGTGATACCAGTGTCTTTCAGTCGAAAGGCGTCTTCTACGTTCTCTGTGCGTTGCCAACGGTCGCGTAGAGTTTGGCTACCCCCGAAGGTAATGCGCTCCACAACGTCTTTCTTTAAAGGTAATCCCGTCGCTTCTGCCACTCCGCGCGCTATCTCCACACTTTGATTATACCCTCGTTGGCGTTCTCGTTTCTTATAAAGAGGGATGGGAATAATCATGTCGATACCCTCGAAGAAGCCTGCTTGCATGCAGTCGCGAGCCAACATGTGCCCCAGTTGATAGCCTATTTCGGGATGGTGGTGATATTTCAGGTCGTAGATAAGCCGACTTTCGGGCGCATGGCTGGTGTAGTAAAAGAAGGCAACGCAGCGTTCGACAGGTATCAGTCCCCAAAACATCTTGGCCATTTCGTTATCGTAAGGCTGCAATTCAAAACCGGTTCGGGGCAAATGGAGGTTACATCGACCGCACATCACCTGTTCGTTGACACTCAACCGACGACCACACACCGCACAACAACGTGGTGCTATGACATCTAGGAGCGCTTTGCCCCAATCACTCCATCGGCTCATCGAAATCGCCCTCCAGACATTGGCGTATGAGTGAATAGTCGAAACCGCGCCCCATGGCAAACTTGATGAGTTTCATATTGCGTTCGTAGTCGCTGGCCGCCTTGATGGATTTCTGCTTGTTTCGCAACAAAGGGCGCAGCACATTCAGATACTCTTGGTCGTCAATCTCATCGAGTACGGGCATATAGACGGCTCGTTCCACATGTTTGGCATAGAGGGCTTGCTCTACTTTGCGACGTCCCCAACCATTGTAACGTATCTTGTCACGGGCAAAAGCACGTGTATATCGGGCATCGTCTACGTATTTTTCTTCTATGAGATGTGCCATGATGCGTGTTTGTGCGGCCTCATCAATACCCCATCTACACATCTTGTCGAGCATCTCACCGCTGCAATGTTCGGCTTGCGAGCAGAGGGCAGAGAGTTTAAAGAGAGCCTGTTGTTCGGTCATTTCTTTCATGTTCCTTGTTTTTCTAGTTGTTAAGACGCCTTCGAGGCTTCTGTTTCAGAGTCGGACAGCCATACAAAAATACGCTTTTTAGGCGATTTCAGCTTTGTACTCTCTTCTTTTTTTTCGTAAATTTGCAAAAGAGAATTCATCTATATAAAACCAAGAGACAATGAAAATTTATATCAGTCGACTGGTGATGCTTGCCATAGCGGCATTCACCATGCTCGCGGTTACGGCCAAACCCAAAGACCGTGTGGTTGTAGCCTACGTTTGTTCGTGGACCGATCTTCGGCTTCCTGACCCCACGCTTATGACCCATATCAACTATGCTTTCGGCCATGTGAATAAGGCCTTTAACGGTGTTGATATTCAGAACCCGCCATTTTTAGAGAAGGTGGTGGCTCTGAAGAAGCAGAATCCAAACTTGAAAATCAACCTATCAATAGGTGGATGGACGAGTGGAAACTTCTCTGAGATGGCAGCTACACAGGCTAATCGTACGGCTTTTGCCCGCGATTGCCGGCGTATCGTAGACAAGTATGGACTCGATGGTATCGACATTGACTGGGAATATCCTACCAGTAGCGAGTCGGGCATCTCTTCTTCGCCCGATGACACCAAGAATTTCACGCTGCTGATGCGCGACCTTCGTAAAGCTCTAGGAAGCAAGAAGCTATTGACTATTGCTACTATCCAAGACGGACTGTATATTGATTTCCGTGCATGTGTGAAGTATTTGAATTTCGTTAATATTATGGGTTACGACCAGTCTAACCCGCCGATGCACCATACCACCATCCATCGCTCTCCTCTATCGGGCCATATCAGTCTAGAGGAAGGTATCGATGCACATATCAAGAATGGTGTACCACCGGAGAAGTTGACCTTGGGTATGCCTCTCTATGGTCGTGGCGACCATAGTAATAAGATACTGGATAAGTTTATGAAGACCGGTTTTACCGATGGGCGTTATGTAGAACGTTGGGACAGTATCGGCGAAGTACCTTACCTAGCCGATAAGACTGGTAAGTTGGTATGGGGCTTTGATAATCCCCAGTCGTGGGCTGCCAAGTGCCAATATATCATTGATAGAGGCTTGTTAGGCGGTATGTATTGGGAGACGACGGAAGACAATGCTCAGCGAGATGGGCAGGTAACTATTTATGAATCGTTGTTGAAAAACAATAAGGGTACGATTCCATTGAAGCATGTACTTGTGTTGACCGGTGGAAAATCAGTAGCTGTGGTTCGCCAAATAATAGAACAACTGAAGCAACTTGGAGAGAAATGCCATTTTGACGTGACGGAATTAGCCGACGATGCTGCTTATACGCCGGAATACTTTGATCGTTTCCACTTGATATATCAGTTGGATGCCAACCTCTCGAAGTGGGGTAACCAAGCTCGTAAAGAGTTTGAAACCTATGTGGATGCGTCGCACGGAGCTTTCTTTGCAGTCACAGATGCTACGGTGAAAGGTTGGGATTGGTACAACGCATTCAGTCAAGACCTGCGTGTATGTCCATTGAATGAGAAGTATTGGAGCAATACCACGAAGATGGGACGCAATCTCTTCTGTGTAGGGAACGATGCCAAGGCAGAGGAAGTGATACCTCTTTTGATGAAATAAGAATCTGGACGATTCGTATATAAAAATAGGCCTGTCCATTTGGACAGGCCTATTTGCATGTTATGAATATTGAGTTGGCTTACTTCTTCTTCAAGTCGTAGTTGAGACCTGTGGCACTTTCCTGCAACTCATCAGAAACCATACGGAGTGTAGAGTCGTTAGGTTGTGTGAAGTAGAGGTCGTTGGCATCGCCTAGATGAAGCTTCAAGCCCTTTACTTGCTTGCCATCAACGGTCTTCTCAATGTTTTCTGCCTTACCAGTGTAGTTGTTGGTCTGGTCTTGACCATTCTCTGCTTCGAGATAAGTCTCAACAACTGCGAATCCCAATGTAGAATCGTTAGCCAGTTTTACAGTGTAACGAGTACCGGGACCATCGGCAGCGGGAACAGTACCTTCGAATACGGTAGTGTCGGCAACTGCTGCTACAGAGTCCGTACTTTCTGAATTTGCTCCAGTTTTAGACTTGGGTTGGCAAGATGCGATCAAAGCACCGGCAGCCAACAACATAATAAATGTTTTTTTCATTATTGCTGCTTAATTAAATTAATCGGTTGCAAAGGTAAGGATATATGAATATCATCCTATGCGAACTCGTGTTATTATTGGTTAAAAATAGATTTTATAATCACATTTTGATGCTGAAACCGGCTACTAACCATGTTCCGGGTTGTGGCACAATACCATAGTCTACGTACTTCTTGTTGAGCAGATTGTTGCCCACAATGTAGGCTTGGTAGTGTTTGGCATCCCATGATAAACGTGTGTCGAGCAATCCAAAGGTGGCATATCGACATACTGCTCCATCGCTATTGGTATAGGAGCCTGTACGTTTTTGTAGTCGATAATTCAATGCAAGATGCAGATTCCGCCAAAGATGGGTACGCAGATTGGCAACCAATTTATGGCGTAGATATTCCAAAGCATATTGACTCTGGATACCATCGGCCTCATGTCGGTCTTGATTAATATAGCTATAAGCCACTGAAAGACGCTCTAAAATACGCTGTGAAGGCAGTAAATGAGCGAGCGACATGTCTACGTTGGTCTCTATGCCCAACGCATTGATACGGCCGAAATTGACCGATTTCCACACATTATCAGCTTGACGGGTATCGCGAATCCAGTCGATGAGGTTTTTATAGTGGTTGTGATAGATACTAGCACTGGCACTAATGGCATTTGAACGGAATTTCACACCGGCTTCAAGAGCCGACAACTCTTCGGGCTTCAAGTGTTTATCGGCAAAGTAACCATCTTTCTTTAGGTAGAGTTCGGTGACCGATGGCATGCGAAGCGAGGTGTTGTAAGAAGCATATACTTTCCAGTTGTTGCCAATACGGTAACCGGCATCGATACCCGGATAGACGCGCATGTTCATCTCTGCCCAACTGTTTTTGACAGCAACTAGACCGGCAGAGAGCGTAAAACGCTGTAGGATGAGGTTGTGCTCAAGGTTGAGGCTGATGTTGGTGCGGTTCAATCCCAATGTATAATCGCGGTCGGTACCATGGATATGTCGTGGAGTGTTGAGCGGTTCTCCGAGATTTCCACTCACCAAGTCTTCGTTGCGCAGCTCGGCACCGAAGGCTGTACGTCCCAAAGACCAGTCGAAATAACTGTTGAGGTTGACACCGTAGATATCGGTACGATGGTAGTTGAATGGAACCTTATCAAGCTTTCCACGGAAGAACTCAAACCTATCCATATTGCGATTCCAATAAATGGATGGTCGGAAATGTAGGCGTCCCTGCTTGGTGAGGGCTTGTACAGCCGTATAAGTCTTGAAAGTGTGTTCAAATTGATCGTCGGATTTGGGGCTATAGAATGTATTGCTTCCTACATTCTTGGTAGATAAGCCGGCGTGCCAATTCACGGTGACGCTGTTATCGTCGTAACGTCCTTGATAGAAAGCTTTGCCACCACGGTAATCGGCATTGAGACTACCGGCCTTGTTACGACTGTACCCATCGCTACGGGCATAACTTCCGGAGACGGAATGTGCCCAATGTTCGCGCGAGTAGTAGGTGCGTGCACCGACATTTAGATAACCGTAGCTGCCGGCTTCTACATGGGCTGAGGCTCCAGACTGTTTAGGAATACGTGTAACGATGTTGATGGCGCCGAGCAAGGAAGACGTTCCGTAGATGCGTCCGGCGGGGCCTTCCAGCACTTCTATGCGTTCGATTTCAGAAATATCAACCGGGAAATCGAAGGCGTTGTGTGCTGTCTGCGGGTCGCAGATGTTAATACCGTTGAGTAGAATTGTGATTTGCTCACTGTTACTACCTCTGATGCTGACGTCGGTTTGAGTGCCTAAAGGACCTCGTTGTCGTACATCGACGCCTACAGCATATTTCAGCAAATCATTAATACTTTGTACTGGAGCGGCCGCAATGTCGGCTTTGCTCAGTACAGTGACCATTCTCGCTTGCTGACTTTGTGTCAGCGGTGCTCTCGATGCCGTCACACTGACTTCGTCGAGGCTCACTTCACGTCCGTTGTCATAGAGAGCAGAGTCTACATTGGCAGTCTGAACGGTGCTTACTCCCTCTGCTTTCGCGTGAGAGAGTGTTGCGATGCTCAACGTGCCAACGAGCACTTCGCGTCCCAATACGGAGAAGAGAGCATAGCCCTTGTTCGAGAAATGCTTGAACTTGAGGCTACAGCGCTTGTTGAAAAATTGTTTGTACATGAATTATTAAATACTGATTTGTATAAAAACAGTTGCAAAGGTACGATAAAATAGTGATTCTTCAAAGTATTTCGATTCATTAAATAGTCGAACGAACAAATAGCAAAGGGGGTACGAAGATAAATGAGCGTATACCTAATAATAGCAATCTTGCCATCTTGCAGAAGACTGTAGGGACGCGACACGTCGCGTCCGTTGCAGGAAATGGGAATATTTATTCATTAAAATGATAAGATAATGCTTTTATAAGTGTATTCAACTTGCGGACGCGACATGTCGCGTCCCTACTGTTTATAATACTTATCAAGATACCATCGTGCTACATTATTCTGTATATACTCTGCTATGGCGTTATACTCTTCTTGATGTTTGATGATGTGTTCAAAAAGTCTAGTTTGCCAAGCAAAGGTGATATTGTTTTGATATGCATATTTTGTGATGGCTGCTTTGTAACTTCCTATGACAGTAGATAATCTTCCTTTTTGAGCAGTTGCATTTGCATAATGCATCTGAATATTATAAGGAGGGGATTTTGCCTGATTTCTTTTTTCTTTTAAGGAAAAGTTTCCGGAGATAAAAACCAGCGCATGGATGTGGTTAGGCATTATGCTGTAAAGGGGTATCTGAATATCAGGGAAGTGATGTTGGATAGATTGTAGGTATCTCTCTGCATAACTTCCAATGGTTGATAGAATTATTTTAGGATTGGAATTTTCGCAAGTGATATGTCCAAAATAATGTTGTTGCTTTTTAGTGCAGATAGTAATAAAATAGCTACCTGCATTATAATCATGCCATTGGGCGCGAACCGTATGTCGACAAGGCATGTTCATGGGATTATTAGATATTGATTGTTATATTTAATGTCTGTTGCAAATCGGGAGTAGAAACCCTTTACCGAGAATCCATTGTGATAATTCTTAAAGTTGATAAGGGACTCTATATCTCATTCGCAACAGACACTAAAAGGAGAAATTACAGTACTTGACTGCCCGGTTTGACCTCTCGGTCGACACGGGTAACCGCTAGATTACCATCGAAATTCTCGGCAGAAAGAATCATTCCCTGACTCTCGATACCCATCAACTTGCGAGGTGCAAGGTTAGCAATGAAACAGATATCTTTGCCAATGAGCTGTTCGGGCTCATAGAATTTGGCAATGCCGCTCACGATGGTACGCGGTTGACCACTGCCATCGTCGATGGTGAACTTCAATAACTTATTGGCTTTCTTCACCCTTTCGCAATTGACGATGTGTCCTACACGAATATCAAGTTTCTCGAAATCTTCGTATGCGATAGTTGATTTGATGTCTTTGGCTTTGTAAGCAGCTGCTTCATTGGCCTTTTTGGTATCTTCCAACTTCTTCAGTTGGGCTTCGATAATCTCGTCTTCAATCTTTTCGAAGAGCAGTTCGGGTTCAGCCAATTGGTGTCCGGCTTTGAGTAAGTCGGTGTCGCCCAACTGTGCCCAATCGAAGTTGTCCATATTAATCATCTTACGCAACTTCTCTGAAGAGAATGGTAGGAATGGTTCGAAAGCAATAGCTAGATTGGCTACGAGTTGCAAAGAGATGTAGAGAATGGTTTTGACACGTTCCGGATCGGTCTTCCAAACTTTCCAAGGTTCGCAATCGGTGATATACTTGTTACCGATACGAGCCAGATTCATAGCCTCTTTCTGTGCATCGCGGAACTTAAATACATTGAGAAGACTCTCGACTTTTTGCTTAACATCTTTGAACTCGTCGAGGGTATGCTTGTCTATGTCGAGCAATTCGCCGCATGTGGGTACGACTCCTTCGAAGTATTTCTTGGTGAGTTGGAGGGCACGATTAACGAAATTACCATAGATTGCTACCAATTCGGAGTTGTTGCGCTCTTGGAAGTCCTTCCACGTAAAGTTGTTGTCCTTGGTCTCAGGAGCATTGGCTGTGAGCACATAGCGTAATACATCTTGCTTTCCGGGCATATCAACGAGGTATTCATGTAACCATACAGCCCAGTTACGAGAGGTAGAAATCTTGTCATTCTCCAAATTCAAGAATTCGTTGGCAGGCACATTATCGGGTAGAATATAGTCTCCGTGTGCCTTGAGCATAGTTGGGAAGATGATGCAGTGGAATACGATGTTGTCTTTACCAATGAAGTGTACCAAGCGCGTATCGTCGTCTTTCCACCATTTCTCCCATGAGCCCCAGCGCTCAGGTTGAGCATCGCACAACTCTTTGGTGTTGGAGATGTAGCCGATAGGAGCATCGAACCATACGTAGAGCACTTTCCCCTCGGCATCGGCTACGGGTACGGGAATACCCCAATCGAGGTCGCGTGTCATGGCACGAGGCTGTAAATCCATGTCGAGCCAGCTCTTACACTGTCCATAGACATTGGGACGCCACTCTTGGTGACTCTCAAGAATCCATTGTTTGAGCCACTCTTGATATTCGTTCAAGGGCAGATACCAGTTCTTGGTCTTCTTGATGACAGGTGCGGAACCACTGATAGTGCTATGAGGATTGATGAGTTCCATAGGTGAGAGATCGCTACCGCATTTCTCACATTGGTCGCCATAAGCATGGTCGTTGTGGCAATGAGGACACTCCCCTATCACATAACGGTCGGCCAAGAACTGATGAGCCTCTTCGTCGTATAGCTGTTCGGTTTCGTGCTCAACGAGTTTACCGTCTTCGTATAGCTTCTTAAAGAAGTCGGAAGCCAATTTACTGTGTGTATCAGAGGTGGTACGACTGTATATATCGAAGCTGATGCCGAAATCTTCAAAACTCTTCTTAATCATGTTATGATAACGATCGACTACGTCTTGAGGTGTGATACCCTCTTTACGGGCACGGATAGTGATAGGCACACCGTGCTCATCGCTACCTCCGATGAAGAGTACATCTTCTTTTTTAAGGCGTAAATAGCGCACGTAGATATCGGCCGGTACATATACGCCGGCCAAGTGGCCAATGTGTACACCACCGTTTGCATAGGGCAAAGCGGAAGTGACAGTGGTGCGTAGATATTTCTTCTGTTCCATAACGTTCTGTTTCTCTTTATTGATTCTTTGCATGCAAAAGTACGAAAAAAATGGGATAATGTCATTATAAATAGGTGTTCAAAAGCTGGTTTTAGCTATTTCGGATAGAAGTTTGGGCTCTTTGTGATGAATGTATCGCATTGTGTATCGCATTAGTGCTTGACAATGGGTGAGCGATATTGTATCTTTGCATCGTGTTCAGGATAACCATTCAATCAACGACACGGCTGACTTTGATGTCGACTATAAGGTCTGGGTGACGGGAGAGAATGAAGAACATAACTAATCTAATTATTAACAACAATTTAAAACTTAAAGAAAGGGTAACAATTATGGCAGTGAATTACAAACTTTATCAGTGCAAGCGTGAAGGTAGATTTCTTGGTAAATGGTATGCAAGAGCCGTACATAACGGTGTGGTAGGAACTGATGAACTCGCAGAAATCATGCAGCGAAACTGTACTGTGAAGAAGAGCGACATCAAGGCAGTGCTTACCGAGTTGGTAGAAGTGATGCAAGACGAATTGCAAAATTCAAAGCGTGTACGTATCGACGGACTTGGAAGTTTCAAGTTGGGAATCAGTTCGTTGGCAGCGCCTACTGCAAAAGAGTACACGCTCGCAAAGCATGTGAAACGAGTTCATGTACTGTTTATGCCTGAGACCAAGATAGATGCAGGGTCTCACAAGCGCAGCAAGGTGCTCGTGAATGGGGCTAAGTTGGCTGAATTGACCAACTATGATGTGAAGAAGACCGATGCCGCAGCTCCCGATAAGAAGGAAGTCGGACAATAAGAATGTGGAATTAGGAGTAAGGGGGACACGTCTCCCTACTCCACTCTTTATCATTAAAAAATTAAAATGGAGGTAAAGCGATGAATGGAAATAAATGGAAGATGGTGTTGAAAGTAATTGTGGCTGTAGCTACGGCTTTGTTAGGAGCGCTTGGCGTGAGTAGCCAAATGTGATCAAGATAGATTGGAATAAGAATAAAAGATGAACGGCCGTTCGTTTTACAATGCTTTTATGCTTACCTTTGCTCTGTAAAAAATGAGCGGATGGCAATAAAAGTCGTATTACTGGATTTTGATGGAACACTGGGTGATACTCAGAAGTTGATAACAGACACCATGCTTGATACCATTGATGTATTGGGATTGGATAAACGTACGCGAGAAGAGTGTGCAGCCATGATTGGGTTGCCACTGAAAGAAACGTTTACCAGATTGATTCCTATGTCGGATGAAATGGGAGACAAGTGTGCAGAGGTCTATGCTGAGATATTTACGCGGCGCAATGTTCCGCATGCCGTTCCACCATTTCCGCATGTGATAGATACTATCAGGGAATTACATCGGCGCGGTTTGAAACTGACGATAGCCAGTAGTCGGTATCGTGGCTCGTTACTCAATTTTATCCATGAGTTCGAGCTAGACGATTATATGTCGGCGGTAGTGAGTGCTCAGGATGTAGAACATTGTAAGCCAGATCCCGAAATGGTTGAGAAAACACTGGCAATGTTTAACTTACAGCCCGATGAGGCCTTGATGGTAGGCGACGCAACCTTTGACATGATGATGGGAAAGGCTGCCGGTGTGCATACGTGTGGGGTGACTTATGGAAACGGAAGCCGCGAAGACATGGTGAGTGTTGAAGCTGAACACATCATCGATGACTTCGCGGATCTATTGAAAGTAGTAGAATCTTACGACTCTTATTCTTTATAACTATCGAGTTTTTTGAGGAAGTAATCTTTGAAATCCTTCCAATGATAATATGGAGCTATGTCTGTCTTGATGGGCAGCGTAGCTTCATTTTCGTTGCGTAAAACCTTGAAGATGACGTCTTTGTCGTTTGCATTCTTACGGTAGAATACGAATTGAATGTTGGCAGCCATTGGGAATATACGATAATTGTACCATCCGCGTGTCTCCAACTCTTCGAGATTCTCTACCTGCATGCCCAGTCCGTCTAGGTCGAGGAGGCAGGTGAGTGGCATGATAACGGTGTCGTGACCATAGCGAAGGGTAGCTCCGGGATGCTCTAACTGTATGCAAGAGTCGGCTTGGGCAATGATATTACGAAGCAAATTGCGTTGTGTGAAAGGCTGTGTACCACCATTTAATGGGCTACCACCATAAGTAATATACCACCAAGCATTCTCTGTGCGCCAATTATTGTAAATCTCTTGGTCGCTGAAGAGATCGTATAAAGAAATCGTATGGCGCAATTCTGTGCTTTGCAAATTAGCTGCATTACTGAATAAACGCCTGTATAACTGCTCGTATTTTACTTGATGCTTCCAATAGCTGGAGTCGTTGAAGAGGTTATTCATTACACGATCGTAGTGAAGAAATTTCTTTCCAAATGCTTTGTAGGCCTCGTCGGCTTTGGCCGGCATTTTCTTTTTGTTCAGTACAGGGTCGTCATAGTTCATGTAATACATGTCGTGGTTGCTGGCATCCTGTTTGATTTGTAATTCGGGATTGATGAGAAGCAATTGTTGTAGGGCATTCTCCATGGAGAAAATACACCGGATGACAGTGGTACTACGGGCATCGATATTGGTTCGACCGGCAAAGACTTCCGGGAAATTCTGTATCATGCGTTTGGCAATTTGGCGGTGTTGTTCGCCTCCTCGTTGCGTGAGTTCGCCGTAACGATTCTTACTTGCATCGCGAATCATGATAAGTCGGCGAAGTATATCGCGCCCTAATGCGGTGAGTTTACCTAGGCTATCAGCGCGTTGTAGAATGGCAACCGGCTGTAGATAATCGTTCTTATTGATGAGCCAGCGGCTTCCGTGTCGACCATAATGGCTGATGTAGAAAGGTTTATACCCGGTAGGAGCAGGGGTAAGTTTCTGCTGTAGAGGGCCGGGATAGGCATAATAGCTGCTGGCAGAGAATAGAGGATTGGTTTTAATGTCGGTACGTGACTGTTGAGCGAAGCCCATTGCTGCACACAATAAAGCCGAAAGTATCAGGGTTGTTTTTTTCATTATATAAATAGTTTAGGTTTTCTGTCGTGATAGAATCAACATGTATATGCTTGCAAAGATAATAAATATTTCAATAAAAACGTTCGAAGAGAGATGCCTAACTAACAGACAAAAATTATTGAAGCTTCGTTTTTATCTATGATTTGCCGTATCTTTGCAAAAACAGTATGGGCAAATACAATCAAAGGAAAGATAGTAAAAGCTATTCACAAATAATTTATGATAAAGGAAGGATTCTATAGATATGGCAAAAGATAATAAAGCATTGACACCGATGATGAAGCAGTTCTATTCGTTGAAGGCTAAACATCCGGAGGCGTTGATGCTTTTTCGCTGTGGCGACTTCTATGAAACCTATGGCGAGGATGCAGTGGAAGCAGCGCGTATCCTTGGTATCACGTTGACGAAAAGGAATAATGGAGCACAGGATCCTACCGATATGGCGGGATTTCCGCACCATGCGCTAGATACTTATCTGCCTAAATTGATTCGTGCCGGAAAGCGAGTGGCCATCTGTGACCAACTGGAAGACCCTAAAAAGAAGCGCGAAGCCATCAAAGGAAAGAAAGGCTTGAGCGAGATGGATAAGATGGTGAAGCGCGGAATCACGGAACTTGTGACACCCGGTGTAGCCATGAGCGACAACGTGCTCAACTATAAAGAGAATAATTTCTTGGCTGCCGTACAGTTTGGTAAAGCCTCTTGCGGTGTGGCATTCTTGGATATTTCAACGGGAGAATTTCTGACAGCCGAGGGTACTTTTGATTATGCAGAGAAATTATTAAGTAATTTCTCGCCAAAAGAGGTGCTTTATGATCGAACGAAGAAGAAAGATTTTGAACGTTATTTTGGGTCACGCTTTGTGACATTCGAGCTTGATGATTGGGTGTTTACCGAACAGACAGCTCGACAAAAACTTCTGAAACATTTTGGTACGAAGAATCTTAAAGGATTCGGAGTGGAACATCTTCACAATGGAGTCATTGCCAGTGGAGCCATCATGCAATATCTGGAGCAGACGCAACATACCCAGATAGGGCATATAACATCGTTGGCTCGCATTGAAGAAGAGAAATATGTGCGATTGGATAAGTTCACAATTCGCTCTTTGGAATTGCTTGGTACGATGCAAGATGGCGGTAGTTCGCTGCTAGATGTCATTGACCGAACGGTGACACCTATGGGTGGTCGTATGCTCAGAAGATGGGTTGTATTTCCTTTGAAGAATGTTCAGGCCATCACGCATCGTCAAGATATAGTTGAATATTTCTTCAAACAACCGGATTTCAGAGATTGCGTGAACGAGCAATTGCATCGTATTGGCGACCTTGAACGTATTATTTCGAAGGTGGCAGTGGGCAGAGTCTCACCGCGAGAGGTCGTACAATTACAGCGTGCATTGGATGCTGTGCGCCCTATTAAGCTTGCTTGTCTGCAGACGGATAATGAAGTCTTGAAGCGGGTAGGGGAGCAATTGAATCTTTGTGAAAACTTGAAAGACCGTATAGCTCATGAAATTCAGTCCGATCCTCCATTGCTTGTGAACAAAGGGAATGTGATAGCCGATGGTTATAGTGAGGAACTTGATGAGTTACGTTCTATCAGTCGAAACGGCAAGGACTATCTCTTGAAGATTCAACAAGAGGAAACCGAACGTACCGGTATATCCAGTTTGAAAGTCGGATATAACAACGTGTTCGGTTATTATCTCGAAGTTCGCAATACATATAAAGACCAAGTACCGGCAGAGTGGGTTAGAAAACAAACGCTTGCGCAAGCCGAACGCTACATAACTCAAGAATTAAAGGAGTATGAAGAGAAGATTTTAGGTGCCGATGAGAAGATTCTGGCGTTGGAAGCAAGGTTGTTTAATGAGCTCATCGTGTATATGCAAGACTTCATACCGCAAATACAAATCAACGCAAACCTCCTTGCGAGACTCGATTGTCTATTGAGTTTCGCCAAAACAGCAGAAGAACATACTTATGTACGACCCGTTGTTGACGACAGTGATGTGTTGGATATCAAGCAAGGGCGCCATCCTGTGATAGAAACACAATTGCCTTTGGGCGAGCATTACGTGCCCAACGACGTGCTTCTTGATACTTTTCACCAACAGATAATGATGATAACCGGTCCTAATATGGCCGGAAAATCGGCGCTGTTGCGTCAAACGGCGTTGATTGTACTGTTGGCTCAGATAGGCAGCTTTGTGCCTGCAGAGAGCGTGAGAGTGGGTTTGGTGGACAAGATATTCACTCGTGTGGGAGCCAGTGACAATATTTCTTTGGGCGAATCTACCTTTATGGTGGAGATGACGGAGGCAGCCAACATCCTCAATAATGTCTCGGATAGGAGTTTGGTACTCTTTGATGAGCTGGGTAGAGGTACGAGTACATACGACGGTATCAGCATTGCGTGGGCCATCGTAGAGTATCTTCATGAGCACGCGAGAGCCAACGCGCGTACTCTTTTTGCCACTCATTACCATGAATTGAATGAGATGGAGAAGGGCTTCTCACGTATCCGGAACTACAATGTCAGTGTGAAAGAGGTGGATGGGAAGGTGATTTTCCTCCGAAAACTGGAGAAAGGTGGCAGCGAACATTCCTTCGGTATCCACGTGGCAGAGATTGCCGGCATGCCGAAAAGTATCGTTAAGCGAGCCAATGTCATCCTTAAAGAATTGGAAAATGATAATGCCGGCGTTGGCACGGTGGGTCGTTCGGATGCTCGAAAGATAGAAGAGAGTAGGGAAGGGATGCAGTTAAATTTCTTCCAATTGGATGATCCGGTACTCTCTCAGATACGCGATGAAATCTCAGGGTTGGATATTGACAACCTCACTCCGATGGAAGCACTTAATAAATTGAATGATATTAAGAAGATTATAAACCCATAGAAAGAGGGTTTATAATCTTCTTTTTTTTGTTTCATGATTTCTTTCTGGACATACAGAAGATTCCCAAAGCAACAAAGGGAATACTCAATAACTGTCCCATATTGAAAGGCATGCCTGCTTCAAAGTCTACTTGAATATCCTTTGTATATTCAATGAAGAAGCGGAATGTGAATATCAACGTCAGACATAAGCCGAAATAGAATCCTCTGCCCACCGGTTTCTTCGCATAGCGATAGAAATACCACCCGATAAAAAAGAACAGGAAGTAGGCTATGGCTTCGTATAATTGTCCCGGATGACGTGGATATTGGTCTGCCTGTTGGAAGATAAAAGCCCATGGAACATCCGTCACTTTCCCGATAATTTCAGAGTTCATCAGGTTACCCAAGCGTATACAGCAGGCTGTGATAGGCGTGGCAATAGCGATATTATCAAGCACTTGCCACAAATTCATCTTCGTACGGCGAACGTAGAGCCACAGGGCAATCATCAGTCCGAGCGTTCCGCCATGCGAAGCCAGTCCTTCATAACCGGTCATTTTCCACGCTCCATCCGGCATGTGGTGAATGGGTAGGAGCATCTCAATGATGTGGTCCCAGCTTGTCAGGAAGTAATCAGGCTGATAAAACAGGCAGTGTCCCAGTCTGGCACCGGCCAGTATACCGACAAAACAGTATAGGAAGAGCGGGTCGAACAATTCTTCTTTCACCTTTTGGTCTTGATACAGCCACTTCACCATGAAGTATGCGCCTATCAATCCGATGAGCCAAAACGTGGAATACCAGCGAAGTCCGAAGCCACCTAGATGTATCAGGTAGAGGTCGGGGTTCCAGATGATGTATAATAAATGTTCCATTTATTTATTAATTATAGGTGGTGAGGGATGGATTAGGGAATTTATTTTTCTTATCCCTCTCCTGTTTTATCACTATACATTAAAGCGGAAGTGCATGATATCGCCATCCTGTACGACGTATTCCTTACCCTCGATACCCAGCTTGCCAGCCTCGCGAACAGCAGCTTCAGAGCCATATTTCAGGTAATCTTCGTATTTGATGACCTCTGCACGGATGAATCCTTTCTCGAAGTCGGTGTGGATGACACCTGCACATTGCGGTGCTTTCCAACCCTTATGGTATGTCCAAGCCTTCACCTCCATTTCACCGGCAGTGATGAATGTCTGTAGATTCAGCAACGAATAAGCTTTTTGAATGAGACGGTTCACGCCACTTTCTTCCAGTCCGAGTTCTTCCAAGAACATCTGCTTGTCTTCGTATGTTTCGAGCGAAGCAATATCTTCCTCGGTCTTGGCAGCAATCACCAAAGCTTCTGCACCCTCGCTCTTGGCCATTTCTTCTACTTGTCTACTGTATTCGTTACCGGTTTTGGCACTCGCTTCGTCTACATTGCATACATAGAGCACAGGTTTGGCTGTGAGTAGGAACAAGTCGTGGGCAAAGCTTTGCTCGTCTTTGCTTTCAAACTCCACCGTACGGGCGTTTAATCCCTTTTCTAATGCACCTTTGTAAGCCTCTAGAACGGTCACAGCCAGCTTGGCATCCTTGTTTCCGGCGGCCGCAGCTTTCTGTTGTTTAGCCAGTTGAGAATCAATGGTTTCCAAGTCTTTCAACTGCAATTCGGTATCAATGATTTCCTTATCGTTGATAGGATTGACGGGATCTCCGCCTTCGCGCACCACATTGTCGTTGTCGAAACAACGCAATACGTGGATGATGGCGTCGGTCTCGCGAATGTTTCCAAGAAATTTATTGCCCAATCCCTCGCCTTTGCTGGCTCCCTTGACGAGCCCGGCAATGTCTACTATCTCGCAGGTAGCGGGTACGATGCGTCCGGGATGGACTATTTCGGCCAACTTGGTGAGTCGCTCATCGGGTACAGTGATAACGCCTAGGTTGGGTTCTATTGTACAAAAAGGGAAATTAGCTGCCTGTGCCTTGGCACTCGACAGGCAGTTGAAAAGTGTTGACTTACCGACGTTCGGAAGTCCTACAATACCGCATTTTAAAGCCATGTCTTTATTTCAAATATATACTTTGACTACAAAGGTAGTGCAAATGAGGACAAAAGCAAAATTTATTTTGGTTTTGTTGTGTGCAGCTTACTTTATTGCGAGTTTGCAAAAGAGCCTATTTGGGCTCGTTGCAAGGCCGTGTCAGCATCGCTGTTTGGCCTTTTCAGTAATGCTGATAAGTCGCTGCAGGAGCCTCACCCAGCCCCTCCCCAAAAGGGGAGGGAAATCGTTTTAAGCTGGTAAGTTAATAAGTTAGAGTTTAAAGTTTGTAAGTTTTTGAGTTGATGAGTTCTTAAAGTTTATGGTATGGAAAAGACTCCTTTCTTTTTTCTTCTCTTTACCACGCTACTAATCGCATGTCGCCTTTCTCCAAGTAGGCTTGGTGCATGGCCAAGGCAGCCGTCATACTCTGCGGTTCATGACCCCTTCCGGCCAGTCGCAAGTAGTCGCGTAATAGTGGTTTGTAGTCGGGATGCGCACAGTTTTCAATGACTTCCTGTGCCCGTCGCAATGGCCCTTTGCCACGTAAGTCGGCTACTCCCTGCTCGGTCACGATGATGTCGACGTCGTGCTCGGTAGAGTCTACGTGGCTACACATGGGTACGATGGCGCTTATCTTGCCACCCTTAGCCGTAGATGGGGTATAGAAGATGCTGATAGAGCCGTTGCGCTCGTAGTCGCATGAGCCTCCGATACCGTTCATCAGATTCGACCCACAGATATGACTGGAGTTCTCGTTGCCGTAAAGGTCGCATTCCAACGCTGTATTCATGGCGATGACACCGAACCGCCGAATCAGTTCCGGGGCGTTGGCCACCTCGCTGGGGCGTATTGTCAGGCGCTCTTTGAAGAAGTCCATGTTATCGTAAATCTTCTGTAGGCACTCGTTGGTGACGGTTGTAGCAGTGGCCGAAGCGTAGCCAATCTGCCCTTTGAGCATCATGTCGACCACGGCATCCTGTACCACTTCGCTGAACACGTTCATCACCGGCAGCCCTTCGCATTGCCCAATGGCTTTCATCACGGCGTTCCCGGTGGCTCCCACACCGCTCTGGATGGGGAAGAACTCTTTTGGGATACGACCTGCTCGAAGGTCGCTCAAGAAGAAATCGACCACATTTTCGCCAATTTTCTTCGTCTCAGGGGTTAAGTCTTTGAAGGCACGTGCTTCTTCGGGGATGTTACATTCGACCACACCCACTATTTTCTTGGCGTCTATCTCCACATAATCTTTGCCAAATCGCTCGGCCACACGCGTGATGGGGATGGGCTGGCGATAGGGGTATTCGGCCAATTCCACGACATCGTGCAAGAAACGGGAGTTGGGATTGTGGAAGTGATTGAGTTCGAGGATGACGCGTTTGGCCATTCGTGCGATGGTGGGCACAATGCCACCGGCCGATGTTAGAGAAACTTTGCACGTGTCGGCTCCCTCTTCTATAGCACTCACTTCGATAATGGCCCAGTCTATATCGCCATAGAATCCACGACGTAGTCGCTCGGCCATATGTCCTAAGTGCATGTCTTCGTAGTCTACTTCGCCCAAATTGGTGTGGTCGCGGAAGTCCTTATTAGTGGAAAAAGGGGCACGAAATTTGATGGCTTTGGCTGCTGCCATGTCGCCTTCTACGCTTTGGCACGATGAGGCTCCGGTAAGAATACCAACTTGGAATGCCTGTCCGGTTTCGTGTTCGCGTATGGCGCGTTTGGAAATTTCGCGGAAAACGGCTTTCGGATTGCCGTTGGGAGTGAATCCGGAGAGGCCTAATGTATCACCATTCTTAATCATCTGTGCCGCTTCGGCGGCCGTCATTCTTGTGTAAGTCATAGGTATCGTTTCTCATCTATTATTATCTTTTGTAAACAGAGTGCAAGTGGATGCAATGAGAACTTGTTTTCTTATTGCCGACCGCAGCCTATCTTCTGCAAAGATAGTGATTTTTTGTCTCTGCATTCAAAGAGTGTGGTAAAACTTTTGATATGAGTTCTTCTATCAATACCTTATAAGTAAGCTTATACTAACAAAAACCTGAAAGGCTATCCATTCATAGCCGGGGACTATCAAGCGAAAGCGAAGATAGTCTCCGGTGTGTATGTGAATGTAGTTTACAGTCTGATAAGACTGCCCTTAAAAGTTAGCTGAAATACAGAAAGAGACCCTATTGGGGAGTCTTTTCAGACTCGTTAATTCTTCTTTTCTATTTTCCGTAGGTTTCCGCCTTGCTCCAACCTACGGTTATGAAGAGGTTGTCCTCCGGACAAATAAGTATGTTGCTCTTCTGTTTTTCCTATGTTGGCAGACTCTTTACAGCTCATTCAAGCTTTTGGAAAAAGCTCGGTATCAATGGGCTTCGAGCCAGTTGCTGCCCCATCCGGCATCGGCTACGAGTGGCACATCGAGCGGATAGGCCTTTTGCATCTCTTCGAGTACAATGCGTTCTACCTTCTCTTTCTCTTCGGGAACGACGGAAAAGTTGAGTTCGTCGTGCACTTGGAGTATCATTTTTGAGCGAATTTGCTCGCGTTGGAAGCGTTGGAAGATGTTGATCATCGCCACTTTGATAATGTCGGCAGCACTACCTTGGATAGGCGCATTGATGGCATTGCGCTCGGCGAAGCCTCGCACGGTACCGTTACCGCTGTTGATGTCGGGCAGATAGCGGCGACGATGGAAGAATGTTTCGGCGTAACCGTTCTGTCGCGCTTTCTCTTTAGCCTCTTCCATGTAGCTCTGTACCTTTGGGAAGGTGCGGAAGTAGCCCTCTATCAGTTCCTTGGCCTCGCGATTATCAATGTCTAGTCGCTGTGCCAATCCATAAGTGGTGATGCCGTAAATGATGCCAAAGTTGGCTCGTTTAGCCTTGGTACGCTGGTCGCGTGTCACGGTATCCATGGTCTCATGATAGATTTTGGCAGCTGTGGCGGCATGTATGTCGTGGCCTTCGCGGAATGCCTCTATCATATTCTCGTCTTGGCTCAGGTGCGCCATTACGCGTAATTCTATCTGACTGTAATCGGCCGAGAAGAACAGGCAGCCGGGATCGGGGATGAAACACTTGCGGATTTCCTTGCCGTCTTCGCCTCGTACGGGAATGTTTTGCAGATTGGGGTCGCTCGACGAAAGTCGACCAGTGGCCGTAACTGCCTGATTGAATGAGGTATGAATGTGTCCGGTATGCGGATTGATGAGCTTGGGTAGGGCGTCAACATACGTTCCGATGAGCTTCTTCAAGCCGCGATAGGCTAGAATATCCTCTACGATAGGCGCCTTGCTCTTGAGTTGTTGCAACACCTCTTCGCTTGTAACATATTGTCCGGTCTTGGTTTTCTTGGGCTTTTCTACGATTTTCATCTTCTCGAAGAGAATTTCGCCTACCTGTTTAGGCGACGAGATGTTGAACGCTTCTTCGGCTTGTTGATAGATACGTTGCTCGTATTCAGCCATGCGCTCTTTGAATAAGAATGACGTTTCTTCCAATGCTTTGGTATCCAATGCAATGCCGTTGATTTCCATCTCGGCCAACACGGGAAGCAGGGGCATCTCTATGTTCCAGAACAGATCGCTCATGCCCATCTCTTGAAGGCGTGGTTCGAGTACGTTTTTGAGTCGTAATGTGATATCGGCATCCTCACATGCATAGCGACAAATGTCGGTAGGGGAGAGGTCGCGCATATTTTTCTGATACTTACCCTTGGGGCCTATCAGTTCGTCTATGTGGATGGTCTTGTACCCTAGTAATGTTTCGGCCATGTAATCCATATTGTGATGTAATTCCGGTTGCAACACATAATGAGCCAACATGGTATCGAACATCTTGCCTTGAAGATGGATTCCATAATTTCGGAGCACCACTAAGTCGTACTTGATGTTTTGTCCGATTTTTAAAATTTGTGGATCTTCGTAGATAGGTTTGAATATATTAACAATTCTTACGGCTTCTTGACGGTCGCTAGGAATTGGAACATAGAATCCCGTATTTTCTTCCACAGAGAAGCTTAAACCCACTAATTCAGCCTCCATCGGATTGGTTGATGTGGTTTCTGTGTCTAGACTGATAAATTGTTTTGTCTTGAAAAAATCACAAATTTTTAATCTTTCTTCCTCTGTATCAATAAGTTCGTATTTAAATTCTCCTGTATCTTGTTTAAAAATATCTGTTTTTTTAGGCTCTTCTGCATCGTTGGTCGGATTATTCCCAAATATATCAAGTTGTAAATTAACAACTGTTGGCTTCTTATTTGCTTTCTTTAAGATTTTGTTAGAAAGACTCTTAAATTCCAATTCGGTGAAGATTTCTCTCAATTTTTCTTCATTGGGTTCAACGGTTTTCAGATTTTCCAAATCCAAGTCGATGGGAACATCGGTTCGAATGGTCGCTAAGAATTTTGACATGCGAATATCTTCGATTGCACCTTCAACTTTCTCGCGCATCTTTCCTTTAAGTTGGTCGGTATGGGCGATAAGGTTTTCGGTGCTACCGAATTCGTTGATAAGTTTCACGGCAGTCTTTTCTCCCACGCCGGGACAGCCGGGGAAGTTGTCAGCGGAGTCGCCCATGAGTGCCAAGAGATCAATCACTTGGTCAGGACTATCAATGCCATACTTCTCTGAGACTTCTTTGGGGCCGATAATATCGTACCCTCCGCCATGCCGAGGGCGGTACATGTAGACGTTATCTCGGATGAGTTGACCATAGTCTTTATCGGGTGTGAGCATGTAGGTTTCTACTCCTTGCTCACCGGCTTTGGTGGCTAAAGTGCCGATTACATCGTCGGCTTCGAAGCCATCAACCTGTAGGATGGGAATGTTGAAAGCTGTGAGAAGGTCTTTGATGATGGGTACCGAGCGCTTGATGTCTTCCGGTGTCTCCTCACGTTGCGCCTTATAGGCAGGGAAAGCATCATGGCGGAAAGTCTTGCCATGGTCGAATGCCACACCGATATGAGTGGGCTTCTCTTTAGTGAGAATCTCGTTGAGGGTGTTCACAAATCCCATGACGGCCGACGTATTGAGTCCTTTGGAATTAATACGTGGCGATCTGATGAGAGCGTAATAGGAACGATATATGAGTGCATAAGCATCCAGAAGAAAGAGTTTATTCATAAAATCAAATTTATTTGCAGTAAAATTACGAAAAAAAAGGAAATAATCCCGATTAAAATCATTAATTTTGTGACAAATATAGTATTCTCATGGACTACCTGTCTCGCATCAAACATCCAATAATAAAGGAGTTGGATGACTTTTCCGAGTATTTCAGCCACTCGCTAGAACATAGTAATGGTTTGCTGGCACAGGCTCTCGACCACATTCGTAAGCGCGAGGGCAAGCGTATGCGACCCATGCTTATTTTGCTATTGGCAAAGGCTTTCGGGCAGATAAGTGAAGCTACGCAATATGCAGCTGTAGGTTTGGAGTTACTCCATACGGCTAGTTTGGTGCACGATGATGTGGTAGATGAGAGTGGAGAGCGCCGCGGACAGGCCAGTGTGAATGCGACTTACGATAATAAGGTGGCTGTACTGGTGGGCGACTATATCTTGTCTACATCTTTGCTTAGTGTCTCTCATACGCGTTCCGAGGTTATTATCCGTTATTTGGCTCGCTTGGGACAAACCCTTTCTGATGGAGAAATCTTACAATTGACGAATATCTCGAATCAAGAAATATCCGAGGATGTCTATTATGAGGTTATCAAACGCAAGACGGCAGCACTGTTTGAAGCTTGCGCCGTATTTGGTGCTGAGTCGGTAGGAGCAAGCAAAGAGGTAGTAGAAGCTGCTGCTAAGTTCGGGCAGAATCTTGGTATTATTTTCCAAATTCGCGATGATATCTTTGATTATTACGATTCAGAGGAGATAGGAAAGCCTACCGGAAACGATATGGAAGAAGGTAAACTGACCTTACCTATTATCTATGCGCTTAATTCTACAGGCGATGAGGCGATGTTACAGCTTGCCCGAAAGGTGAAGATGTCGCAAATCAACACGGAGAGTATTGCTCAATTAGTAGCTTTTGCGAAAGAAAATGGTGGTATAGAGTATGCCGAAAAGAAGATGAATGAGTTCCATGAAGAAGCTGTAAACTTCGTTCATCAATACATCAAAGACCAAAATATCAAGGATGCTCTGATGGCTTATCTTGATTATGTGATTAAAAGGAATAAGTAAAACACTTGTAGTATAATGAAAAAGCCTCGCAAATGCGAGGCTTTTTTGTTGTATATGAGCTTGTTAGCGTCCTTATTTGATAAACTTCTTACCATTGACGATGTATACATCATGGGGCAAAGCATGCAGTTGTGGCGTACCATTGATTATATGAACCATGCCGAGTTTGTGCCCACGAAGGTTGTAGATGGCAGCTTGAGAATCACTTGATGGCGCGATAGAGGTAATTTCTGTCGTGACATGCGAGGGCTACTCTTTTATTGCACTTCGTTTTGTAACTTGCAGCACAGTTGTAATTTCTTGTGGGCGCGGTATGCCGCGCCCTACAAGTTGTTTTATTAAGCTAAATCTTGAGTAAGATTTATCACATATAATGAGCTTGTGCTGTATTTAATTTGGCAAATATGCATTATTTGACTTTTAACCCTTTTTCCTTGTCATAAGCGAGGGTGTAGGTCTTTCCCGCTCTGGTGTTGAGGCTTAAGGTATGAGAACCGTAGCGTAGCGTGCATTTACCGCCACTCTTAGCTTTGATAGTCGCTTCGCTTAATAGTCCGTTAGTCCAGTTCAAACCTACTTCAAAATTGCCACGAGCCATTAATCCGCTTACGCTACCGGTGCTCCATGCATCGGGAAGGGCAGGGAGTAGATGGATGAATCCCATCTGACTTTGCAGCAACATCTCTGTGATTCCGGCTGTCCCACCGAAGTTTCCGTCTATTTGGAAAGGTGCGTGGGTGTCCCAAAGGTTGTCGAGTGTGCCATTTTTCAATAGGTTTCTATAGAGGGTATAAGCGTGATTACCATCGTGTAGACGTGCCCATTGATTCAGTTTCCATCCCATGCTCCAGCCCGTAGCGCCGTCGCCACGATGCTTCAAAACGACTTTGGCAGCTTTAGCCAGTTCGGGGGTAGTGATGGGCGAGATGGTATGACCGGGATGTAGTCCGAACAAATGATTGACATGGCGGTGATGATCGTCGGGATCATCGATGTCGGTAGACCACTCCATAATCTGTCCGTAACGTCCAATGCGATAAGGTGCGAGGTGTCGTAAGGCATTCTCCCACTCTTGGCGAGCCTTAGCGTCTACACCTAATACTTTGCTGGCTGCGATGGCATCGGTCAAAATCTCACGAATAACGGCATGAGAGAAGGTGGCACCTTGGTCTACTGGACCGTGTTCGGGCGATGTAGAAGGAGCTGCTGTGTACACTCCGTCGGCGCGTTTCCATAGATAATCCACGGCAAAGTCGGCACTTCCTTTCATCAGTGGATAACCCGTGGTGCGCAAGAAGTTCTTGTCGCGAGTGAAATCGTAGTACTCCCACAGATGTGTAGCAAGCCATGGACCCGCCATGGGACACAAATTCCACTGCATTTGTTCATCGGAGAGGGGAGCGGTGAAGCCGAAGATGTTGGCCGAGATAGACGATGTCCAACCGCGAGCATTGTAATATGCCTTGGCTGTTACGGCTCCGGGCTTTGCCTGAGTCTTAATGAAATCGGTGAGCGGTTGGGCGCATTCAGCCAAATTGGCCTGTAACGAAGGCCAATAGTTCATTTGGATGTTGATGTTGTTGTGGTAGTCTACTCGCCACGGACCGTCTACATTGTTATGCCAAATGCCCTGTAGATTGGCAGGCAATGTACCCGGACGTGATGAGGCGATAAGCAGATAGCGACCGAACTGATAGTAGAGCTCTTCCAATCCGAAGTCGGCTTTGCCCTTACGATAGTTCTGTAGGCGCAGATTGGTGGGTAGAAGGTTCACGGCTTTATCTGGATTCAGTGTCAGCTGAACGCGGTTGAAGAGGGGCATATAATCGGCCGCGTGCTCCCTCAGCAGTTCATCGTAGCCTTTGGCTATGGCAGCTTGCATCCATTGTTGGGTGGTTGCGTCAGGGTCAACGCCTACATAAGCCTTGCGATTGGTGAAATCCGGGTCGAAATTCATTTGATAATCGGTGTCTCCGGCGATGTAGAACGTCACTTCATCGGCTCCGTTTACACGTATCTTTCCGTCTGTCACGCTTACTTTTCCGCCCTTGGCCACGGCCTTGATGCGTACAGTGAAGCGCATTCCATTGTTGTCGAGTGCTGCCTGATAGACCACTCCGTCGGTGCCATCGGCCTGTATATGGCCTGTAGCTACAGGGTTCGGGGCATACGAGAATAGCAGGTTTTGCATACCGGGTTTATCAGCTTTCAGCTTCACCACCATGATGTTGGCAGGGTAGGAGATGAAAGCTGTGCGCTGATAGTGGGTGCCGTCTTTCGTGAAACTAACCTTAGCCAGTGCTGAGTCGAGCGATAGTTCGCGACGATAATGGGTCATGCCTACTTCGCTTAGACCTGTCTCGATGTAGCATTCGCCCATGGTGGTAAAGTTTCCGAAGCGGAAATCCTCTTCTTCATTGGCTGAATATGCTGCCAGTCCGTTGAAGTTCTTGGCCGTAAGTTCTTCGGCTGTTTTCTGATCGCCACGTGTGAAAGCATCGCGAATGTCTTTGAGCACGTGAGCCGACTGTTTATTGACATTCCAATAGTAGGCAGGTCCTTGCTTTACATTGGGACCGCCACGCCATAAACTCTTCTCGTTGAGCGTGAATCGCTCGGCCGAAACAGACCCCATTATATTGGCACCGAGGTTGCCATTACCGATAGGGAGGGAGCGCGATTCCCATTCTTGATCGGGATTGTGAATACCATCGCCGGCCGTTGTAGGCTTGTTCTCTTGGCTCCACATATCGGGATGCCCGCCATACCAAGCTGTTCGACCATTTAATGTGGATGGAGTATCGAACCATACCACCAAATTCGACAGTTGTGCCCGTATTGTGGTGGACGACAAGAGTAGGACTGCTCCGAGTATCAAACTTGATTTTTTCATGTTCTTATATCGTTTATATTATTGGTTATGCTTTGATGAAGATGCCTTGTTTGTACATCCAGCGAATGATGAGATACACAACGCCTACGTTGACAGTCGTGCCGACCACGGGATAGAAGTCGCCCAAATATTGTTCTAAACCGTAGAAGAGTGAGCCTGAGATGGATCTGAAGTTCATGTATTCTCCTAAAAAATAGGCTGCGAGCGAATTCATACCGTAGTATTTAAGCCATTGGGTGCCCTTGGTCCAACCGCGCATGTCGATGATATAGAAGAAAAGAGCCATGAGCAAGAAGCAGATTCCACCAGCAAACAGGGTCATTGAGCTAGACCAGATACGCTTGATGATGGGCAATATGGGACTCATGGCGAGTGCAGCAACAATCAATATGGTGCCCATGATGCAGAGTTTGCGGAGCTTTTGTTGTTGGGTGTCGCCCGATTTGAGGATGTATCCTGCCCAACAACCTAAGTAGACCGTTACGATGAAATTGAGACTGCTCAATACCCATGTGTAGTTGTAAGTACCGTTGAAGTTCCATGATGTGCCATCCCAATTCATGCCATCGCGGAAGACGCCCAGTACAGCCATGTCAATGGCATCGGCTATGTTGTGACCCATGCTGAAATCCATATCGCCCCAAATGGCAAACGCAGCGATATAACCGATGAAACAGGCTGCAACGACGGCTATTTGTGTACGCTTGGAAGTGAGGACGAAAAGAAGGGCAGTCACGACATAACCCACAGCGATGCTCTGTAGCGTGTTGGAGAAGAATTTAAATTGATGCCAATCGAGCGATAACAGGTTGCCTTGAACCACCATTCCGACGCCCCAGAGTATCAAGAAACGTTTCAGAAGTCGACGATAGAAAGTGCTGTCGGCTCCCTCTCGCTTCTGACGGGAGAATGCGAAAGGAATCGTAATGCCCGACATAAACATGAACAGTGGCATGATGATGTCCCAAAAGCTGAATCCGATCCATTCCACATGGGTGACTTGGCTGTTCAGAAATGCACCGAAAGTATCGTCGGCAGGGGCGGCAATTTCGAGGTAGTGATACAGTATTGGTTGAATTAACACGAGGCACGCCATATCGAAACCGCGGAGTATATCGAGCGATTGCAGGCGTTGAGGTTTGTTGGTAGTTGTATTAGAATCCATGGTAGTATAATGTTCTCGTGACAAAGTTAAGTATTTTCCTTTATATTTATTTTGATTTGATAGAGGAAAATACTGTTTGCCGGTATATAATGTGTTCCTTATGATTTGTTGGCCAATTTTGTTCCGATGTAGTAGAGACGATGTATACGGTCTTATATCGTTTAAATTGCTGATTAGTAATGTCGTCTGTTAGGGAGACGATAGTCCTCTCTGCTCTACAAAAGCCTTTTTTCAAGGGGAGGGGATAAAACTTATGAACTAAAAAACTCAAGAACTCAACTGACTGCAGCGTTGGGGCAGGCTTTCTGTTTCGTCTATTCAGTATTGCTGAAAAGGTGAGACAGTGATGCTGAGGTGCTGTTGCAGCAACCTCACCCCAACCCTCTCGTTTAAGTAGACAAGTTAACGTGTAGACAAGTAAACAAGGTTTTGCAGATGAAGATAGACAATGGTAGAGACGGAATGTGCTTCTTCTCCAGTGGGCAAGATAGTGTGTACTAGGGGTAACAGTATATTAAGCAGAACTCTTATCACTTCATTTTAGGGTGTTTCCCTTTGAATTAGGCGCAAAAAAAGAGACGATGCAGGCATCGTCTCTACTATTTAATGGTAGAATATTGCTACTGAACGAGCGTATAATGTGGTTTGTAGCAATGTTCTATATGCTTTCTTCTTAGAAGAATTTGGTCTCTGTACCCTCGATTTCGCTTAAGAGCAGGTTGGCCAAACGACTAGTTCCGAGGCGGAACCACTTGTTGGTGAGCCATTTTTCGCCTAGAACCTCTTTAACGATGCTGTAGTATATAATTGCATCCATGACGGTATTAATGCCGCCAGCGGGCTTTAAACCTATCTGTATGCCTGTTTGATCGTAGTATTCCTTAATGGCTTGACACATGACGTATACCGATTCGGGAGTAGCACTTACTTTTTCCTTGCCGGTAGAAGTCTTCACATAGTCGGCTCCAGAGTACATGGCAACGATGGCAGCCTTCTTGATATTAGAAGCAGTCTGCAGGTCGCCAGTCTCCAAGATGACCTTCATGGCATGGTCGCCACATACCTCTTTCAGTTCGCTAATCTCATCGGCTACGCCTTCATAGTCCTCACTGAGGAACTTACCTACAGGAAGTACGATATCAATCTCTGTGGCGCCGTCTTTCAATGCGAGTGAGGTTTCTATGGTCTTAACCTCGATAAACGTCTGAGAGTGGGGGAAATCGCCCGTTACGGTGGTTACTTCTACACCGTCTACTTCAAGAGATTCGCTGATGAGGCGGCAGAAGCGGGGATATGCTACGATGGTAGCTACGTGGGGAAGGTCGGGATAGGCTGTTGCAAACTGGTTGACTTTCTCCGTCATAGCGAGGATTTTCTCATCGGTATCGGTGGTGCTGAGTGATGTCAACTCAATGCTGCCGAAGAGGAATTTCTTCACGTCGAGGGTGTCGTTCTCATGAGCTTTCTCGGCAATAATCTTCTTGACAGCAGCGCTCACTTCCTGTTCGGTGATGTTGAAGTTATACTTTGCCAATACTTCATCATACTTGCTCTGCTCTTTGAAGATATGATGGTGCTCGTGATGATCGTGTTCGTGGTCGTGATGGTTGTGAACTGTGGGTTCAATGTCTTTAGTATATGCCATAATTTTGCTGGTTAATAGCCCCACCCCAAACCCTCCCTAAAAGGGGAGGGAGATGAAATGTGGACATTGTTATTGATGTTATTATAATTATTTGTTGCTACTGATTTGATAGTCCTTGATGTCTATCTTTATCTCTTTTGGTCTTCTTCTTCATGCTTTTGCGGAACTCTTCGGCCAAATCAACACCGGTTTGGTTGGCTAGACAACAGAGCACCCAAAGAATATCGGCCATCTCTTCGCCTAAATTAGGCTTCTCGCCGGCTTTAAAGCTCTGGTCGCCATATACGCGCGCCATCACTCTCGCCAATTCGCCTACCTCTTCGGTGAGACAAGCCATGTTGGTGAGTTCGCTAAAATAGCGCACCCCATAGGTGTGAATCCACTCATCCACCTGTCGTTGAGCCTCACGAAGTCCGGTAATATCAGTGTTCTTATCTTCCATTTTGTCTATATTTATTTTAGAAAATAGTTTTGGAGAGTCCTCTTAAATATCTATTATTCCTTGTTCTTACTATCCATGCAAATGGTCACAGGACCGTCGTTGAGTAACTCTACTTTCATGTCTGCACCGAATTCCCCGGTTCCAATAGGGCGACCAAGCAGTGATTCCAGCTGCTTACAGAAGTACTCGTAGAGTGGTATACTGATGTTGTGAGGTGCCGCACGAAACCATGAGGGACGGTTCCCTTTTTTGTAACTGGCGAAGAGAGTGAACTGGCTGATAACCAATAT
Organism: Prevotella sp. C0026C3; assembly: GCF_056590795.1. Classification (NCBI taxonomy): domain Bacteria; kingdom Pseudomonadati; phylum Bacteroidota; class Bacteroidia; order Bacteroidales; family Prevotellaceae; genus Prevotella; species Prevotella sp. C0026C3. The sequence continues at coordinate 61,111 of NZ_JBWPWW010000004.1, read as the reverse complement.
ATTTCCTCCTATGTCTTGGATGGAGCGATTCATGACGTGATCCTCATCATCGAAGACACGCAGGCCAATGACTTTCTTCGCTAACCAATCTGCATCTTCTTGAGTATCAGTGGATTCCACGCCTAATAAGATAAGATAGCCTTGCTCGATGGCAGACTTTACTTCTGAGTTAATAGTGACCGATGCGTGCTGCACACGTTGTATAACGATTCTCATAATGGCAAAGGTAAAGATTTTATTTTAGTCGGCCAACTTGTTGTTGAAATATTCGTTGATAATGGCAGCCTTGGCACTTCCGACCACAGTTGTCAATGTTTCCAGACTGGCTTCGCGTATCTTTTTGACGCTCTTGAACTCTTTGATAAGGGCTTCTTTGGTCTTCGGACCGATGCCTTTGATGTCGTCTAACTCGCTATGGAGAGCGTGTTTGCTGCGCTTGTCGCGGTGGAATGTGATGGCATAACGGTGTACTTCGTCTTGTATGCGTGTGAGGATGTGGAACAGTTCGGAATCAGTCTTCATACCTATCACTTTTGGCGGGAAACCATAGAGTAGCTCGTTGGTGCGATGGCGGTCGTCTTTAGCTAGTCCTGCAATGGGGATTTGGAGGTGTAATTCGTCCTCGACAATCTCGCGAACAACCTCCATTTGGCCTTTTCCACCGTCGGTTATAATGAGGTCGGGAAGTGGTGTTTTCTCTTCTATCATGCGACTATAACGACGGCGAACGACTTCTTGCATCGACGCATAATCGTCCGGTCCTGTGACGGTTCGGATGTTATATTTACGATAATCTTTCTTGGAGGGCTTCATTCCTTTGAATACGATGCATCCGGCAACGGCATCTGTACCGCTTATGTTGGAGTTGTCGAAGCACTCTATTTGGTAGGGGAGTTTGGGAAGTTGTAGCTTTTGCTGCAATTCTTTCATCAATCGAGTCTGTTTTTGTTCCGGATTGAGTTTCTCGGCTTGCTTGAGACGGTCAAATTTATACTGTTTACCATTCATCTCGGAAAGGTCTAGTAAGTGCTTCTTATCGCCTCGTTGAGGTACGAAAAACTCGGCATCTTTGAGCTTCCATTCCATCTCAAAAGGTACGATAATTTCTTTGGCCGTGCTCCCAAAACGCTCGCGAATCTCCGGAATAGCGGTGATAAGGAGCTCTTCGTCGCTTTCTTCGAGTTTACGTTTGTATTCGTAGGTGAAGCTTTGATTGATAGTGCCTTTTCTGACGTGGATATAATTGATAAAAGCATTGCGATTGTGGTCGTCGTCGATGATGGTAAATACGTCTACATCGTCTATTGTATGGCTTACAACCTCGCTCTTGGAGACGAATTCGTTGAGCAGTTGGTACTTGATTTTGAGGTCTTGAGCTACTTCAAATTTCATTAATTCGGCATTCTTCATCATCAGCTTGTAGAGCCATTTCCCTACCTCACGCGTGTTCCCTTTGAGAATTTCGCGTGCCTGATTCATGTTTTGCTGGTAGTCTTCGTAACTCTGTTTGCCTATACACGGAGCATCGCAATTATGGATATGATATTCCAGACAAGGCTTGTATTTATGGGCTGCAACACCCTCTTCGGTGATGGGCTGACGGCAAGTACGCGGTTTATATAGCTTTTTAATGAGGTCTAATACCGCATACATGCTGCTGATATGGGGAAAAGGACCGTAATAGGTGCCGTATTTGCGATTGATTTGCCGAGTTTTGAAGATGCGTGGGAAGTATTCGTTGGTAATGCAAATGCTGGGATACGTCTTTCCGTCCTTCAATAATACATTGTATTTAGGATTGTACTTCTTGATAAGACTGTTCTCAAGGAGTAGGGCGTCTTCTTCGGTGTTGACCACCGTGTAACTTATATCATGGATTTTGGAAACGAGAACTTTAGTCTTGAAGCGGTCCACTTCTTTGTGGAAGTAGGATGTGACACGTCTTTTGAGATTCTTGGCTTTCCCTACATATATAATAGTATGGGTGTCGTCATAGAATTGATAGCTCCCCGGCTTCTCCGGCATATTCAATACTATGTTCTTTAGGCGGTCTATCCTTTGTTTGTTCTCTTCCTTTGTCATGTGTTAACTCCTTTGTAGAGAAGGCTTTATATAATTAAAGTTTCACGTGAAACTTTAGCGAGTGATATTCCTTGTTGAATAAAAAAGCCCTCTCTTTGGGAGAGGACTGGGAAGTCGTTGTATTTAAATTTGTATCAAGGATGTGATTTCAATATCTTTATCAAAAGTATCTCTACCGTTCAAACCTTCGTTGGTGAGTTCGATAATGAAGTTGCAATAAATCTTCTTTGGATGGAATTTCTTAACGAGGTCGCATGCTGCTTTCATCGTTCCACCAGTTGCAAGTAAGTCATCGTGTAGTAAGATAACATCATTTTCATTGATAGCATCCTTGTGAATCTCGATAGTATCGGTGCCATATTCCTTGTCGTAGCTCTCTTGTACGGTCTCACAGGGTAGCTTTCCGGGCTTACGGCATAATACAACTCCTGCATTTAATCGGATCGCGACAGCTGTTGACATGACGAATCCGCGGCTTTCGATACCTACAATCTTTGTAATACCCTTGTCTTTGTAAAGGTCGTACATCTCATCGCTAATCTCTTTGAGACAGTCTGGACTTTTAAATAGGGTAGTGACATCGCGGAAATTGACACCTTTGATAGGCCAATCCGGAATGCAACGGAGGTTGTCTAATAGTAATTGGTTGTTCATTTTATTATTTAGTTTATATTATAATCGATTGTGTAATAGGTTGTTACGTTTTGTATATTTGTTGTTTTGTTTCACGTGAAACTTATCTTCCTAGGAGTATAAGCATTACATTGATATCGCTGGGAGATACTCCCGGTATTCTACTCGCTTCCGCTAGAGTCTCGGGATCGATGCGTTCGAGTTTTTGTCTTCCCTCTGTACTAATCTCATGGAGTGCTTGGTAATTGAATCTTCCTTTTATCTTAATGTCTTCTAGACGATGCATCTTGTCGGCGACCATCCGCTCTCGCTCGATGTATCCTTTATATTTCATTTTAATTTCTGCCGATTCAACGATCTCGCCTTGGCGTTCGTCGATAGAATCAATAACTTCTTTTAGAGAAGGAATAATCTCCGATAGGTTGTTGAGAGATAGATGGGGACGTGCGATTAAATCAACTAATTTGCATCCGGCACGCAAAGGAGTCGTACCTAGTGTCTCTAGTTGTGTATTGATATCGCTCGCTTTGATAGGTAACTCTTCGCAAAAACGGATGATTTTATCGATTCCTTCTTTCTTTTTAAGCCACCAATCGTAACGTTCTCTAGTAGCTAATCCTAACTGGTAAGAACGTTTTGTGAGTCTTGCGTCAGCATCGTCTTGGCGTAATAGTATTCTGTATTCGGCGCGAGAAGTGAACATGCGATAAGGCTCGTCAACGCCTTTGGTTGTCAAATCGTCGATTAATACGCCAATATATGACTCGTCTCGATGCATAATAAACGGTTCGTTACCGGCACATTTCAATGCCGCATTGATGCCGGCGACCAATCCTTGTCCTCCGGCTTCTTCATAACCTGTAGTACCGTTAACCTGTCCGGCAAAGAATAGACCATCAATAATCTTCGATTCTAACGAATGCTTGAGTTGTGTTGGATCGAAATAATCGTATTCGATGGCATATCCCGGACGGTAAATCTTGGCATCTCGCAGTGCAGGAATTTGATGGATGGCATTTAATTGTACATCCATAGGCATGCTGGAGGAAAAACCGTTGAGATACATCTCGTTGGTGTCTTCTCCTTCGGGTTCTAAGAATAGGGGGTGTTGATCCTTGTCTGGGAATGTAACTAGCTTTGTTTCGATAGAAGGACAGTATCTTGGACCGGTGCTTTGAATCTGTCCGTTGAAGAGGGGAGAGTCTGCTAGTCCGCCACGAAGTACTTCGTGCGACTCAGGGGTGGTATAGCAAGTCCAGCATGGCAACTGTTTTAGCTGTCGATGTGGCCCCATATAACTAAATTGGTGGAAGTCTTGCTCACCATCTTGTATCTCCATGTCTTCGAAATGCACCGAACGTCGGTCGATTCTCACTGGAGTTCCGGTCTTCATACGTTCCGAACGGATGCCCCAACGAGTGATACTTTCTGTGAAATGTGGTACAGCAGGCTCGGCACATCGGCCTCCGGGATATTGGAATCTACCAATATGCATGAGCCCGTTGAGGAATGTTCCGGCAGTAACAACAACGCAACGAGCGCGGAATTCAACACCCCAAATGGTACGTACACCGATAGCTTGCCCATTCTCTACGAGTAACTCATCGGCTTGATCCTGCCAAATATCAAGGTTATCAGTGTGGTCTAGTATTTCTCTCCACTTCCAAATGAACTTTCCGCGATCGCATTGAGCACGCGGACTCCATACTGCCGGCCCCTTTCCTTGGTTCAACATACGAAACTGGATAGCCGTGGCGTCCGTCACATGTGCCATCTCTCCGCCGAGAGCGTCAATCTCACGTACTATTTGTCCTTTAGCGATTCCGCCTATAGCGGGATTACAACTCATCTGTGCAATCTTGTTCATGTCCATCGTGATGAGGCATGTCTTTGCTCCTAAGTTAGCTGATGCCACCGCAGCTTCGCACCCTGCGTGGCCTCCTCCAATCACAATGACGTCATACTGGAAGTTCATCCGTTCTTTTCCCTGAAATTTATAAGTTTTACAAAGGGTTACTATCAAGTGTAAGACATGTCAAAAAATAGCCCCTCTTTGTTTTCCGCAAAAGTAGCAAATAAAATCCGATTTTTTATGAATTCCTTTTGATTAATCACTAAATTATAGTATTTTTGCAACCTACTATGTGGGTATCTATACCTATATCAAAGTATCTAAGGCGACGTTTTATATCTGTGTAAAACATTGTCAATATGAGTTGTGGAAATATTTTCAATCAGTTAAATAATTAAATTTCAATCATTTATGTGGTTAATCAATTCATCTATTGGCAGGAAGGTTGTGATGTCTGTTACCGGCATCGCGTTGATCCTCTTCCTGACATTCCACTTGTGCATGAATATTGTGGCTCTGTTCTCTGGAGAGGGTTACAATACGATTTGTGAACTTCTGGGTGCTAACTGGTATGCCATTGTGGCTACGCTCGGTTTAGCAGCCTTGGCTGTGTTCCACATCGTTTATGCTTTCATCTTGACGGCACAGAATCGTCGTGCTCGTGGCGAAGAGCGTTATGCAGTAACTGCTCGTCCTGAAAAGGTAGAGTGGGCCAGCCAAAACATGTTGGTACTCGGTATCATCATTTTGTTGGGTCTGTTGCTGCACCTCTACAACTTCTGGTACAACATGATGTTTGCCGAACTTATCGGTACAGAGGCTCTCTATGGTCCTGCTGACGGATTTGCTTGGATTCAGGAAACATTTGCTAATCCTGTGTTCGTCGTTCTGTATGTCATTTGGATTGTAGCTATCTGGTTCCACTTGTCACACGGTTTCTGGAGCGCTATGCAGACTCTTGGTGTTAATGGCAAGATTTGGTTCAATCGTTGGAAGGTTATCGGTTTGGTATATACTACCTTATTGATGCTCGGCTTCCTCGTTGTTGTATTGGCCTTTGCATTTGGTTGTGCTCCCAGTCTTTGTGCTGCGTAACCTATTAACTTTAAACTAATTCGATTATGGCTAAACTAATAGATTCTAGAATTCCCGAAGGCCCAGTGGCCGAGAAGTGGACCAATTATAAGGCTCACCAGCGTTTGGTGAACCCTAAGAATAAGTTGAAACTTGACGTTATCGTTGTTGGTACAGGCTTGGCTGGTGCCAGTGCTGCCGCTTCTCTTGGCGAGATGGGTTTCAATGTTTTGAACTTCTGTATCCAAGACTCTCCCCGTCGTGCGCACTCTATCGCTGCACAGGGAGGTATCAATGCCGCTAAGAACTACCAAAACGATGGTGACTCTATTTATCGTTTGTTCTATGATACAGTGAAAGGTGGCGACTATCGTGCTCGTGAGGCAAACGTTTATCGTCTTGCTGAAGTGTCAAACGACATCATCGACCAGTGTGTTGCTCAGGGCGTACCATTCGCTCGTGAATATGGTGGTATGTTAGCTAACCGTTCATTCGGTGGTGCTCAGGTGTCACGTACATTCTATGCTAAGGGTCAAACCGGTCAGCAGCTTCTTCTCGGTGCTTACTCTTCATTGAGTTGTCAGATAGAGAAGGGCAAGGTTAAGCTCTTCACACGTTACGAGATGGAAGACGTTGTCATCGTAGATGGTCGTGCTCGCGGTATTATAGCAAAGAATTTGGTAACAGGTAAACTTGAAAGATTCTCAGCTAATGCTGTTGTTATCGCAACAGGTGGTTATGGTAATACCTATTTCTTGTCTACCAATGCTATGGGTTGCAATTGTACAGCTGCTATCCAGTGCTATCGTAAGGGTGCTTACATGGCCAATCCTTCTTACGTTCAGATTCACCCCACCTGTATTCCTGTACACGGTGACAAGCAGTCTAAGTTGACATTGATGTCTGAGTCTCTGCGTAACGACGGTCGTATTTGGGTTCCTAAGAAGCTCGAAGATGCTAAAGCATTGCAGGCAGGAACCAAGCAAGGATGGGAAATCTCCGAAGAAGATCGCGATTACTACTTGGAACGTCGCTATCCGGCATTCGGAAACCTTGTTCCTCGTGATGTTGCTTCGCGTGCAGCTAAGGAGCGTTGCGATAAGGGATTTGGTGTAAATAACACAGGTCTTGCCGTATTCCTCGACTTCTCTGAGTCTATCAACCGCCTAGGTTTGGACGAAATCATGCAGCGCTATGGTAACCTCTTCGAGATGTACGAAGAGATTAACGATGTATTCCCCGGCGATTTGGCTAATGAAATCAACGGTGTGAAGTACTACAAGCCAATGATGATTTATCCTGCTATCCACTATACGATGGGTGGTATCTGGGTAGATTACGAGCTCATGACTTCTATAACAGGTTTGTTTGCAATCGGTGAGTGTAACTTCTCAGACCACGGTGCTAACCGTTTGGGTGCATCTGCCCTGATGCAGGGATTGGCTGATGGTTACTTCGTATTGCCTTATACTATTCAGAACTACTTGGCCGATCAGGCAATTTGGCCTCGTCTGTCTACCGATCTGCCCGAATTTGTTGAGGCAGAGAAGAATGTCAACGACGAAATTGACCGCTTGATGGGTATTCAGGGTAAGCGTTCTGTAGACTCTATCCATAAGGAACTTGGCCACATCATGTGGGAGTACGTAGGTATGGGTCGTACAGCCGAAGGTTTGAAGACCGGTTTGGAGAAGATGAAAGAACTTCGTAAGGAATTCGATACCAACCTCTTCATCCCCGGAACCAAGGAAGGTTTGAACATCGAACTTGATAAAGCCATCCACTTGCGCGACTTCATTCTCATGGGTGAGTTGATTGCCAACGATGCTCTTTCTCGTAATGAGAGCTGCGGTGGTCACTTCCGCGAAGAGTACCAGACCGAAGAAGGCGAAGCTAAGCGCGACGATGAGAACTTCTTCTACGTAGGTTGTTGGGAATATCAAAGCGATGACCACACTGCTCCCGCGCTTCTCAAAGAGCCTTTGGAGTATGAGGCAATCAAGGTACAAACACGAAATTATAAAAATTAAGTTTTTATAAGTTGACGAGTAGACAAGTATACGAGTTAACAAGTCTATAAGTATAAGAACTTACAAGTAGACAAGTTTATGAGTATATAAGTATATCTTTCAACGACGAGTTTGGAGAAAAAATGCGGTATAAAGCATGAGTAACCACAAAGAATTAATAGTTTGGCAAAAAGGTATTGCTCTAGTTAAAAGTATTTATGAGCTAACCAAGGCATTCCCTAGGGAAGAAACGTTTGGTCTGAAGTCTCAAATGCAACGTGCTGCGGTATCAATCTCATCCAATATAGCTGAAGGCTATGGACGAATTTTTCCGAAAGAGCCTATTAACTTCTTGAATATAGCATTAGGATCGGCTGCAGAATTGGAAACACAGCTTATAATAAGTCGTGAACTTCGATATGTTTCTGAAGTTGAATATACCGAAATGTCGAAACAAAATAATGAGGTTATCTACATGTTGACAGCATTAGTAAAGAGCTTTCAGAAATGAATTCAAATTCTATACCGTCTTCATCATCATCTTGTTTACTTGTTCACTCGTCTACTTGTCAACTAAAAAAAATAACAAAATATGGCAAAGAATATTAGTTTCACAATCAAATATTGGCGTCAGAATGGTCCTACAGCCAAGGGACACTTCGATTCACGTGAAATGAAGGATATTCCTGACGATACATCATTCCTCGAAATGCTCGACATTCTTAACGAGGAATTGATAGAAGAAGGCCAAGAGCCTTTCGTTTTCGACCACGACTGCCGTGAGGGAATCTGCGGCATGTGCTCGCTTTATATCAACGGTGTTCCCCACGGAAAAACCGAGCGTGGCGCTACTACCTGCCAGCTCTACATGCGTCGCTTCAACGATGGCGACGTTATCACCGTAGAACCATGGCGTTCTGCTGGCTTCCCCGTTATTAAAGACTGTATGGTAGACCGTTCAGCTTTCGATAAAATTATTCAGGCCGGTGGCTATACGACCATTCGTACCGGACAGGCTCAGGATGCCAACGCTATCTTGATTCCGAAAGATAATGCCGATGAAGCCATGGATTGTGCTACATGTATCGGCTGTGGTGCGTGTGTAGCTGCTTGTAAAAACGGTTCTGCCATGCTGTTCGTAAGCTCTAAGGTCAGCCAGTTGGCATTGTTGCCACAAGGTCGTCCTGAGGCTGCTAAGCGTGCTAAGGCTATGATTGCACGTATGGACGAGCTGGGATTCGGTAACTGTACCAACACTCGTGCTTGCGAAGCCGTATGTCCTAAGAATGAAAGCATTGCCAATATCGCTCGCTTGAATCGCGAGTATATCGTAGCAAAGTTGGCTGATTAATAGCCCTTTAACTATATTGAGCCTCCCAAGTCTGCCGGATTTGGGAGGCTTTTTTATTGCCCTTATTCCGCAAAATTCCCCACTCTTCACTTCTCACTCATAACTCGTCGGCTACTGCAGGGGCTTGGCAAGGAAACTGTCCCGCTTCTTCAGCAATACTGAAAAGCCTGAACAGCAATGCTGCATCGACCTTGCAGCGATTTGAGTTTCTAAGTTTTTGAGTTCTTTAGTTTTTTATTTATTATGAAAAGTGATGGGTTTATGTCCATAACTTACGTAGGATACCGTCGTAAAGCAGAAAAAGTTGTATATTTGTAGCAATCAAATAACAATTTATCTAAATATATGAACATCAAACATCTAATGTTGACACTGTTCGTTGCAGCCTCCGCGGTGGTGGGCAAGGCGGATAATGTCTACACCATTTATCCTGTTACGCACAGTCAGAAAGCGATGGCAGGAACGGTATCTTTTACGAACAAAGTGTATATCATGGCCGATGAGGGTATTGATAAGACCACGATTGAGCGGGCAAAGGGCGTTCTTGCCGACAAAGGATTAAAGGCCGTTGAAAGCAAGAAGGTTCCCGTAGGCTTCTCTGTGGTTTATCTTGGCGTGAACAATGCTAAGGGGTATGCCGACCGTATGGCTAAGAAGTTCAAGGTAGACCGTAAGGTACTTACCGCCAAAGGTAAGTTCGACCGTCATATTCTCGTGCTGACTGGGGACGTCAAGAAGCGTGCTAACGTGTTGATTTTGGGCGAAAATACCGATGCTACGTTCTGTGGACTGGCCTCATTGGAGCAGATACTGGACCGTGGAACAAAGAATTTGCCTTGCGTTCGTATTGATGATTATGCCGATATACAGTATCGTGGCGTTATCGAGGGATACTATGGTGTGCCTTACAATGCCGATGTGACCAAGGATTTATTCCGTTTTATGGCACGTTATAAGATGAATACTTATATGTATGGTGCCAAGAGCGACCCTTATCATTCGCAGAAGTGGGGTGAGGCTTACCCCAAAAAGATTACCGAACAGCAGAAGTCTATCGGCTATCTGTCCGAGGATATGATGCGCGACATCGTGAATGTATCTCATCAGAACAAAGTAAACTTCATCTGGGCCATCCATCCGGGTAAGGCGTTTACCGACCCCAAGGAGTCGGCAGTGATAGATAAGATCATGCAGAAGTTTGAGTTGATGTACGGACTGGGTGTCCGTCAGTTCGGTGTTTTCGTTGATGACGTGGGCGTTCCGAGCGATGCTCCCACGCTCAAGCTCAATGCCGAGCGACTCACGTTGGTGCAACAGGCTGTCGAAAACCGATGGAATCGCCATTATTCTGCGCCTGCCGACACGGTGAAACCGATTAACTTCGTACCCCAACTCTATGCTTACTCGTGGGTAAAGGAGGATAAACGCAAGAATTTCTTCAATGCTTTGGGCAACACACCGAAGCATGTGGTTGTCTATATCACAGGAGCCGCAGTGTGGACTGTTCCTAATTCCAAGGACTTGGAGATTGTTTCGGGCGAGCTGGGACGTGGACTTGCTTGGTGGTGGAACTATCCTTGCAACGACAACGATATGACCAAACTCTTTGTTCGCGACACTTATGGCAACTTTGCCGATGAAAAATGGATTGACAACAAAGCTACACTGCCTAAGGAATTGAAGGGTGCGAGTGCGCTTATCTCTAATCCTATGCAGCAAGGTGCAGCTTCTAAAATAGCTCTCTTTGGCGTGGGCGACTATGGATGGAATAATGCCGGATTTGATAACGAGGCCGATTTCAAAGCTGCCGTGCGCGCTGTGGTGGGGCAAGAGAAAGCTCCTGCTTTCGAATATCTCACGCAATATCTTCGTTATTATGACAATGAGCCGTTGGCATCGTTGGTCAACGACTATAAGCAGACGGGTGATAGCCACGCTTTAAAAGCCGAAATGACGAAGCTATTGGAGGCTTGTAGCAAGATAGATGTGATGGAAAAGTCTACTTGTGAGTCTGATAGTATCTTCTATGCCGACATCCATCCATGGATGAATAAGGTGAGTGATATGGCTTATCTCACTCTTCAATTGCTTGAACAGATAGATATGCAGCCCTCTATGCGTAATGCTGTGGTGGTGAAGAAGTTGCAAAAGACGGTGGCAGAGATAGAGCATAATGCTCATTATCAGTTCAACGTACTCAATGGAATGGGCGAAGAAATCGAGCTAAGTAGTCGTACGGCCGAGCCTGCCGCTAAGGTATTGCGCCCCTTCCTCGATTATTTGGCTGCGAAACTGAATTGATTCCGTACCACAAATGTGGTAATTTTATATCGTAATAGATGATATTCTGTTCGTTTCCTTGCCTCATTCGTATGTTCTCTCTACCTTTGTGTCATACAAAATGCAAGAATTAGAGAGTTATAAAAGAATAAGATAATGGAAATGAACAGAATAAAAAAAGTATTTTGAGTGGTTTTCGGACTCCTCATGGTAAGCAATATTGCCACAGCTCAACAGACTATATGGAACAACGAGCCGGCTCATTCGCAGTTGGGGTTTGAGGTGAAACATACCAATGTCTCGCTTGTTCGTGGCAAGTTTGATAGCTTTCATATTGTTGCAAAAACGTCGAAAGCCGACTATAGTGATGCTCAAATAAGTCTCACGGCACAGGTGAAAAGCATCAATACAGGCGTAGAAATGCGTGATAATCATTTGCGTACGGCCGACTTTTTTGATGTAGAGAAGTTTCCTACATTGACGTTTAAGAGCACACGACTCAAGAAGGTTAAGAAGAATCGTGGTCGCCTGACGGGTAATCTTACGATGCATGGAGTGACGCGTCCAGTAACGCTTGACGTCCAATTCTTCGGCATTATCACTAGTCCAATGGCCAAGAAGCAGGTTGCCGGTTTCAGAATTACAGGTTCGGTAAATCGCTCTGATTTCGGTATTGCACCTCAATATCTTCCTGATTTCATTGGCAATACTATCTATATCACTGCCGATGTGGAGTTTAGTCCACAGGATTAAACAGGGTAGAGGGAGTGAATATATAAAAGATGGCGTAATGGACATTTGAGAGGTTTCAGTCTACCAAATGTCCATTACGCCTAATTATGTCTAAAAAAATATTATAGTTGGTGCTATTCGAGAATTGGTCGCGTGTATGGCATTATATATTATTCTGGTTTATCTTTGAGAGTTTTCACCACGTGATTAAAAACTTCTACAATCTCATTTAGCTGGGGATTTGCTTTTTGTACAATAATTGCAGCAAAATTCTCGATTCCATCAGATTCCATTTCTACGGTATCAAAATAATAAAGATGTTTTTTTGCATACTCTCCAAACCACCTCACAAAAAGTCTGTTTCGTGATGCTTGCTTTCCATCGCCTGTTTCGCATAAGTAGAGAAGTATCTTTGGATTAGCCTTAAAGAAGTCCTCTATAATACAGAAAATGGTATTACGTAACTTGGGATCATTGGGAGATGGAGTGTTGTTTTCGTTTACAATAATGAACTGATAGGCCTCACTTTCCCAAATTGTATCATCATCCATGAAGCCTATTTTATAGATGGCTCCGTGTTTTGTGTGAAAATAGTAATACTCCCCCACATTCCAAACAGAATATGGCGCATTAAGATTGATGGCAGAAATATCAAGCGGCTTCATAATGCGCTTTTCAACTCTGTTCCACGCCTACGCATATCTGCAAACTCTTTTTGAGCCTGTCTCTCAAATGCTCTTTTACGCTCTATGGCACGCTTAAAGCCTGCAATGAGTTCCTCTCTAGTTTTTTCCTTGAACTTGATCATAATCAATTATCCTTTTCACATTGCAAATATAGCTCTTTGTTTTGATAATTGCAAAAAAAATGAAAGCAATAGCACCAAATGGTTATTCAATGCCGTTTTTCTGTCTTGTCCATATGTCCATCTGCTTGTGCCATTGTTATTCGAAACTAATTAAGGCTGCTAATTCTTGTTGATAATGGCTTCATTTATTTATCAATAAGTAATATAAAAGCAGATGGGAATTTCCGCTTAATCTTTGTTCCGTAATCTTCTACAATCTTTTTGCCAGAGTGTTGTGCGAGTTGAGAAAACTATTTGAAGAACAGGTCTCAATAGTGGAGTGTTAATTTATTGACTTCTTGTCTTATGAGTGTACCTTTTAATAATTCGTAGGTAGGTGTAAATACTTCAAACCTGACGAAGTCATTAGTGGATATTCTTACCACTTCTTTACCTTTAGTAAACCTCAATTTATAACGCAAAAGAGGACTACCTTGCGGTAATCCTCTTTGCGCTTCAAGATGGGCTTGAACCAACGACCCCCTGATTAACAGTCAGGTGCTCTAACCAACTGAGCTATTGAAGCTTGTTTTCTAATTGCGATGCAAAGGTATTGTGTTTTTTTGAAACTGCCAAACTTTTGGGAATAAAATTATTCGAGAAGTCTAAAATATGATAATTTTTATCTGTTTAGAGGGCTATACGGGTGGAATATCGTACTTTTGTAATTCAAATTTCACGCATAAATAGTATGAAGAAAATACTTTCTCTCTTCTTGTTGCTAGCAACTCTCCCTGCAATGGCACAGAGTGGCAAGGAACATAACTTCGATGTGGCAAAGAATCTTGATGTATTCAATGTGCTCTACAAGAATCTAGACTTGCTCTACGTAGACACGCTTGATGCCAATACTGTCATCGGCAATGGTATCAATGCCATGCTTTCTTCGCTCGACCCTTATACAGAGTATTATCCGGAAGATAAGACCAAGGAATTTAAAACGGTTCTCACAGGTAAGTATGCGGGTATTGGTGCCATTATCAGCTATAATTTTAAATTGAAAAAGGTTGTTATCAACGAGCCTTATGAGGGGATGCCAGCTGCTGAAGCAGGCCTGAAGAAGGGGGATATCATCCTTTCTATTGACAATGAATCAATGGAAGGAAAAGCCAATGATTATGTAAGTAATCACCTCAGAGGTGAAGCCGGTACGAGTTTTATCCTTACATACAAGCGTCCGTCTACCAATAAAACGACGAAAGTGAAGATTACTCGTCGTGCCATTCAGATGCCGGCCGTGCCTTATTATGGCATGGTGACACCGAGTGTGGGGTACATCAATCTGAATTCATTCACCGAAAAGTGCTCCAAAGACGTGCGTAAGGCGTTCATAGACCTTAAAGGTCAGGGCATGAAACAGTTGGTATTCGACCTCAGAGGCAACGGTGGTGGCCTGGAACAAGAGGCTGTGAACATCGTCAATCTCTTTGTGCCGAATGGCAAGGTCATCGTTTCTAATCGTGGTAAACAGAAATCGTCGAACCACGATTACCGCACAACGGTGGAACCACTTGATACCGTGATGCCCATCGTTGTATTGGTAGATGGTCACACAGCCAGCTCAAGCGAGATAACGAGCGGTGCATTGCAAGACCTCGACCGTGCCGTGATTATGGGCACACGTACCTATGGTAAAGGCCTTGTACAGATGACTCTCGAAATGCCGTACAACGGTATGATGAAGTTGACGACCAACAAATACTATATTCCCAGTGGTCGTTGTATCCAAGCTATCAACTATAATCGCAAGCGTGGTGAATATACCGAGCACATTCCCGACTCTTTGACAAAAGTCTTTTATACGGCCGGTGGGCGCGAAGTACGCGATGGTGGCGGCATCAAACCAGATGTAGAGGTGAAGCCAGATACCTTGTCAAACTTGACATTATACCTGTCTAACCGTAGCGGATATGCAGGTATTATCGACTCTACCGAACAAATGTTGACCTATGAACAGGAATATATCGCCAAACATCCGACTATTGCGCAACCCACTGAGTTCCAACTCTCAGAGCAAGACTGGCAAGATTTCCGTCAGCGTGTCATCAATAGCAAGTTCAGCTACGACCGTGAGAGCGAGAAATATCTGAAGAATTTGGTGAAACTAGCTAAGTTTGAAGGTTATTACGACGACGCTAAAGCCGACTTCGATAATTTGGAGAAGAAGCTTAGTCATAACATTGCGAAAGACTTGGATAAGAATAAAGCTGAATTGATGCAGGAACTTGGGCGCAACATCGTGTCGGCTTATTACTATCAGGCCGGCCAAATAAAGTTCAATCTTCGGTTTGATAAGACGATGAAAGAGGCGCTCCGATTGTTGAGTCAGCCCGATGAATATAATAAGATATTAAGGCCTAAGAAGTAATTAGGTCAGTATATAGAGACGGTAGACGCCTACCGTCTCTTTTTTATGCTTTTGGCAATGAAACGTTTATACATACTTTTAGTTCTCGGCATGGCGCTGCTGCCGTCCATTCATGCCCAGCGACCTGCACAGCAGTTGAAGATGGCGAAGACATTCAGTTGGGTTGGCACGTGGGCCACGGCTCCACAGTTTATCACGAAGAACAATATGTCGGAGAAAACCGAACTTACCGGCAAGTCGATTCGGCAGATAGTGCACGTGTCGCTGGGCGGAAACACGCTGCGACTACAGTTGTCTAACGCCTATAGTAAGAGCCCATTGCAAATCAAGTCGGTCTATATAGCCAATTCCATCGACTCTTCGACCATTGATATTCATTCCGCTCGCTATCTGGAATTTGCTAAGAAGCGCAATGTTACCATCGCTCCGGGGCGTTCGGTGGTGTCGGATGCCGTACAATATAATCTGAAGCCCTTGCAGCGACTAGCTATAACCATTAACTATGGTGCAGCTTCCAAGGACATCACGTGGCATCCCGGTTCGCGCACGACGTCATATATCCTTAACGGAGCGTCCACACCTCGCACAAAATTTACCTATGCTGCCAAAGCCGATTACTGGTTTACCATTGATGCTATTGATGTCTATGGGGTGGAAAATGGCAGTATCGCCATTCTTGGGAACAGCATTACCGATGGCAGAGGCAGCACTACAAACCATCAAAATCGCTGGCCCGACATCATGAGCGAGCGATTGGGAGGGAAGTTTGGCGTGTTGAATCTGGGTATCGGAGGCAATGAGATTCTCGGATATGGGCTTGGCGACCCTGCTATCAAGCGTTTTAGTCGTGATATTATGGGGCAACGCGGTCTGAAAGCTGTTATCATTTTTGAAGGAACAAACGACATCGGGCATAGCCGAGGTAATAGCGAACAGGTGGCTGCGCAGATGATAGAGGCTTATGCCAAATTTGCTAAAGAGGCACATGCACGCGGTTTAAAGGTCTTTGGAGCTACCATTACGCCATTTAAGAACCATTCTTACTATACGCCATTCCATGAGGCTGCGCGTGAGACGGTGAACGAATGGATACGTACCACGAAAGACCTTGATGGCGTGATAGACTTCGATAGGCTGATGAGCGATCCGAAAGAGCCTCAAGCACTCATCCCCGAATGTCAGGAAGACTGGCTACATCCTAATGCCGAAGGCTATTGTCGCATGGGGCATTATGCTGCCGAACGAATGGCTGAGTTTGGCTTTTAAAATTTGATTTGCAATCTTGTCTCCAGTATCTTTACTTCGTTGTCGTCGTAACCGGCACGGTCGGTAGTGCGCGTATAAGATCCGCGAACACGCACCAATACGTATTTATTGATGTAGTAATTATAGGTCAGCGACCAGTCATTGCTTCTTCCGCCTCGTATGCCGGCCTTGTGGTCGGAGAGGTCGGTGTAGTTATACGCTGCCACCAGTTCCATATTTCCGCCCTCCGGTGTACTGATACATCCGTCATTGTTACTATATTGATAGGCATGCTCTTTGATAAGGCCGCGCACTGCTGCATATACGCCACTTGCTTTATATCTCGGTAGTGTGCCTTTGCGGTTGATATGTGTGTAGTAATACTGCGTCTCAAGGGCTAATCAGCCGTAAGCAGCCAATAGTTCTGGGGTGAATTTATAGAGCGTTTGTGCTTCGTTGATGGTGCTAGAAACGGCTTTCAACTTCGATATGCGGGTAGGGAAGTTGGCCGCCAAGGTATATTGCTTGTGGTTGAGGCTGTCTGTGCTGCTGTATTGTGGCGACATGACGGCAGCCGACATGCCCACTTGCAATATCTTTCCTGTTTCGTGGAGTGGGCGATATACTAGTCGTGTCATGGCTCCTACGTCTTGGTTGCCTAGTTTTTCGGACGTTAGCTTCATGGCTTCTGTCTCCGAAAAGAAACTGAATGTACCTAAAAATCGTCCTTTGCTATGTGCGTACATGAGACCAAGGAGTCGGTCGCTGTCGAACGCCGATTCACATAAAGGTTCTTCCATCGAAATTTTGAACGACGTACTTGTAGCGCTTTGTAGTCCAAAGTGATGTACGAAGTAGCCTGCTTGTACCCAGTTGTTGAGGCCAAGCTGACGTTTTACGTATATATCTTTGATGCCTACTTTGTTGTAAGCAAACCCAATATCCACGACAGCAGCCCATTCTCCCTATTTCGCACTTACGCCCACGCGAGCGTCGGGGATGGCAAATCTGTCGTTTAACAGATTGTTTTCATGCTTGGCATCGAAGAGTTCGCCATCCATCAAGATGCGTCCGATGGGGCGTACTGTAAGTTTTGCTTCTTGCGCATGAGCGATATCAAGGGCTATACATACGGCGATTGCCGTTGTTAAAAGTCTGTTTTTCATTGCTTCTTATGATAGGAAAGTCTCTGTCAGAAATCTTTTATTATGAGGTCTTGTGTTGTACGAACTTCAAAATTATCACTTTTCTGCGATGTTACAAGCATTCCGAGCTGGCTATTATCAATCTTCATAGGAATGTATTAAACTACATTGTCTATCTGTTTGATAATCAGCGTGTTGTAAAAGAGGCTCTTTTACGTTGCTGCTGAGCCGTAGCAGTATCGTTGAAAAGCCCATGCAGCGATGCTGAAGAGGCGGTGCAGGAGCCCCACCCCGAGCCACATGTTTTAGTAGACAAGTTAACGAGTAAACAAGTAGACAAGGTTTTGAGTTGACAAGTAGATGAGTTTAGGTTTTTAGTTTGTGAGTTCTTGAGTTTATAAGTTCTTTAGTTGTGGGACAGAAAAGGTCTATTTCTGTCTCCCTCTCCCTTTGGAGAGGGGTGGGGAGAGGTTTTTGTTGAGCCAGTTGTGCGACATGTCGCGTCCGTAGGGAGTTCAAGTAGTACAACTATCCTTTTACTGAATCACTTGTATTATGGGATAAGAATCATTGAACTAACCAAAGGTTTTGAATAAAGAACGGACAGGTATCGGGAAAAATCTGTAACTTTGTGGCATGACAGAAGATTTCGACATCAGAGAAGAGAGATTGTCCTCGGCAGAAAAGGACTTCGAGAATGCGCTCCGTCCCTTGCGTTTTGTTGACTTCAACGGTCAGCAGAAAGTGGTGGAGAACTTGGAAGTGTTTGTTGAAGCTGCCAAATACCGCAATGAACCGTTAGACCATACATTGCTCTACGGACCTCCGGGATTGGGAAAAACGACGCTGAGCAATATCATTGCTAACGAGTTGGGAGTGGGATTCAAGATTACAAGTGGGCCGGTTTTGGATAAACCGGGCGACTTGGCAGGCATCCTGACCTCGCTCGAACCTAACGATGTGCTGTTCATTGACGAGATTCATCGCTTGTCTCCTGTCGTTGAAGAGTATCTATATTCGGCCATGGAGGACTATCGCATTGATATAATGATAGACAAAGGTCCCTCGGCTCGAAGCATACAGATAGATTTAAATCCGTTTACACTGGTGGGTGCCACCACGCGCAGTGGTATGTTGACAGCTCCGTTGCGTGCCCGTTTCGGCATCAACATGCACTTGGAGTACTACGATCCGGAGACTTTGCAGATTATTATCAAGCGTTCGGCTCGATTATTGGACGTGCCTATAGAAGACGATGCAGCTGTGGAAATATCGCGTCGTTCGCGTGGTACGCCCCGTATTGCGAACTCGTTGCTGCGCCGTGTGCGCGATTTCGCTCAGGTCAAGGGCAACGGTACCATCACAAGCGATATAGCCCGACTGTCGCTCAGAGCTTTGAATATCGACCAGTATGGTCTGGACGAGATTGATAACAAGATATTGCTGACGATAATCGACAAATTCCGCGGTGGTCCGGTGGGCGTTTCGACCATTGCTACGGCTATCGGTGAGGATGCCGGAACGGTGGAAGACGTGTACGAACCTTTCTTAATCATGGAGGGATTTATCAAGCGTACGCCTCGCGGACGCATGGCTACACAACTTGCTTACAACCATTTGGGGCGCAATCCGTATCAAGGTGATATCATGTCACCGGGGTTGTTTGAGTAGAACCTCACCCCCATCCCCTCTCCCAAGGAGAGGGGTGAAAAGTAGAGATCGATAAATGAAGTCGCTTCGTATCTCTGTTTTTTATCCCATATCTTGGATTTACGGTTCTGGTTATTGATGCGATAGCACGTTTTTAAATAAATCCTTGCATTGTTCTAGAGAAACAGTTATATTTGTGCAATAGGAATGAGGAAATGGAGGAAAGATAATATGGAAGGAAGTTTGAATATAAAACTGAATGTCCCTCTTAGGGATATGTTTTTTTTAGATAAGGTTGCTAAGAGTAGAGGATGGCTTATAACTGCTGAAAAGAGTAGATCGGACAATGACTCTAAAGTTGAAATGGAAAAGAAATTAGAGCGTGTAGACAAGTTGTTTGGCATTTTTTCCAAGAGCAAAGTGGATGATTGGAAATCTGAAAAAGAAGATTTTCTAAGAAAGAAATACCTATGAGAGTTTTCTTAGATACTAATATCCTACTGGATTGCCTGCTAGAAAGAGGTCCTTTATCCAAGGACTCAAGGTTGTGTTTCAAGTCTTGTGTGGGTAAAGGTATTATCATGTTAATGTCCGATTTGTCCGTTGCTAATATTAATTATATTACTCGAAAAGATTATAATAGGGCGGAGTTTAACGCTGCAATATTGAAATTGACGGAATTTGTGGATATTGTAGAGGTCGGTTCCTCATATATATTAGAGGCTCTATACTTAGATTGGAAGGACTTTGAAGATTCTTTGCAGTATCTTTCTGCTATGCAAGCCCAAGCCGATTGTATAGTAACAAGGAATATAAAGGATTATGAAGCCTCCGCTTTAGAGGTGCTTACGCCTCATGATTTTATTTCGAAATATTTATGAGAACAGGAATATTCGTAGGGAGTTTCGATCCCTTTACCATTGGACATGATGATATTGTGCGACGTGCATTGCCACTCTTCGATCGAATTACGATAGGGGTGGGAGTGAATGAACGCAAGCAATACATGTATAGTGCGGATGTTCGGGTAAACACTATCAAGCAGATATATGCCAACGAGGCAAAGATAGAGGTGAAAGCATACAATGATTTGACGGTCGACTTTGCTCGTCGGGAGCAGGCTCAGTTCATTATTAAGGGCGTGAGAAGTCTGAAAGACTTTGAATATGAGCGTGAACAGGCCGATGTCAATAAGCAAATAGGAGATGTAGAGACCATTCTTCTCTATGCCGACCCGGCAAAGGCGAGCATCAGTTCGTCACTTGTGAGGGAGTTGATACACTTTGGGAAAGAGGTCTCAGACTTTATTCCCTTCCCTGAAGGAGGAGGAATGGAATAACATCATGGTAAATATAATAAAGCAATCAAGTCCCTGATAGATAGGTGTTCCCTCTATTTGAGTGGTGCGTGTGGCTAGTTTATTTGCTAAGATGATAAATATAATAAAGCAATCAAGTCTCTGATAGATAGGTGTTCCCTCTATTTGAGTGGTGCGTGTGGCTAGTTTATTTGATAAGATGATAAATATAACAAAGCAATCAGGTCTCTGATAGATAGCCCTTCCCTCTATTTGAGTGGCGCGTGTGGCTAGTTTATTTGCTAAGATGATAAATATAACAAAGCAATCAGGTCTCTGATAGATAGCCCTCCCCTCTATGGGGAGGGTTGGGAGGGGCTTCCAATATACATTCCTTTTATGATAACATACAATACAGACGGCGTAAAGATGCCGAAAATCAAGAAGCGTGAGACCACAACTTGGATTAAAGCGGTGGCAGCAACATATGATAGGAAGATAGGAGAGATAGGATATATGTTTGTTGACGACGAGAAAATACTCGAAGTAAACAACGAATATCTAGGCCATGATTATTACACCGACATCATCACTTTTGATTATGATGAGGGCGATGTGCTCAATGGCGATCTTGTGATAAGCCTCGATACAGTGCGGAGTAATGCCGAAATGCTAGGAAAATCGTATGAAGAAGAACTTCATCGCGTCATTATTCACGGCATATTGCATCTCTGTGGCATCAACGATAAGGGGCCGGGAGAGCGAGAAATCATGGAAGCTGCGGAGAATGCGGCGCTGAAGTTGTTGGGAAAAAAGAGTAGGTAAACAGAGAATATAGCCATGGTAATCGGGAACTGTCAACTATTGGCCTGACTCCATAATTCCCCAACTCCTGATTACTTGCTCTTTTTAGAGTCGTGCGAGGAATCTGTTGATAGTGCCATTGTCAATAGTCCGAAGGACTACCCTTTTAATAGCCGTGGACCTTTAGGTCTATGGTATTGTGTGAAAGAAAATACCCAGTCTGATAAGACTGCCCATCCTATAATTATCAATGGGGAGTCTTGTCAGACTCGTTTGTTGTTTTGCTTTTTTATTGTCCGGAGGTTTACGCTTTGCTTCAACCACCGGCTATTGATAGGGCTGTCCTTCGGACAGTCATAGCTTCATCATACAATTTATCGGATGAATCTTTTTTTTATCTTAATGGAGTAGATGATACACCCCTCCGGGGAGCATCTTAACCACTCCTTTCATTTCCATTGAAAAGAGGAGAGAGGTGATTTGCGCAATAGGGATATTGGCTTGAACGGATAATATGTTGATTTGCAGGTCGTTGTGGTGCTGCAATACGTCGGCTATCTGTTGTTCTTCTGCCGACAACAGTGGGAAGAGCTGCCGTTCAATGCCTTGCTGTTGCGCCTTTTTTAGTTTAATATCTTCTTCCCATCCCATCGCTTTTACAAAGTCGAAAGCCGACATGATGAGCCCGGCCTCGTTGTCACGAATGAGCATATTGCATCCTTCGCTGTAGGGAGCACCCACAGAACCGGGGAAAGCAAAGACGTCGCGGTTGTAGCTGCGAGCTATTCCTGTGGTGATAAGTCCGCCTCCATGCGATGCACTCTCGACCAAAATACATGTATCACTCATCCCAGCCACGATGCGGTTACGCCTTACAAAGTTCACTTTGTCAGCATTCGTACCCGTGAAAAACTCTGTCAACAGGCCGCCATGTTCTATCATTTTGTTGGCTGTTTGTCGATGGACTTGGGGGTAAAGGTAATCCTGTCCGTGTGCCAACACGCCCACGGTATCGTATCCATTGGCCAATGCTTGACGATGGGCGTGGATGTCTACGCCATAGGCCAAGCCACTTACGATGAGTACATCGGGGCATAACGTCTTCAAATCGGCCATAAATCGACGTATCAAGTCTTGTCCATAGGCGGTGCATCGACGTGTCCCGACCATGCAAACCACCTTCGAACAATTGAGCGAAGCATTGCCCCGATAGAATAAGACCAACGGTGCGTCGTCACATTCTCGCAGTCGTTGCGGGTAGCGATCGTCGTTCATACAAAGCGGTTCCACTCCATGTTGCTCGTCCCAAAGCAATTCTGCCTCTGCACGAGCCATGGGTTCGCTGAGGTCGCTCAATGCTTCGCGCAACTTAGGTGAGGCATCGGGCAGCACGTCTAAGATATCATGACGATGCTCAATGACCGCCGTGGCCGAGCCTAACCGCCGATACAACTCCAACAGACCGCTGAGGCTGAAGTAGTTGATACGACTGAGTGCGAGCGTATAGAGTGTTTCTTGGGTCATAAGAATTTCTCGAAAGCTTGGCCATACTCTTCGCTATAGCCTAGCCTTCCGTTGATAAGTGTCACGAGATCGGCGTCGGCATGGAAGCAAAGTTTCTCATCGCTGGCGCGGAAAAGGTCGTGAGTGAAAACCCAGCGGAGCCCCTCTTTGCGCAACCCCATGCGCGAAATAAACTCGTCGTCGCATGTTAATGGCGTCTTATATTGCAGCGACATGCGAGCCACAACGGCATCTACACCTTTCTCATGCAGCTCTGCGAAGCTCAGTCCGGTCGCTTTGAGGAAGCGATGACGCGTGTGTTCGGTGTAATGTAGGTAGTTGGCGTTGTTTACAATGCCTTGTATGTCGCACTCGTAGTCGCGTACTTCCATTCTCGTTTCAAAGATATACTTCATCTGTTTTGTCTTTAATATGATATAATAGTGAATATTTAATGGTTGCCATACTTCAGATATTCATATCCGATACGGCAGCGTAAGCAGTCTTTATGGTCACAATATTCGTTCTTGAGTTGGATAAGTGCCTGCGTATCGCCGGCATTTTCCACCTTCATTCCGCATTCTTGCCACATACGGATGATATGGTTGTCTTCGGCTTTGAGTTGTTCTAAGAACTCGAAAGCACGGTCGCAAAGCCCTTCGTTGCATATATGTCGACCGTAGGCGAAGAGCATTGGGATGACGGTGTTGAGTATCATGAGATTCAATGAAGCCGCTGACAGATGCTTCTCGTTGGGTGTATGCTCTGCCCCAAAGGCAAAGTGAGTCTGCCAGTAGGGTGTAGCTTGCGTCTTCAAATGTTCTCTTAACTCGCGCAGAGAGCCACATTCGATGATTTCGCTCAATCCTGCTGTGCGGTTATAGTAGAGTTGTGCCAATTGCGACAGGCGTATATGTGGGAAGTTTTGCGGCCGCAATCGCAGGAATTTCCATTGATGGAAGTCCATCGCTTGCATGGAAAACTTATGCGCCAGATAGCGATATTCGCTCGCCATACGTTGATAATACGTATCTCTCAAGGCCTTGTCGCGATATGTTTTAGGCAAGGCTTCCGGCTCCAAGAGGCCTGCCTGTCCCATAAAGATGGCTTCTATCTGGAACAAATCGTCTCTATGATGAGCTACACTGCCCAATGGTATGTTGCAAGCCCATTGCTCGAAGGCCTCTCCATTGATGCCAAAGCCGTAATTGCGAGCCATGGTGACGAAGTAAGCTGCCTGCCAATCGCCTCCACATCGGACAACTCGCTCGTTGATAGCCACTGTCTTTTGCTCTAAACGCTCGGTCTCCAAGCTGCTCATCCATGAATGAATCATGAGCGACGGCAGCTCCGGAATGATGCGATAGCAAGGCGGATAGTGGTCGGAATGAATCAGTTCGTCGTAATGTTCCGCTATATCGTCCGGCACATCCAGCTGCAATTGCCTGATAGGTCGGCCTTGGCTGTCTACGGCTTCGGTATCTATAGTCCCACATACATGCAAGATGACATTGTCATAGCGTACATCTTGTTCATGATGATGGATGAACCAGTCGCTTGCTCGGTCGTGTATCTCCACGTTTCCTACCCATAGTGTCCCATCAATCTTCACTTTTGCATTGAAGAAATCAGGTCCCGCGTCGTGGTTATGCAGTCCCGTATCTATCACTTCTATACCGAGTCCATCGGCCGTAACAAGTGATTTCAGCGGAAATAGCTTGTGTTTCCATACGTAATGTAGGAGCTGTTCCATGATATAGATATTGTTCTTTCAATGGCAAAAATACAAAAAAAATCTTAAATGAAAAGGTCTTGTAGTTCTAATTAATTCTATGTGTCTAATTAAATCTACCTAATAAAATAACAAGAGCGTGCATTGGCACGCTCTTGTTTGTGTATATGATGGATAGATATTATTTCCCTATATAACCATAGTATTCACTATCGGTAGCACAATCCCACCAAACCGGACACGACCAGATAGGATCTGTCAGGGCCAACTTGTTGGAAGCTTTCACCTGAGTGAGGTTATAATCTCTCTCAAGGCTGCTCTGTGTCCAGCGACGCAACCAATAAGTAGGGTCTGAAGGTGACTTTCCGATAATCTTACTGCTGGCAGTAAATTCTGATGGACGGGCGAAGTCGGGATATACATTACCAAAGTTCTCGATGTTACCGGCACTGTAATTGAAGCGACGCATGTCGTTCCAGATTTCTAAATTCAATCCTCCCATAGCGATAATCTTTTGTCTCATGATGTCGGCCATGGTTAGTTGAGCAGCATTTTGAGCCACAGCGGCACTGCTCATATAAGCAGTTATATCGGCATCTTTCATAGGTAACATGTCCGGATTCTCCCCTATTTTCTTGTCACTTGTGGTTCCATCACTCTGCCATTGCTTCAATCCGGCTTGTAAACGGTCGAAGTTGGCCTGTATACCTTTTCTGTATGCGTCCAAAGCACCACCTTTATCGCCCTTGCGGAAGAGCACTTCGGCTTTGATAAAGCACATCTCCGAATAGGTCATAATGTCGAAATCGGAGTTCGGACGAGTGTAGAATGTTCCCGTACCTGCTACATAACTCTTACCGGCAATGGGATAATAATACATATCGGTAGCCGAACGACCGCTTGTAGACATACTGTTTGACCGCATGTTGACGTAGCAAGTATCACCCGCATGCAGGTAGTTGGTGGTGTTACAGTAGATTTGTCCCGGTGCATAAGTTACTACTACGTCGTTTCCATTTGTCTCTACGGCATGGCTGGTAGTCTTCATGTCGGCCACAAACTTGTTGCGTGCGGTGGCATCAGCGACGGTATAGGTCAGCTTTACGGCGTTAGAAGCGTAGGTGGCATTGATGATATTGCCGTTGAGACGTGGGTTGTTGGGAGTCAACATGTCAATACCTTTGTCGCGAGTCCATTGGAACGAGGCGAGATTACCGTCAGCATCGAGCTTTACATGGGTCATGGCTGCAGGCACCAGCTTTGTTAATCGTGGGTCGATAACGCCCGAACCGCCAGTGAAACTGTTGTTGAGCAGGCTGATATACCATTTGGTGAGTCGCTGAGAAGTACCGTAAGCGGCGCAGTCCCAAATAGGATTGGTCTGATAAGGGTCACCGATTGTCACGTTGGTTAGGTCGCCTTCCACATTATAACATTTCACACTTGTGTTGTCGGCATTCGACTGTGGACCGTTGGCAACGGCGGCCAAGATTTCATCAGGTTTGTATAAATCGCTCTTCTTAGACAGTTTTAGCAAGTAGCGAGCTTTCAAACCATAAGCCAACTTCAACCATTTATTGGCATCACCGTTATTCCATATATCGCCTTCAGAGAGCGCAATGTTCTCGTTTTTCATCTTGAGATAGGCGATACCTTTATCCAAATACTCCATACACTGGTTGAAAAGAGCCTTTCCATCATCATAGGCTGGGTTGTATTTACCGGTGAAGGCCTCGCTCATAGGGATTTCTCCATGGAGGTCGAGCAACGTCATAAAGCCCAGCGCGTAGCTGATACAGGCTGCACCGGCATAGTGATAAGCCTTTTGAGCCTCTGCCGCTGCAATCAAAGGAGCCACGTTGACGCCCGCTCCCAGGTAGAAATTCTGATATACGGTGGTCGCTGTTCCCTGCAGAGGATCCCACTTTGCCAACATACCATTGCTACTAGTGGTAGACGTTTGGGTGAAGGTTCCGGCGGCAGTACCCGCTCTCATGTAGGCCGTACCGAGTGCATAGTCTAGATAGTTTTGTATCCAAGGCAAGCGAAGTTGGGGAGATGCCGTCTCCGATGTAGGGCTATCGGGGTCTGTATTCACGTCCAAATAGTCGTTACATGACGACAGTCCGCATACCAGTGCACCGGTTAATATGATGGTTTGTAATTTTTTCATATTCTTACTTGTTTAGATTGGTTAGAATGTAAGGTTGATACCGAGCGATACACTTGTCGAAGATGGTACGCTACAGTAGTCGAGTCCCACTGAGCCTGAACCTCCCGTACCTGCTCCTGAGGCCACTTCCGGATCCATACCCTTGTAATTGGTGATGGTGAAGAGGTTGGTTCCGGTGAGATTAGCCACCAATCCTTTGATGACACGGTGGTTCTTGATGAGACTGGTGAAGTCGTAGCTGACAGACAGTGAGCGCAATTTCAGCCAATTCACCGACTGGATGAAGTTGTAAGAGTTGGCGCAATAGCTACTCCAGTATTGCTGGATGAGATAGCGACCTGACCGTTCTTTGCCGTTAATTGTGTAGGTCTTGTCTGCTTCATAAGTGATGGTGTTGTTCTCTGGAGCTGTACCATCGCTGTAAACCACGTTAGTCAATGTCACAGATTGGCGATTCTCGGTCTGCTTGCTTAATCCCATAGAGGTGAGATAATAGTTTGTACCGTTATAAATATCGCCACCGAAGCGGAAATCGAGAAGGCATGCTACCGACAGATTCTTGTATGTAAAGGTGTTGTTGAAGCCTCCGATGAGTTTCGGTTCACGGTTTCCAATGATGTCGGTAGTCTTGTTTGCGTTCTTATAAACGCCTGTTGCCACGTCTACAACGTAGTGGCCGTTGTCGTCGGTCACCCAGTGATTACCTGTCAAACCGAGGAAATCGCCACCGTTAGGGATAGCTCCTGCCTTGACAGTACCTATCTGTGCGTCGGTGGGATAGAAGATACCTACACCGTCAATGAAGTTACCCAAAGTACCATTATTAAATGAGAAGTTAAGCATCGATTCCCATTTGAAGTCCTTGGTCTTGATGGGTGTGCCGGTGATAGCTATTTCCATACCGTCATTGATGACCGACCCACCGTTCAGCGTGAGGAAGATATAGCCGGTAGACTGGGCCAGACGGGGAGAACACAACTGGTTCTTGGTTTGTGTATGATAATAGGTATAGTCTATACCTAAGCGTCCGTCGAAGAAGCGAAGTTCCGCTCCCAGTTCATAAGAGGTTTGTATTTCCGGTTTCAAATCGGGCGCACCACCAGTCCAACTGTTACCCGAACCGAGCTTGCCATTATTCAATGTGCCCACAGCCCATAGGTAATTGTTTGTCACATAGGGGTCAGCGTCTTTACCAACACGTGCCCATGAGGCTCTCACCTTACCGAAAGAGAGGATATTACTCTTCGGTAACAGTTCCGTAAATACAAAACTTCCGCTCACAGATGGATAGAAATAAGAACGGTTTTCTTTTGGAAGTGTAGACGACCAGTCGTTACGTCCGGTTACGGTAAGGTAGGCCATGCTCTTATAAGAGGCTCTGAACTCACCGTATACACCCACCATGCGCTTGCGAGTGGTACCATCTTTAAAGAACTGGTTGGCTGTTGCGATGTTATTAAAGCTGATGGTGCCGGGCATTACAAACTTATATCCCCAGTGAGATTGCGACCATCTCTTGGTAGCTTCGGTCGTTGTACCGAGCAAGAAGTTCAAGTCGAAGTCCTTTAATGTCTTATGCATGTTGCTCATCACGTTGGTTGTGATGTATTGGTAGTTCGAGTAGTTCTTCGACAAGAAGCCGTTTTGATACTTTTCTACCACAGCTCCGTTAGGCGCGGTGTAGGTATAAGAGTCTGTCTTATACATATCCAGACCGGCACGGGCGCTGATGTCCCACCAATCCGTGAGTTTAAAGCTGGCATTGATAGACCCTGTCAAGCGGTCGTTGTCGTCGGTCATCTTATTGCGATTGATTATCCAATATGGATTTTCCACGTCGTCTGCAATCTCTTGTAGGCCGTCGAACATGCGATACTTGGTACCGTCGTCGTTCAACCAGTGCGTAAGATTGTCGGTAAGCGGCCAACCATAGAGCGCTGTCATTGTACCGTTGCCGCCGTGTTCCCATAATCCGCCCGATGTAAGCGTCTTCTTGGTGTGTGCTTTGGTATAAGCCACGTTGGCTCCGACGGTCAGTCTGCCATACTTCTGTTCACCGTTGAGGCGGAAAGTTGTCTTGTTATAACCTGTTTGCGGTACTATACCCGATTGGTCGAAGTTTGATGCACTGAGGAAGAATGACCCGTTTTTTGAACCTCCCGATACGCTTACGCTGTTGTCGTAAACCACTCCGTTTTGGAAGAAGTTGCCTACATTGTCGTATATTTGGTTCAGAGTCTTGCTCTCTCCAATCTTTTCACCCCACGATTGGGTGGAGTAATCGCTGAAGATACCTTTCTCGTTGTAGTATCCGCGACCGTAAGTCTTCTGGTATTCAGGCGTCTTGGTAGCCCACGACGTGCTTACCTTACTGCTTACGTTCACCCGTACCGTGCCCTCGCTACCTTTCTTTGTGGTGATGATGACCACACCATCGGCAGCACGAGAACCGTACAAAGCAGCGGCCGCGGCACCTTTCAGCACCGAGAGCGACTCTATATCTTCGGGGTTAATGTCCATGGCGCGGTTAGAGAAGCTGGTATTGTTCTTCGTCACACCGTCGGTAGCTGAGTTTCCACTGTTAGGTGTGGAGTTGTCGTAGATGATGCCGTCAACCACGAACAACGGTTGGTTGTCGCGCGATTCGCTCGCCGAGTTACCGCCACGGATAATGATGGTGGCCCCAGCTCCGGCTGCACCGCTCGATTGGGTGATGTTGACGCCCGGCACTTTACCGGCCAATGAGTTAACGATGTTGGTCTGTTTGTTTTTCAAAATTTCATTAGAGTTGAGCTCAGACACCGAATATCCTAGTGCTTTGCGCTCTTTTCGGATGCCCATGGCTGTCACGACCACTTCGTTCAAGTTCTGACTATTCTCAGTCATTGAGATGGAATAAGCCTTTGCCGAAGTAACCTTTACCTCCTTGACGTCGTAACCTACGTAGGTGATTTGTAGGATACTGCCCACAGGAGCTTCGATACTGAAGTGACCTTCAATATCGGTAACGGTAGCCACACGAGTTCCCTTGAGTGTGATACTGGCGCCAATGATGGGCTCACCCTTTTCGTCGGCCACTGTACCGGTAACGATGTTCGACTTCTGACTGATTCGTAAGTCAGGTGAAGATTCCAAAGCTGAGGCTGAATAGGGGACTGCCATACTCAGCGCAAGCAGGAATGCTGGTAACAGATAATGTTTTTTTCTCATATGCATCGATATTAGATGGCGGTGAATTTAGTTGAAAATTTTGAAACAATCTTGAATTGATTATTAATTAATCTAAAAATAGCTCTAAAACATACAAACCTATATAAAAGCTGCATGAATATACTTTAAATCGCTATAGTCATGGTATTTAGTGACTTGACTACGTTTTTATTCACTCTTAACTCATCACTCTCAAATTTCTGCAAAGCCCTAGCAGTCTTGTTGTTCGGGCTCTGCAGCAATCCTGAAAAGGCTTGGCAGCAATGTTGCGGCGTCCTTGCAGTGAGTTAAGAGTGAGGAGTTAGGAGTGAGAAGTGGATGGTTTGAGGATGAAAGAGATACTGATTCAAATTACAAATGGAATGAGATGAGATGAAAAATGTGACAAAAGCGAGAAAATAGAAAGGATTCTTTTGCTTTTCATCTGATTTACAGTACCTTTGCAGATATACGAGTATGAACGAAAATGAGAATAAAATAAAGCATCAAAAATGAGAATAGCATTAATCGGTTATGGCAAGATGGGCAAGATGATAGAACAGATTGCCAAAGCTCGCGGCCATGAAATCGTGAGTATTATAGATATTGACAACATGCAGGACTTTGACAGTCCGGCTTTCGCTTCGGCTGATGTTGCTATCGAGTTTACCAATCCCACAGCGGCTTACGACAACTATCTGCGTGCGTTTAAGCATCATGTGAAGGTGGTTTCGGGCAGCACAGGATGGATGAGCGAACATAAGACCGATGTAGAACGGTTGTGTAGTGACGAGGGACAGACTTTGTTTTGGGCTTCCAATTTCTCGGTTGGTGTGGCCATTTTCTCTGCCGTGAATCGCTATTTGGCCAAGATTATGAACGGCTTCCCACAGTATCAGGTAGAGATGGAGGAGACCCATCATATCCATAAACTTGATGCGCCGTCGGGAACAGCTATCACTTTGGCTGAGGAAATCATCGACCGACTCGACAGGAAAGACACGTGGGTGAAGGGAGAACAGCATAATGCCGATGGCACTGTGACCGGAACGAACCATGTGGCAGCTAATGAGTTGGCTATAGCGAGCGTTCGTCGCGACGAAGTTCCGGGTATTCACACCATCACTTACGATAGTGAGGCCGACAAGATTGTGATTTCTCACGATGCACATAGCCGTAAAGGATTTGCGTTGGGGGCTGTACTGGCTGCCGAGTATACCAAAGACCATACGGGATTGCTTACTACCAGTGATTTGTTTAAAGAAGTATTGGGCTGAGAAAATATAAATCTGGCTTTCGCAAGTTGAAGGATATTGAGGAGATAACGAAAGGTAATGGGGGCTAAGGGAAGGTAACGGGAGGTAACAGGAGATAACGGACATTTGTCCGATAACTCCCTTTGAACTCCTTTCTAACTCCTTCTTAATTCCCAAAATTAGACCGATTAAAAGATTATGATAGACAAAGAAAAAGCTAAACTGAATATGAAAGTACAATGGACTAAGTTTGTCGTTGTACTGGTATTGTATCTTATATTCCTCTTTTGGTTAAAGAGTTGGTTGGGATTGATAGTTATTCCCTTTATATACGACGTGTATATATCAAAGAAGATACGCTGGCAATGGTGGAAAGATGCCGAAGGTCCGGTGCGATTTATCATGAGTTGGGTAGATGCTTTGGTGTTCGCGCTGGTGGCAGTGTACTTCATCAATCTCTTCTTCTTTCAGAATTTCGTTATTCCTTCTTCCTCTTTGGAGAAGTCGTTGCTTACGGGAGATTATCTGTTTGTGAGCAAAGTGAGCTACGGTCCGCGCATTCCGCAGACTCCACTCACTATGCCTTTGACGCAACACACGTTGCCCGGTATCAATGTGAAGAGCTATTTGGACTGGCCACATTGGGAATATCGTCGTGTGAAGGGTCTAGGTAATGTGAAGCTCAATGATATTGTAGTGTTCAATTATCCTGCCGGTGACACGCTTGTCAACGAAGAACAATGGCAGCAGAGCGACTTCTATCAGATGGCATATTCATTTGGTCAGCAGCTCGTGGAACAACAACAAGGTCTGTTACCCAACTTGGCTGAGCTTACTCGGGAGCAGCAATACGAATATTTTGGGCAGATATATGCCGTTGGTCGCAACTATATAGCGAATAATCCGAAAGACTATGGAGACATTATCACACGTCCCACAGACCGTCGCGAGAACTATGTGAAGCGTTGTGTGGGCTTACCCGGCCAAACGTTGCAGATTAAAAACCACATCGTCTACCTTGATGGCAAGGCCAATAAGGAACCGGATAATGTGCAATATACTTACTATGTGAAATTGAAGAAGCCCATGCCCGAAGAGGTGATGGCCGAATTGGGTATTTCAATGGAAGATATGATGAGCTTGAATCAGGCTGGTTTCTTGCCTCTGACCAAGAAGGCTTACGAGGCATTGAAGGCTCGTAAAGACCTCGTGGCAAGCATCCGACTGAATACTGATGCTACTACGGGCGACCTTTATCCGCTCAATGGCTATACGGGATGGACTCGTGACAACTACGGTCCCATCTGGATTCCGAAGAAAGGAGCTACTGTGAAGCTTACGATGGATAATATAGCAGTCTACGAACGTCCCATCCGTACCTACGAAGGTAACGACTTAAAGGTGACCAATGGGCAGATATACATCAACGGAAAACTTGCCAACAGCTATACATTCAAGATGGATTACTACTGGATGATGGGCGACAACCGTCACAACTCGGCCGACTCGCGCTATTGGGGATTCGTTCCCGAAGACCACATCGTGGGTAAACCTATCTTCATTTGGTGGTCGCACGACCCCGATCACAAGGGCTTTAGCGGTATCAGATGGAGCAGATTGTTCAGTTTGGTAGATAATATTAAGTAAGTGATAATGGGAAATTGAAAATGGATAATGATGATATGATGAGCAGCATTGTGATTCACTGAATATTAGTCCTGCTTTCCCTTATCCGCATTTCATAATTATCCATTCTCAATGATGAATTATTAATAAAGAAAAGTGCGCTTCCCTTTCAAGTTCATATTGGGGCTTGTGGCGGCTGTTTTGCTGATGTTGGCCGTCAGGGCATACGCTTTCACCGTTTATACAGTGACAGATTCGGCTCTCAGGCCGATGCTTAAGACAGGCGATAGGGTGATGGTGGATAGATTTATACACCGAAAATTGAAGCCGGGGGCGATGGTGGTGTTCCATCAACAAGGTACTATCATTGGTCGGGTAGAGGCTCTTCCCGGTGATACCATCACTCTACGAGGCACGCACTATCTTGTTCCGACGCGCTGTTGTCAGCGTTGTCAGAGCGCAGACTGTAAACTCTATTTGGTCAATACGGGCAAAGACCGACGGCTGGTGTACCAACACCAAATGGTTGGACAGGCTTTCCGATTATTCTATCTACCATGGTAAAGAACGCAATACTCACTTCCTCATACTTCGGACCGGTGCAGTGGTATCAGAAACTGAACCGTTATGGCGTGTGTTTCATCGAACAACACGACAATTTTGTGAAGCAAACGTACCGTAATCGGTGCACGATAGCGACGGCCAATGGCTTGCAATCGCTCACCGTACCGGTGGAACGAACCGATAATTTGAAGTGTCCGATGCGCGATGTACAGATAAGTGACCATGGCAACTGGCGTCATATCCACTGGAATGCATTATTGAGTGCTTATGGAGAAAGCCCTTTCTTCGAGTTCTATTCCGATGATTTGCGCCCTTTCTTTGAACGAAAATGGAAGTATCTCTTTGATTTCAACATGGAAATCATGGAGAAAATGTGCAGTTTATTAGACATAGAACCGACGGTAAAACTTACCTCTTCGTACATGGATGAGGTCGAAGGGTATGCCGATTTTCGTGAGGTGATTCGGCCGAAGCATCCCGGTGAGGATGCCGAATTTGTTGCTAAACCGTATTATCAAGTCTATTTGCAGCGACATGGATTCCAACCTAACCTTAGTATCTTAGACCTCTTGTTCAATGAAGGTAACGAGAGTGTACTCTACTTGTAATAACTAAACTAAATCAAATGAAAAGAATTATTGTATCAATGCTGGCGTTTTGCTTGGTAATAGGCGCAAGTGCGCAAGACCAACCACGCGTAAAAGTGGCACAAGGTGTGCTGCAAGGTACTGAAATTTCGGGTATTAAAGTTTTCAAGGGTGTACCTTATGCAGCACCACCTGTAGGTGATTTGCGTTGGAAAGCGCCACAACCGTTGGCTGCTTGGGACGGTGTGAGGATGGCAGATGACTTCGGTCCCGACCCCATGCAGGAACCGATATTTGGTGATATGAACTTCGGTGCGAAGACAAAAAGCGAAGATTGTCTTTATCTTAACGTCTGGACGCCCGCTAAAACCATGCAGGAGAAGTTGCCGGTGTTGGTATATTTCAATGGTGGCGGACTGATGGCAGGAAGCGGAAGTGAGCCTCGTTACGCCGGACTGAACATGGCTCGACGTGGTATAGTGGGCATCACGGTAAACTATCGCGAGGGTATTTTCGGCTTCTTCTCGCATCCCGAACTCTCTAAGGAGGCCTCGTATAAAGGGTCGGGTAACTACGGTTACATGGATCAGGTAGCTGCTTTACAATGGTTGCAACAGAATGTGGCAGCTTTTGGAGGCGATCCTAAACGCATTACTATCGTGGGCGAATCGGCTGGTTCGGTGTCGGTGAGCGCTTTGATGGCATCACCTATGGGCAAAGGAACATTCTCTCAAGTCATTGGTTCGAGTGGTGCTATTGTGGGATTGTTGCATAATGAGGTCGACAAGAAAGGTAATCTATACATCGCTTATGGTCAGTTACCATCGCTCAAAGAGGCTGAAAGCGAGGGTGTCAAGACTATGAAAAAGATTGGTTGTAAGAGTTTGAAGGAGCTAAGAGCCATGCCTGCCGAGGAATTGATGACCCAAGCAGGTGTCAGAAGCATGTCGCGCGGAACAGTAGACGGCCTTTTCTTCACCGAACAACCGGAGGAAGTGTTCAAGAAAGGTGAGCAAGCACAGGTGCCACTGCTTATCGGTGGTACCTCGAAAGAGGCTGCTGCGTGGTCTGTTTTGCTTGGCGGTGCTCCCACATTGGAGACGGTCAAGGCTCGTATCACGCCACTTTTCGGCGATGCAACCGACGAGATGTTGCAGTTATATGGCTTTCATAACGATGCCGACTTGTTCAAAGAGCCGGGCACACTGATTGGTTCTACTCTTGTTTATTGCTACCAGTACGTGGCGTTTGAGCGAACTTCACCGTACCACAAGTAATTGTCCGGTGTATCGTTATCAGTATTGTCATCCTCGTCCGGCGATGAAACAGAAAGGTTTAGTGGCCAAACTGGCCGGTGGAACATCCAAGGCTACCGATACCAAACCTACTGAACCGGTGGATGAATACATCGGAGCGAGCCACTCATCGGATATAGAATACGCCATGGGCAACCTCTCTACGAATGAAGTTTTCGACTGGAATGCCGATGATTATGCTGTTTCCGGCATCTTCATGAACTTCTATGTGAACTTCATTAAGACCGGAAATCCCAATGGACTGGGCCTCCCCGACTGGCCCGCCATCAACGGAAAGAATCCTGTTCCAGTGATGAAAATAGATGTAAATACGCGTGTTGAGACCAATCCTACGATGGATCGACGTTATCAACTATTCGATAAACTCGTGTTCCAAAAGTGATAATACGAGTAGAAACAATAAGGCCTGTGATACAATTGAGTGTCACAGGCCTTATTCATTGCTTTATTTTCGTTCTGCTATATCGCTCCACTTCGGAGTTATCGGGAGTTAAACGCCTTTTGGGCGTAGAAATTACGAATGAGAGTTAACGGACAAATGTCTATTGACTTTAAGGCTCTTGGAGGCTTTTTCTCTCGTTTTCTCCCGATAACTTCTTATCTTTCTAAACTTGAACCGTTTATTTTTTACCGAACAACTCGTCGAGTATAGTGTAGAATACAGGGTCTTCACCCACGATGGTCTTTACGATTTTGCCGTCGGGACCAACGATAATTTTGGTTGGGAAGCCCTGAATGGCATAGTCGGATAGTACCTTACTGTTTTCCGGATTGTACACATGGAGCCATGGAAGGTCGTGTTTCTTCACGGCAGCACGCCACTTCTCATCGCTATCACGACAGTCGATGCCAAGAATTTCAAATTGTCCTCTGTACTTGTTATAATACTCTTTCATTTTTGGAATGCCTCGGATGCACCATATACACCATGAACCCCAGAAATCGAGAACCACGTATTTGCCGCGCAGGCTGCTCAGGGCGAGTGGCTTTCCAGCCAAGTCATTAAGTGTAAAGTCGGGAGCTTGTACACCCGCAGCCTGTGTCTTGCTGGCTTTCTCTTCTGCTTCGGCACGCTGTTTAGCCCTGTCTATGAAGAATGAATAGTACGATTTCATGCGCCCGTTTTGCACTTCGGGGGTGAGAAGAGTGGCTGCTTGTTCCATCTTCTTTACGTCTTCGAGGAAGCTGATAACGACGGCACTGGCCTCATAGTCGGGATGTTGCTTGACGAAGTCGAGCATACGTTGCTGTGCCTTTTCCTCTATTTCAGCAGCTTTTTCGCGATATTCCTTCATCACCTGTTCACGATTCTCACCTGCATCCAGTCTCTTCTGAATGCCCATGCTGTATTCTTGCATCTCTTTAGATGAGTTCTCCAACATTAGGTTCACCTCATGGTACTGTTGATAGAATTTAGAGCCACCGGTATCATAGCGTGTTTTCATGTCACCGGTCAACTCCAACGTCTCGCCGGGAACACCCACTACGAGCACTCTAGTTCTGTCTTGGTCGCGCATGGTAGCCGGTGTGGCCATCTGAACGTAAGAGACTTCCTTCATCGGGAGCGTGAAATCGAAGGTTCCATCCTTCAATACGACATTGGTTTGTTTAGTTTCCCCGCCGAACGTTCCATAGGCAACGACGGCCGAATCGCCGAAGTTGGCCAGTTTACCTTTGACATGTAGCAAGTCGTCAGCGGCTTGTGCCGATACTGCACTGGCCATCATGAGGCTGGTCAGTAAGGTAGTATACAATTTTTTCTTCATTATTTCTCCTTTTATAATTGGTTATTTTGCAAATATATATCGTTCTCGCTAAATACCGAAAGCATTCAAAATCTTTTCAATGTATTTAACTAAAAGCAGTTGTTTGGGGAGGTCTCGCACATGAAAGGAGGCCGTGTGCAGTAGTGTTTTTTGCCCTCGTCGTAGCCAAAACAATTCACTTCTCACTCTTAATTCGCCTACTTGTTAACTTGTTTAGATGTCCATTAGTTTACTGCAAGGGCGAGGCAGCGATACTGCAAAGCCTATTCGGCGATGCTGCAGAGCCGAGACAGCAAGGTTGCGAAGCCTTTGCAGCGAGTTGAGATTGAGAAGTTAGGAGTGGGAAGTGATGGCTTTAATGAGGTAGGATTGGCTGATTGGCGGTTTATAAGGATAGATATGGTCATTGTATAGCGTGTTGATAGCATAACAAAAAGGAGGTAAGCTCGTGCCTACCTCCTTGATATTTCATGAGAGCCAAACGCTCCCTATTTTCTTATCTCAATACTTTGATTCCTTATTTTTCACTTTTTACTCTTTCTTCTTGCCCATCCCTCTTCGGTGAAATCGGGGATTTCGCCTTTCAAGGTCTTATTTCCGGCATTCATCAAAGAGCGCCAATCGGTTGCGTTGGTATCGTCATTACGACGACGGGGAGCACTCTTGCGAGGTGCATCGCTACGTCTTCCACGCGCCTCACTGCGTCCGCGACGCTCGCTATAGTCGCTTCTTTCGCGACGACCACCGCCACGTTGTGGCTCATCGGCATCGTTACAACGCACTTCTCTGCCCTTGTAACGCAAGCCACTGAGGGCACGCATCACCTTTTGGGCGTCGCTTTCGGGTACTTCAAAGTACGAGAACTTACTCAATAAGTCGATATGTCCCACCTCTTGACGGCCACGTACATTCTTGTTTAAGAACTGCATCATCTCGCCGGGATAGAATCCATCGTCTTTACCAAGGTTGATAAAGAGACGTTTATAACCGCCTTCGGCCTTGCGACGACCACCCTCTGAGCGGCGTCCACGGCTGTTGCCGGCTTCCGAACGCTCTTTTCTGCCACCGGTCACAGGTTTCTCTAACTGCGGTGCATTGCGGTAGTAGTCGAGGAAACGACCGAAAGTGATGGTCACCATCTTCTTGATGATGTCTTCTTTATCAATATATTCGAATCGTCGATTGATTTCTTCCATGTACTGAGCTATCTGCTCTTCGTCCACATCGGTCTTCATAATGTCGTCCATAACCTTGTAGAGTTGCTTCTTGCATATCTCTTCGGGCGAAGGCAGTGTGCCGTCTACAAACTCTTTGCTGATGATTTTCTCAATCTGACGAATCTTAAATTTCTCGCGTGAGTGGATGATACAAATACTTGTACCCTTCTTTCCGGCGCGACCGGTACGGCCACTTCGGTGAGTATAACTCTCTACATCGTCGGGTATTCCGTAGTTGATGACGTGCGTTAAGTCGTCGACATCGAGTCCACGTGCAGCCACATCGGTAGCAATAAGCAACTGTGTGAGGTGGTTACGGAACTTCTGCATGGTTAAATCGCGCTGTTGTTGGCTCAGGTCTCCATGCAATGCTTCAGCGTTATATCCGTCTTTGATGAGTTTGTCGGCAACCTCTTGAGTCTCCAATTTGGTACGACAGAAGACGATACCGAATATACGTGGGTAATAGTCTACGATGCGTTTGAGTGCCAAATACTTGTCTTTGGCATGCACCATATAATAGATATGGTTTACATTCTCGGCTCCTTCGTTGCGGCTGCCCACTACTATCTCCTTGTGATCGTGCAGATAATTCTTTGCAATACGCTCCACCTCACGGCTCATTGTAGCTGAGAAGAGCAATGTATTGCGGTCGCTTGGCACGCCTTCAAAGATTTCGTTGATGCTGTCGGAGAAGCCCATGTTGAGCATTTCGTCCGCTTCGTCGAGCACAACGTTGTTCACATGCTCCAGCTTAGCGACTCCCCGGTGCATCAAGTCAATCAATCTACCGGGTGTAGCCACAATGATTTGCACGCCATGACGGAGTGAACGAATCTGGGTTTCGATAGATGCTCCGCCGTAAACGGGTACTACATGTAAGCCCGGAATGTACTTACCAAAGTCGTTGAGGTCGTCGGAAATCTGCAAACAAAGCTCGCGTGTAGGACTCAAAATGAGTGCCTGAGTGACTTTCTGTGATGGATCTACCTTTTGTAACAATGGGATTCCATAGGCGGCAGTCTTACCTGTACCGGTCTGCGCGAGCGCTATGACATCATTTCCATTACCTAATAAATACGGGATTACCTCTTCTTGAACAGGCATCGGATGCTCAAACCCAATCTCCTGAATGGCTTTACGAATCTCTTCGTTAACGCCTAACTCTTCAAATGTCTTCAAAATAAAATGTATATAAATTCCTGTTCAAGCTCTTGGACCTCCCTACTTATCCTAATAAAAATGGTCTTCTCGGTTTGAACGGGTGCAAAGGTATGAAATAATAATGACATTACGAAATAAAAAGAGAGAAAAGACTGCTGCCTCTTCTCTCTTTTTATAATTTATAGGATAGCTTGAGTAGGTTTAGGAGTTTTCGGGAACTATCAAGAGTAAGTGTCTCTTTAAGACTTGTAGTTAGCAGACAAATGTCCATTAACTACTGATAACTCCAATGCCCGATGGGGGCATTTAACTCCTTCTTCCTCCTTATTTAACTAATTAGCTTGCAAGAATCTGTCGGCATCGATGGCTGCCATAGCACCTGAACCGGCTGCTACCACGCCCTGACGATAGTTGGGATCGGCTACGTCGCCGGCTGCAAAGACGCCTTCTACGTTTGTCTTTGATGTTCCGGGAACGGTCTTGATGAAGCCCTGAGCGTCTAAATCCAAATACTCTTTGAATAGTTCGGTATTCGGTTTGTGGCCGATAGCCAAGAAGAAACCGTCGATAGCGATGTCGTATCTCTCTTCATCAGGTTCGCCTAAACGCTTCACTACGTGAGCACCCTCGACACCATTCT
Source organism: Prevotella sp. C0026C3 (assembly GCF_056590795.1). Taxonomy (NCBI): domain Bacteria; kingdom Pseudomonadati; phylum Bacteroidota; class Bacteroidia; order Bacteroidales; family Prevotellaceae; genus Prevotella; species Prevotella sp. C0026C3. The sequence continues at coordinate 21,009 of NZ_JBWPWW010000004.1, read as the reverse complement.
CTCCGAAGAGTCCCACGGTGTTGTGCTCGAACAGTATCTCGATATTCTCTTTATCAATGACACGCTGCTTCATAATCTCCGTTGCACGCAAGAAAGGTTTACGAACAATGAGGTAAACCTTGGCTGCCAGAGACGACAGATACATCGCTTCTTCGCAGGCTGTATCGCCACCTCCAACGACAGCAACGACCTTTTTACGATAGAAGAAACCATCGCAGGTGGCGCAGGCGCTCACTCCCTGACCGCGATATTTCTCTTCGTCGGGCAGTCCTAAGTACTTTGCTGTGGCACCGGTAGCAATGATGACCGAGCGAGCTTCAATCTCGTTGCCTCTGTCGTCGACGCAATGGAAGGGTCGGCTGCTCAAGTCGGCTTTTACAATCTCACCATCTCTAATCTCGGTACCGAATCTTCCGGCCTGTTCACGCAAGTCCATCATGAGCTGATTGCCGTCTACTCCCTGCGGATAACCGGGGAAATTCTCCACTTCGGAAGTTGTGGTGAGCTGTCCACCCGGCTGTAATCCTGAGTAGAGGATGGTCTTCAAGTTAGCGCGACCGGCATAGATGGCTGCCGTATATCCGGCAGGTCCGCTACCGATAATCAGTGTATCAATCTTTTCCATGTCTATTATCCTTTTGTTATAGTTGTTATATCAATATGTTATATTCTAACGCCCGCGATACAAAGGTAACTCTTTTGCTTGATATTATGGATTGAATGAAGATATATTTAACCTTTTTTGGAGAAACTGCAGAGGCATTGCAGTTTTTCTGCTGTACCTTTGCAAAATAGCTGAAAAGGCCTTTCAGCATTGCTGCCGATGCTTTGCAGCAATCTCATAACAATCTGGAATGATGAAAAGAACGATATTATTGGCAGGACTACTGGTCTCTGCTACACTGGCAAATGCCGGTAACCACATGTTGAAATGGGCCAAAGCCATCAACGAGGTGTTTGGCGACGGACTAAAATTGACGGCAGTTGCGCTGGAATATGATGCCCCGATAGACTCTACAAGTTTAACGTTGAAAACATACACTGTGCGTGGGGGCGAGGTGGCAAGGGTCTATACCAACGACCGAGCAGAGAAGTCGGCAGTCTCGAAGCGTGGCCGGTATGTGCTTATCGCGCTGAAGTCGCCTATAGCTTTGCCCTCTAAACGTGCCTCGGCAGCTAAATTGATCGGTGCGGCCGCAGTCGTACAGAAGGCAAAAATCAAGGTTCTTGGAGGCGGAAAGGTGAAGGCATTGAGAGATACCATCTACACCTTGTCGACACAAAACATTGCGGTAGACGACTTCAAGCAGCAGACTTATAAAGACCGGTCGACTGGTTTAGGATTGCGTTACAATATCTTTATACCCCGAAAGTTTGAACCCGGCGTGAAATATCCATTGGTGCTGTTTCTGCACGATGCCTCCGGGGTGGGCAAGGAACTGAAGAATCCACTCGTACAAGGCAATGGCGCCACGGTGTGGGCGTCGCCCGAATGGCAGGAAAAACATCCTTGTGTAGTGGTGGCACCGCAGTTCGACCGCCTGACGGCAGACGATACGTATCATTATGGCGACGAAATACGCGCTTGTCAGTCGCTGGTCGATTTCCTTAAAAAGCAGTATCCGCTCGATGCCGACCGCTTGTATGTCACAGGACAAGGCATGGGAGCCATGTCGGCTTATGTGATGTTGCTACGCCGCCCCGACCTTTTTGCCTCGGCATTGTTGGTTTCTGGGCATTGGGATGCAAGAAAATTGGGACCTTTGGCCAAGAAAAATCTGTGGCTGGTATCGGGTAAAAAGGATACGAAAACGATAGCCGGTGTTGATAAGATGCTCGATGAATGGGACGAACACGACGCCATGGTGAGCGAGAAAGACTGGCCTTTGGAGGCTACAGCTGCCGAACGAGCTGCCGAAGTGCACGAGCTGATGCTCACAGGAAGTAATATCAAACACACACGATTGGTGGGTGGAGACGGTAAGGATGCTTGGCGTGTGGCCTATAGCATACCGGGTATGGGTGAATGGTTGTTCGATCAACGACTTTCTAAGAATATAGACGAATTGCGTGCCCACCTACTTAACGTCACAGGAAAAGAAGTGTTGCTCGATGCGCATCGTGGTGATTGGCACGGAACATCGGAAAATTCGCTAAATGCTGTGTTTAAATCGGTGGAGCGAGGACGCCAAATGGTGTCGGTAGATGTGCGTAAGACCAAGGACGGACAGCTCGTTTGCTTCTCTGATAGGACTTTAGAACGACTGACTAATGGTAAGGGACTTGTTGGCAACAAGACTCTGGCGGAATTAAAAGCACTGAAGATGAAAGACGACCGTGGGCAGGTGACTAAATGGGTAATGCCTACGTTGAAAGAGGTTTTGAACTATGCCAAGGGGCGTATCTTGGTAGATATTAATGCTCCCGATGCCCTCTTGTCGGATATTCGCGATGTGGTAGCAGAAGCAGGAGCGCAAAGTGTGGCCATACTACCGGGTGCGGTGAAAGACGAAGGCAACTGGATGCATAAGGCAGTGGTAGACCTTGACGCTCCACGTGCAATCCTTCGTGTACGCAAGGCGTTGAAGTCGTGGCCGGTGATGGTGGAATTACGATTTTCCAAAAATAATAATTCGCTGCTCAAACATGCCATCTCGCTGGTGCGCGGACATGCTCGTGTATGCTTCAATACAACCGAGAAAGGACTTGCCGGTAACCATGTAGATGTGGAAAAGGATGGAGATGCCGAGCTCGTGTGGGGCGACTTGATACGACAAGGAGGTACAATCATCAAGACCAATCGACCTGAACGATTGGTGGAATATCTGAGTAAATAAGGAGTTTGCAACCGAGTTGCATGTTTTTATTTTTACTTTTGTCGATGAATCAAAATTTATAAAGATGGAAGAGGAAGAAATAATGCAACCTTGGAAACTAGTAGTCTCGGCAGTGATGCTTGTTGTCGGGATGGTGATGACATGGCTTGATGTGGCTTGGTTCGGGCATTGGTGGGTGCTTTTGGCATGGTATATCATTGCATTCCTGCCTGTAGGATGGGGAGTGATGCAAGAGGCTTGGGAGCATATCAGCGAGAAGCACGATGTGTTTACGGAGTTTACACTGATGTCGTTGGCCTCTATTGGTGCGTTTTTCATAGGCGAATATCCGGAAGCTGTGGCTGTGATGCTTCTCTATTGTATTGGCGAACTGCTGCAAGATAAAGCGGTAGACTGTGCCAAAGACCATATCAAAGACTTGGTGGCCTATCGTCCTGACCGTGCAATGGTGATTGTTAACGGTGGGGTTGAGGCTCGCGAAGCGGCAGAAGTAGGTGTGGGCAGTGTGATAGAAGTGAAACCCGGCGAACGCGTTCCGTTGGACGGTGTGCTGCAAGATGGCGCTGCTACTTTCAACACAGCGGCTCTGACGGGTGAGAGTCTGCCTAGGCTGATAGATGGCGGAAGTGAGGTGCTGGCCGGAATGATAGTCGTGGACAGCCCAGTTAGGATTCGTACGACGCGTAAGGTTGGCGATTCTGCTATCTCGCGTATTTTAGAGATGGTCGAGAAAGCAGGTGAACGCAAGGCTCCGACCGAACTCTTTATTCGTAGATTTGCACGTGTTTATACGCCCATTGTCGTGCTATTGGCCGTGCTGACGGTGATTTTGCCGTGGCTATATAGTTTGATTACGGCCGATTTTTCCTTTGTTTTTAGTACTTGGTTGCACCGTGCTTTGGTGTTCTTGGTTATTTCTTGTCCTTGTGCATTGGTTATTAGCGTGCCTTTAACCTATTTTGGGGGTATCGGAGCGGCATCGCGTCGCGGTATCCTCTTTAAGGGTGGAAATTTTTTAGATGCCATTCGTGAGGTAGATACCGTTGTGTTTGACAAGACCGGAACACTGACTACGGGGCAGTTTACCGTTACTTCGGTGGAAGGCCTGACGCCTGAAATGCAGGATGTAGTGTCGGCAATGGAAAGTAGTAACAATCATCCGTTGGCGCAGGCCATAGCAGAATATCATCCCACGGATAAGCGATTGGATGCCAAAGATATTCCCGGTTATGGGTTGGAAGCACACAATGGTAAGGACAGATGGCTCGTGGGAACACTCAGATTACTGGATCAAGAAAGGGTGGTCTATCCGGTTGAGCTGCAAGAAGTGAGCGAGACATTGGTGGCTTGTGCTTGTAATGGGCGATATGTGGGTTGCTTGAAATTGGCAGATACGCCGAAAGAGGATGCTCGGCATGTTGTGGAAAGCTTGGCTTCTCAAGGTGTCAATCATGTAGAAATATTATCGGGCGACAAGCAGGAACTCGTACACAGGGTGGCCAATGAACTGCATATACAGCATGGATATGGTGACTTGTTGCCTCTAGATAAGGTGGCACATATCCAAGAGTTGCAGCGACAAGGTCGGAAGGTGGCTTTCGTGGGCGACGGTATCAACGATGCGCCGGTATTGGCCATGAGTGATGTGAGCATAGCGATGGGAGCCATGGGATCGGATTTGGCTGTTGAGACGGCTGATATTATCTTGCAGACCGACCAACCGACGAAAGTTGCCGAGGCTGTGGAGATGGGGCGACGTACGTATGTGATTGCTTGGCAGAATATATTCTTGGCTCTTAGTGTAAAAGCACTGGTGATGTTGCTAGGCGTGCTAGGCTTGACCAATCTGTGGGGAGCTGTGTTTGCCGATAGCGGCGTGGCGTTGTTGGCCGTGATGAATGCCACAAGGATATTGTTGGAAAGGAAGAGATAGAAAGGGTAGGATGGGGCTGTATGCCCCTACTTACTCTAACTTGCCGACTATAGATGGGTTGTTCTTGGGACACGGGGGCTTTCAGTTGGATTTACACCATATTATATATAAAGCTTCTTTGTTCCCTGATGAAGGGTAAGAAAAGGAGAATAAACTAGAAAATTAGAACCATCTAGCTTTCATTTCTTTCTTTTTAAAGCTAAGTTTTCTTTCTGTTTGCTATTCTAAGTATTAAATAATATGCTTTTATGATTTAAAAAATGTGGAATGGTTTTAGTTTTGTAACTTCTGTATAGTTCTAAAAATATTTTAATAGCAAAACTGTTTCAAATGAGTATATAGGAATGCCATGACGGTCTATAAACGCTTAAAAACGGTGTAATATATTCGTATTGAGCGGTTTATATGAATTTTTAAAGTTGTAATTTTGTTTGATTTATTTAAAATAAAGTATTAAAAAATTTGCATTTATCAAATCATTTGCTAATTTTGCCTTGTGTAAAACCAGATATATAACTTTAACAATCCCTGTTTAGGGTAACTGTAACTAAACTTAATTCAAAATGTGTAAAGGAATGAAGTTCTTTTGGATCTCAATGAGAACCAAACTAACTGTTCTGATGTTATGCTTCGCTTTTGGAGCATTCGCACAGAACTCAACAGTCAAAGGTAATGTCCTTGATGAGACCGGTCAGCCGGTTATTGGTGCAACTGTCAAGGTACAGGGTACTAACATCAATGCAATTACCGACATCGATGGTAATTATTCGATTAACTGTCCGGCTAACGGAACACTCGAATTGTCTTATGTAGGCTACAAGACAGCTTATGTAAAAGTGGGTAACCGCTCTAAGGTAGACGTGAAAATGACTCCTGAAGCTACCGCTATCGATGAAGTTGTGGTAACAGCCTTGGGTATCAAGCGCCAGTCTCGTTCGTTGGGATATTCTACAACGAAGGTAGGTGGTGAGGATTTCCAGCTGGCACGTGATCCCAATATTGGTAATGCTCTCTCTGGTAAGATTGCCGGTGTGAACGTAGCGGGTAATGGTACAGGTTCTACAGGTACTTCTCGTGTAGTCATTCGTGGTAATGCTTCACTTACAGGTAACAACATGCCTCTCTATGTAGTGGACGGTGTGCCATTTGATAATACCAACCAAGGCTCCGCAGGTATGTGGGGTGGCTCGGATATGGGTGACGGTTTGAGCAACATCAACGCTGATGATATCGAAAGTATTCAGGTGTTGAAGGGGGCTGCCGCTTCTGCCCTTTACGGTTATCGTGGTGGTAACGGTGCTATCTTGATTACTACTAAGAGTGGTAAGAAGAATCAGCCGGTATCTATTGAAGTAAATGAGAACTTGACTTTCAACTCTATTTATGACTATCGCGATTGGCAAAAGACTTTCGGTTTGGGTAAATATGGTGTGAAGCCTACTAACGTAAAGGCTGCTCAAGAAGGCGAAAGCAATAGCTGGGGTGCCGCTTTAGATGGCTCTGAAGCTACCAACTTCCTTGGTAATACTTATGCTTATAAGGATGTAGACAACTGGTCTAAATTCTATCGTACCGGTATTACAACTAATACTTCGGCTTCAGTTTCTGGTTCTGCACAAAATATTACTTATCGTTTCGGTGCTTCTTATAATAAGGAGAAGAGTATTCTGCCTAACGCAGGTAATCGCCAGGTAGGTTTGAATATGAATACTACCTATGACATCTTTAAGAATCTGCACTTGACAGTGACCGCTAACTATACTACGGATAAGTCGAATGGTCGTGCAAACCTTTCTGATGGTAACGGTAATACCAATGCTTCTCTGCTTTATCGTGGTAACTCTTTCGACATAGAGTGGATGAAGGGAACCGAAAAAGGTTGGGGTACTAACCTTGACGGAAGCGAAATGATTGGTGGTACCAATGTTTATTTCAACAACCCTTATTGGTTGCAATATCGTAAGACCAACGATATGAACCGCACACGTTTGGTTGGTGCTGTCAATTTACGTTGGGATATTACAGACTGGTTGTATATCCAAGGTGCCGTTCAACACGATGGTTATAACTTCGAATACAAGCAGGTACAGCCTGTTGGTGCAGCTGCTGACCCTGCAGGTTGGATGACTCAGTACTCTAAGAACTTCCATGAGAACAACTACAACTTCCTTTTGGGCTTCAATAAAACATTCGGTGATTGGACTGTTGGTGCTACCTTCGGTGGTAACAAGCAGTTTGATATCAGCAAGATATTCTTGGTTTCAGATGGTGGTCGCCCATTCGTAGTAGACGGTTTGTGGTCTGTGAACAACTTGAGTGACAAGCGTCCGGCTATAAAGACAGAGCGTTATCAGGTTAATTCTCTCTATGGTACAGCTGATTTAGGATGGAAGAACCAAGTGTTCTTGAACCTTACAGCTCGTAACGACTGGTTCTCTACATTGGCAGACAATAGCAATAGCTATTTCTACCCATCTGCAACACTTTCTTGGGTGTTCACCGATACATTCCGTAACCAGCTTCCTGCTTGGTTCGACTTCGGTAAGTTGCGTGCCGGTTTGGCTTCTGCATCTAACGGAACTTCTCCTTATCAGAACCTCCTTCTTTACCAATTGCGTAACTATAAGGTTAATGGACAGATTGCAGCAACACAGAACAATGGTGACAAGTATCCTAGCAATACATTGAAGCCGGTTCATATTTCTGAGTTTGAAGTAGGTTTGAACCTGTCATTCTTCGAGAGTCGTTTGAACTTTGATATGGCTTACTATGTAAAGAAGACCACCGATGACATCGCTGTAGTATCTACATCTTCTGCATCAGGTTATGGTTCTAAGGTTGCCAATGTTGGTAAATTGAAGAACAACGGTTTTGAGTTTATGGTTGATGCATATCCTATCAGAAACAAAAATTTCCAGTGGAATACTACTTTGAACTTTGCTTATAACAACTCAAATGTAGAGTTTTTGGGTGATGGTGTAGACCGTTTGTCTATCGATGGAGCTCAGAGCCGTAACGGTAATGTTTATATCTACAATGTTGTAGGACAGCCTTATGGTCAGATTATCGGTAACAAGTATAAGAGAGATGCTAATGGTAATCTTCTGTTGAGTAAGGGGCTTCCACAAGCAGGTGAGCAGACTATACTCGGTAATGGGGTTTATAAGTGGACCGGTGGTTTCCGTAACTCTTTCAGCTATAAGAACTTTACATTGGCATTCTTGATTGATGCAAAGTTCGGTGCTAAGATTTTCTCTGGTACAAACTACCAGCTTTACTCCTATGGTATGCACAAGAACACATTGAACGGTCGTACAGCCGACAATGCAAAGGGTGCTATCGTGGCATCGGGTATTGATGAAGCTACCGGCAAGGCCAACACTGTTTCTGTATCAGCTCAAGACTATTATCAGGCAATTTGCAAGGCAAACATTGGCGAAGAGTTCGTTTACAGTGCTGACTTCATCAAGTTGCGTGAGTTGTCGTTAGGCTATACATTCCCGAAATCAATGTTTACTCACATGAACTTTGTTAAGGGATTGAGCCTATCTCTTGTTGCTCGTAACCTATGGACAATCATGAAGCATACTCCGAACATTGATCCAGAGTCTGCAGTCAATGCTGGTAACGGTCAAGGACTTGAGTTGAACGGTTATCCTACAACTAGAAACATTGGTTTCAATGTGAATATTAAGTTCTAATTATCATTAATGAGAAAATAAAATGAAAAAGTTTAAATATATAGCATTAGCTTCGGTAGTTGCACTCGGAGTCTCTAGTTGTGGAGATTTTGGTGACCTCAATATTGATCCGGAGCACTTGAATGAGGCCAATGTGCCTACGGCTATGCTGTTCACAAATGCGGAACATCAGGCATTGGGCTCCGACTGGGATATGTGGCGTACCGGATGTATCTACTCAGCTCAGTTTACTCAGCAACTTACATCTATCGACTGGTGGGATAGTTATGGCCGCTATAACTACAGCGATGGTTACTCTGCTTCGTTCTGGGATACTTTCAATGGTGACCGTGGAGCTTTGCGTGACGTCACTACCTGCGTTGATAAGTGGAAAGGAAACGACAAATTGAAGATAGATTGGAACATCGCTCGTGTGATGCGTGTTTATGCTTTCGGCAAGATGACAGACCTTTACGGAGATATTCCTTACTCTCAAGCTGGTCGTCCTGACCAATTCTCTTATCCGGTTTACGATAGCCAGAAGGATATTTACACTGATATGCTGAAGGAATTGGATGAAGCTCAGGCTAATTTGGCATCTGGAACTGCTGACATGGGAGCCCATGATGTCTATTTTGCAGGTAATGCCGCTAAGTGGAAGAAGTTTGCTAACTCTCTCATGCTTCGTTTGGCTATGCGCCTAGTAAAGGTAGATGAGGCTACAGCAAAGAAGTATGCTGCTAAGGCTTTTGCCAATGGTGTTATCACAGATTACGCAGATAATGTGAAATTGGACCATCCCGGAGCATCTCCTTCGGATGATTCTGCTGAGCCATTTGCTAAAATCAATGCCAAAGAAGACCGTGAGTTCTTCCTCAGCAAGACTTTCGTTGATATGTTGAAGGATTCTCAAGACCCACGTATCTCTTTGATTGCGACTGTTGCAGCAACCAATGGTATCAAGTCGGTTGAGAAAGATTTGTCTGCCGAAGACTATGGTGATATGACTCCAGAGAAGCAAGAAGGTCTTCTTTCTGGTGGTTATAGCTTGAACCCTACCAGTCCTTACGCTATGGCTAAAGTTGATCCTCGATTCAAAAAAGACGATGCTCACATCATTGACCATGTCGTAAAAGACGGTAAGAGTACACCTGTTTACTGGTATGATCGTTACACCAACTACTTCTCAATCCCTAACCGTTACACTTATAATGACCCCACAGCTCCTACATTTGTTGTAACAGCTGCGCAGACAAACTTCTTGTTGGCAGAAGCTGTAGTTCGTGGATACATCAGCGGTGACGCTAAGAAGTTCTATGAAGACGGTGTAAAGGCTGCATTCTTGCAGTTTAAGCAATTCCCCAATGCCGGTAAGATTTATCAGCAGTACTTAGATGGTAAGGTAGATGCTTATCTCGCTGCTAATCCTTACAACGCAGCTAAGGCTTTGGAACAGATTAATACACAGTATTACATCACTACTTTCGGTGATCCTCATGAGGTGTTTACAAACTGGCGTCGCTCTGGTTTCCCTGTATTGACACCTAATGCAATGGCTAAGGAAGATGGTCAGTGTGCTACAAAGGATGGTTCTATCCCACGTCGCTTCATCTATCCTAGCAAGGAATCTCAGGTAAATAAGGCCAACTACGACGCAGCTATTGCTCGTCAAGGTAAGGATAGATTTGATACACGAGTATGGTGGGATAAATAATACGATTTAATTCCCTATTCAAAAATAGCGAGTGCATTCTCAAGAGTGCACTCGTTTTTTGTTGTATAGGGCTGAGACGTTTTTCTTTCTTATGTGGTTGGTTATTTGGAAATTTCTTTGTAAGTTTGCAATATATAGTATAAAAGATTAAAAAAGCAATACTCCATGAGACAATTTCTATTGACCGTAGCCCTTTCGGCCGTAGCTCTCTGCTCGCAGGCAGGGCATTTCCATCAGATTCTTTTCCGTACATTGCCCGACAGTGTGCCTTATCGCATCCCGGCCATTGCCCAAGCTCAGAATGGGAATATCATTGCTGTGGCCGACTATCGTTATTGTGGTAGCGATATAGGTTATGGTGCTATCGACCTCCACTTCCGCGAAAGCAGCGATCAAGGCAAGACTTGGAGCGCCGAACGTAAGCTGGCCGACGGTACAGGCGACGAATCTTCTGTTGGTTGGAATTACGCTTTTGGCGACTGTGCACTTGTGGCCGACCGCACCAGCCCACGTGTTTTAGCTATCGGTGTGTGTGGAAAGACCCCTTATACCAAGGCTCGTCGCAACAATCCTAATCGTGTAGCTCGCTTCTATAGCGATGATAATGGCCACACATGGAATCAAGGTGAGGAGATTACTGAGAAAATATACCGCCTCTTCGATAAGCATAAGGACGGCCCAGTACAAAGCCTTTTCTTCGGTTCGGGTAAGATACACCAGAGCCGTTATGTTAAGGTGGGGCGCTACTATCGTCTCTATGCAGCCCTTTGTACGCTACAAGGCAACTTCGTTGTTTACAGCGATGATTTCGGAAAGTCGTGGAAAGCTTTAGGCAACACCACTCAATCGCCTTGTCCAAAAGGCGATGAGCCTAAGTGTGATGAACTCCCCGATGGCAGTGTTATCCTTAGTTCTCGTGCCAACGGCCGCTTGTTCAACGTCTATACCTTCACTAATGTCAAGAAAGGTCGCGGCTCTTGGGATGTACCTATGAAGAGTCAGTCTTTCGATGGCATTCAGAATGCTTGCAACGGAGAAATTTTAGTGGTTAAGGCACGTCGTGCTTCCGACGAAACCGATGTGTGGTTGGCTTTGCAGAGTGTACCTTTCGGCCCGCAACGTCGCCACGTAGGCTTCTTCTATCGCGAACTTCCCACCACTCATATTGGCACAGCCGGTCTTGTCACAGGATGGACACGTGGCTTACAAGTAAGCCAACAGTTGTCTGCTTATTCCACGATGACCCAGCTTATCGGTGGTAATATCGGCTTTTTATGGGAAGAAGGACCTACCACTTATAATATAGCTTATGAGGTGTTGTCTATCAGCGAGATTACCAATGGGCGCTACTTTACGCCCACTTTAACGCGTAACACCTACTAGAATCGCCATCCTGTACCCAACATCAAATGGTTTGGGTACTTGAAATCACGCAGACTATAGCCGATATGTAGGAATAGATGGTGCGTACAATGCACTTTCAGGGCGAGTATCTGATACCACTCATTCAGGTCGCCCTGTGCTCCTAGCAGGTAATGGCCTACTCCTACGTTGATAGAAAAGTATGGCATGATAAACTCGGCACGTGCCGATAAGCCGATAGCCATTTGTTCCAAGGTCTTAGGTTTATTCGGTACAAGCGTCACAACCGATTTGTCTTTTTTGTCGAGAGGTTTGTAGATGTTGGCTCCTCTGTCGTAGACACCATCGACTGAGAGCCCGGTACTGAACCAATGGTTGATGCCATACATCGGATTAAAGTTGAATCCGAAGACACCATATTTACCCGGTATAATCACCGGACCGTCGTCTGTGTTATATCCCAATTGGTACCATGCTCCATAAGCCACTAAGTCATAGTATAGATGACGGTGAAAATGGGGGATGGTATCTTGTTTTTGAGTCCTTTGTCTGGGCCGGTTTAGATAGTACGCCAAGCTCATCCGTCCGCCCAATACGTTCAATCCGGCATTCGGTACTGTGGTATTTCCGTTGGAGAAATGAATGGCCGAAATACCGGCATTCAGGTCGAAATGGCGTGAGAGGCGGAAGTTTAAGTATAAATCGGCATCTATATAAGCCGTCACGCGCGAACCGATGACCTTGTTATCCGGATTCTTTTCTATGTCGTAAGGGTGCCATCCTGCGGTCAATCCCAGATTCCATTCGTAGTTCAGGTTGATATATGGCGAGATGGTCTTGATACGTGCGCCTTGGAAAATGAATGCCGACCAAGGATGACCTAGTTGCCAATTGAAATCGTGTATGGCCATACCGATACCTTGATATGCACCTCTGTAGATGCGTTCTTGCATGCTTCCTTCGGGCGAAGCGAACGCACACTTCAGTCGAGCGGTGAAAGCGTAGTTCATCGTACGCCTTTCTGCGTTGCCTCCTTGGAGGTAACGGTTGGTATGAAGGATGGTCGATGGAATTACATCTGCTTCAATATGGTGTATGGTTGTTGTGGTATCAGGCTCTTGTGCGTGTATCTCTGTAGGATATATACAACATAGTGAGAGCCAAAGCGCCGTCACTCTTTTCATGGTTATCATTTTCCCAACAAATTTAGGATTTATTCTATAAACTTGCAAATATATACCTTTTATTTTTGCCGACCCAAGGTATTTGTCGTAACTTTGTGCAAGTTTTTTTTCAATGGTTAGAAAATAACACATTTTTATGGAATGGCTTGAGGGCTTATTCAGTATGCATTCGGCGATACAGGCTATCGTCGTATTGTCGCTTATCTGCTCGCTCGGATTAGCATTAGGCAAACTTCATTACAAGGGAATTTCTCTTGGAATCGCTTTTGTCTTCTTTGTTGGTATTGTGGTAGGCAATTTTGGCCTAACGGTAGATTCGCAAATGATTTCTTATGCCGAAAGTTTCGGACTCACATTGTTTGTTTATACCCTTGGACTCTACGTGGGACCAAACTTCTTCGGAGCCTTGCGCCACGAGGGAGTGGCTTTTAATCTATGGGGATTGGCGCTGGCATTGGTTGCCACGGTTATGACTATTTTATTGTCAATCTTCACGCCCGTGTCGCTTCCCGATATGGTTGGAATCCTTTGTGGAGCCACCACGAATACGCCTGCGTTGGGTGCTGCTCAGCAAACGCTGGCTCAAATGGGCTTGCCTAGTCAAGGGGCAGCCTTGGCATGTGCCGTCACTTACCCTTTGGGTGTGGTAGGTGTTATCCTCGGCATGATTGTGTTGCGCAAGTTGTTTGTCAAGCCCGACGACCTCAAAGCACGTATTAAAGACGATGCCGACCACACTTCTGTGGGACAATTTGTTGTCGTCAATCCGGCATTGAAGGGCAAAACCATCGTCGAGATTTCCAATATGACTCATCGTAAGTTCATCATTTCGCGTATTTGGCGTAATAGTCAGGTCATCGTTCCGCTTGCGACTACGCGCTTGGAACTTAAAGATAGCCTGCTTGTGGTGTCGAATAAGGAGGAGGTTGAGGCCATGACGTTGCTCTTCGGACAGAAGGTTGAGACCGATTGGAATCGAGATCAGATAGATTGGAATGCGCTCGATACCAAGGTAGAAAGCCGCGTTATCGTGGTCACACGCACTACGCTCAATGGTAAACTACTTGGCAATTTGCAGCTACGCAATACGTATGGCGTGAATGTCAGTCGTGTTATCCGTGGCGATATTAAACTTTTGGCCACCGACGACCTACGCCTTCAGTATGGCGACCGTGTTACAGTGGTGGGCGCTCCCGAAGATGTAGACCATGTGGAGAGCTTTATGGGGAATGCCGTGAAGACGCTTAGCGAACCTAATTTGGGTGCCATCTTCCTCGGAATGATTCTTGGATTGGCCGTTGGTACGATTCCTCTCGTCATTCCCGGCATGAGTGTTCCTATCCAGCTAGGTATTGCCGGTGGTCCCATCATAGTGGGAATCCTCATTGGTTCACTCGGTCCGCGCGTTCATTTTATTTCTTATATGACGCGTAGTGCAGGCCTGATGCTTCGCCAACTCGGTTTGGCAATCTTCTTAGCCGGACTTGGGCTTGAAGCCGGTAAGCATTTTATGGATACCGTGTTGCGCCCAGAAGGTGCGTTATGGGTAGGATTAGGCTTCCTTGTCACGGTGCTACCTGTCATTATTGTCGGTTTCATCGCGCTGAAGACGAAGAAATTTGATTTCGGAACCATCTGTGGAATACTTTGTGGAAGCATGGCCAATCCGATGGCATTGACCTATGCTAATGACACACTTGAGGGCGAGACGGCCAATGTAAGTTATGCCACGGTTTATCCGTTGAGCATGTTTGTGCGAGTGATTATCGCCCAAGTCATCGTTATGTTCTTTGTTTGAACAAGGCCGAATGTTAGAAATCGGCTTTACATATCCATTTCATTGCGCCCCACGGACTGACTTCGTCGGGCGCAATTTCTATTTCTTCGGCATGCAGATACATCCTGTCGGCCTTCTTACCGTATAGTTCGTCTCCCAAGATAGGGCAATTGAGTCCTTCGGGATGGGCACAGTGTACGCGCAATTGGTGGGTACGCCCTGTCTCAGGAAAGAGTGCTATGCGTGTTTTTCCGTTCTTTCTTTCTATGATGTGGTATCGCGTTATGGCTCGCTTACCGTGTTCGTGGTCTACCTTTTGGCGTGGACGATCCATGATGTCGGGAGCCAATGGTAGGGCAATGGTACCCTCTGTAGGAACTTCTATTTCGCCGTTAAGGATGGCTACGTAGCGTTTTCGTATGCGGTGGGTAGCGAAAAGACGTTGCAAATAGATATAGGTGGGCATGTCAAGGGTGGCGATGAGCAATCCCGATGTAGCCATGTCGAGCCGGTGAACCATCATCGGACCGTCGGCCTTTGGGTATCGTTCGCGCAAGATAGAGGCTGCCGACTCGCGTTTACTCTTTCCCGGAACGCTCAACATGCCGGCCGGTTTATTCACTACTACATAGTGTTCGCCGACGTCTATCGTGCGCAATTCGTTATGATTGTCGGCATCTAGTGGGTTAGGTTCTACGTCCAGTCCTTGCAACATCCAATTTAAAATGGGTTTGCATTTCCCGTTACAGGCTGGATAGAATTGTCCGTGGCGCCGCAATTCTTGCTTGGGCGATGCGCCCCACCAAAACATGGCCATCTGTAGTGGGTGCATGTGGTGTTCGTAGGCATATTGTAACAGCCGAGGCTCACAGCATTCCCCACTGCCCGATGGGGGAATCTTGCTTATTGTTGGAGCGAAGATATCAAGCAGATTACGCGTCTCTCCACGCGCGTTAAGCAAGGAGAAATGCTCGAATAACCATCTCTGTAGCGCGTCCGAACGTTGATGTCGCTTAGTCTTTAACTTTTGTATATTTGATTCAAAACGACCGATTCCATCGATAATGTGCTGCTCTTTGTCAGCATATTGTAGTTTGATACGTCGCAATTCGGCTTTTTGGAACTGGCTCTCTCTGATAAGTGCGGTTTCATCGAAGCCTTTGCCCGATTGTCGGAGTTGGTCGCGCTGCTTCTTGCTCTGTTCCATCAAGCTGCGTTGAGCCGATATCCTGTCTTGTGCCTCTGCTTGTGTGGTTGCCAAGTCTTGCTGTAGTTGGCGATATTCTTGGCTACTCTCTATGCGTTTGATTTCGTCGTTGATGGCGCTGATTTGTTGCTCATGGGTCTTAAAATAGCCATTGGGTTGCAGGTAGTCGAATATGGCCGGCACATAATCTGGCCAATCGCTGCGCCCACATATTTGTCCGCTGTAGGCCTGTAAATATCCCATTTCACCGTTGTCTCGTTCTACGATGAGCACACCGAACATCTTTCCGGCAGCGATTTCACGACCGAAAGGTGTGGAAGTTGCTGCTGATAACTCTGCCTTTAGCTGTTCGACGGCTGTCAAACAGAGTGAATGAGGCTCATAATAGAAGGGATTGTTGAAGCGTGGTGGGCACTCGTTATTGCCTGTAAGCGGATGAAAAACCATGCTATTACAGTTTGCTGCGGTCTAGAATGGTGATGGTTTTGCCGTTGATGCTGATGGTTCTATTGGCCGACATCTCCGACAATACGCGTAAGAGCGAATATTTCTGAATGCCGAAAGAGTCGGCTATCTCTTGTCGTGATTGGTCTATCTTGATGGTGAGTGAACCTTGTTTGCCAGCAGCCTCGCGTAAAAAGTAGGCCACTTTCTCACGCACGGTGAGCAACGACAACACTTTCATCTTATTGGTGAGGAATACGTCGATGTTTGAAAGCACGCGTATGAAATTCAGATTCAGCTTCGGGTCGTTGTTCATCAGTTCCATGAGCATCTCCGGTTTCATGCGAAGAACGCTCACTTTGGTATCGGTCTCTACGCTTACCGGCATCTTGTTGTTCTTGGCGAAGATGAAAGCGGGTGCCACGATGTCGCCTTCGGTGAGCCGACTCACCTCTACCTGCTTGCCACTGAGACCCACCATGCGGCATATCAGTACACCGCTGATGACGATATCAGCGTACTGACAAGGCATTCCCGTGAGCGAAAATACGTCCTTTTTATCGTATTCTACGATGCGGTAGTGCGCTGCCGAGAGTATCATCTCTATCTCTATGTCGCTCATTCCGGCGAATAGCGGGCATAGCTTGAGTGCTTTCAATATCTTATTGTCCATGTTGGCAAATATACTAAAAATCGGTTGAGCAGCCAAATCTCCTCCATTTGTTAACTCATTTCCGTCCTCTTTGTCACTCTATCTTGTTTACTTGTCAACTCGTTTATTCGTCTATTGTCATCCTGCAAGGCCGTGGCAGCAATGCTGCGTGCCCTCTTCAGCATTCCTGCCTCGCCTTTGCAGTGATGTTGCAAGGGCTTTGCAGCAGAGTGTATGTGATTTTTTCGTATATTTGTATCGACCATTCGAGTAATCGATTAGTCGAATAATCGGTCAAGAATAAAATTCTATTAGCTTATGTCTATTACCATTAAATCTATCAAAGGTTATTATTTTTTGGATGTATGGATTATGGCCAACATCGTACAACAAGCCACATTGGCTTTCTGTAAAGGGTATTTGAATCAGCATAACGACCCGTGTGGACGTTTATACGACCAAATGACGATGGCTGCCCGGTCGGTTACGGCCAATATAGCAGAGGGATGTTCTAGGCATCAGACATCACGTGAAACAGAAATGAAGCTCAATGATGTAGCTCGCGCCAGCCTTTCAGAATTGCTTGGCGACTTTTTTAGTTTGTCGTTGCAGATAGGATGTGAGCCATGGTCGAAGCAATCAGCAAATTATCAAAAGTTTAATGCCATCCAATTATCTCGTCCTCAATACAGCGATGATATAGAACATGATGCTTGGGTACATATCCAAAACGAGCGTAAGAAGTTTGCACTGTGGACAGAATGTGCTGATTTGTCAACTCGACTCAATGCAATGATGCTGTTGATAAATCGTAATATCTCTATGTTGCAAAAGATGATAAGCAGTCAGTTAGACCGCTTTAAACAAGAAGGTGGATTTACTGAGAATCTCACCCGAGAACGAGTGAGTACACAGAGGGAACAAGCTGTGGCACAAGGTTCACCATCTTGCCCTGTATGTGGCAAACCAATGATACGGCGTACGGCTAAGCGAGGAACGAATGCAGGACGAGATTTTTGGAGTTGTAGCGATTATCCGAATTGTCAGGGAACACGGAATATATAATCGTCTCCACCCCCTTCTCCCTCAATAATTCTTTAAAAATCCGGTTGGCATTGTCACGATATATGAATATTTAGATTATCTTTGCATACTGAAGAAAAGCCGTGGCTGTATTCCGGAATCTTGGAATGCAGATAGGGGCATATCATTATTAATATATCTATGCGCAAGGTAATAGGAATCGGGGAAACAGTACTCGATATTATATTTAAGAACGGACAACCCATTTCGGCGGTTCCCGGTGGCTCTTCGTTTAATGCCACGATCTCATTGGGACGCTCTGGTGTGAATACCACGTTTATCGGTGAGGCTGGAAACGACCGGATAGGGGAGTATGTGGTAAGTTTTCTGCGCGACAACGGTGTGAATGCGGATAGTGTGAATGTATTTGCTGAGAGTAAGTCACCCATCTCTTTGGCCTTCTTGGACGAGAAAAATAATGCCGATTATATCTTCTATAAAGATCATCCGCACGATCAATTAGACTTCATCTATCCCGATGTACAGCGCGATGACATCGTGCTTTTCGGCTCATTCTTTGCTGTGAATCCGGTGATTCGACCGCAGGTGGCGGCGTTCTTGGAGTATGCACATAGTCGCGGAGCAATTCTTTACTACGATGTGAATTATCGTTCGTCGCACCGTCATGAGATTATGAAGATAACGCCGAACCTCATTGAAAATTTGGAATATGCCGACATTGTGCGTGGGAGCATTGAGGATTTTGAGATACTCTATCGCTTGAAAGAGGCCGAAAGAGTATATAATGCGGAAATATCTTTCTACTGTAAGAAGTTCATTTGCACTTGCGGAGATGCTCCTACCGAATTGAGAGCGGAGAATAAGCTAGCTAAACAGTATCCTGTAATGGATACAGAGGTGGTGAGTACCATCGGAGCCGGTGACAATTTCAATGCCGGATTCATCTATGGATTGCTGAAAGGTGGGGTGACACGCGACGATATTGACCGTGGATTGAGCGAAGAACAATGGGATAAAGCCATTGGATATGGGCAGATGTTCTCTGCCGAGAGTTGCAAAGATATATTTAACTACGTATCAACGGAGTTCGGAAATAAAATGAAATCTTTAAACGTTTAGACGAAATCATGATAGAATTAAAAAACAAAATCTACTATGTAGGTGTCAACGACCGTAATAAGAGTCTGTTTGAAGGGCTGTGGCCTCTACCTTCGGGAGTAACATACAACTCCTATCTGATTGATGATGACAAGGTCTGTTTGATAGATTCAGTAGAAGTAGATTTCTTTTCACAGTTTATAGAAAGTCTCCATGAGGTGTTGGGTGACCGTAAAATAGACTATTTGGTGGTAAATCATATGGAGCCGGATCATAGCGGTTCCATCAAATTGTTGCGTAAATATTATCCTGAAATTCAGGTGATTGGTAACAAGAAATCGTTTGATTTGCTGAGCGGTTTCTATGGTATGGATGACAATCATTTGGAAGTGAAGCATGGTGATACGCTCGATTTGGGACACCATACATTGAAGTTCTTCATGACACCGATGGTACATTGGCCTGAAACCATGATGACTCTTGATGTTGAAGACCACGTGCTCTTCTCCGGAGATGCTTTTGGTTGTTTCGGAGCATTGAATGGTGGACTGCTTGATAGCGATATTAATACCGACTGGGCGTGGCTGGAAATGACCCGCTATTACAGCAATATCGTGGGCAAATATGGTACACCTGTACAGAATGCATTGAAGAAATTGGCTGCAGAACAGATTGATTATATATGCCCGACACACGGACCTGTATGGCATGAACAGGCCAATCAGGTGGTCTCTATGTATGATCGTATGTCGAAATATGAAACTGAGCCGGGTTTGGTAATATGCTATGGTACGATGTATGGCAACACGGAACGTATGGCAGAAACCATTGCTCGTGCTGCTTCGCAGGCTGGTGTGAAGAATATTATGGTGTATAATGTGTCGAAGACTCACCACTCTTATATTCTACGTGACATCTTCCGCTATCGCGGTTTGATAGTTGGTGCACCGACTTATAACAATGGTCTCTATCATGAGATGGACGTATTGTTGCAAGAGATTGCCAATCGCGACATCAAGAATCATTATATCGGTTGGTTCGGAAGTTATGGATGGGCTAGCAAGGCCGTTCAAAAGATAGGCGAATGGAACGAGCAACACATCCATTTCGACGTAGTGGGTGAGCCGGTAGAGATGAAACAAGCACTCACGGAAGAAACCAAAGAGAAGTGTAGGGCACTTGGTCAGGCAATGGCCGAGAAGCTGAGAGGATAAAATCTATAAACACGAAAGTGCTGGCAGAGACTCCATGCGATGATATGGAATGTCTGTCAGCACTTCTTGTATTCGATAATTGGGGAATAGGAAGATTACTCTTCGGATAGAATGGCTTTTAATTCCTCCAACGAATTCACCGGTGTAATCAGGCGATGATAGTCACCACGGATGAATCCTCGGTGTTGCATATCATTTAAGAGTTCGATGGTTTTGTCCCAAAAGCCTTTCATATTGTAGAGTATCACGCGTTTGTCGTGATAATCTATAGACTTGGAGGCAGCCATAGAGAAGATCTCGTCGAGTGTACCCACGCCTCCCGGCAAGGCAATGGCGATGTCGGTATGTAGCAGCATAAGCTGTTTGCGGTCGTTTAGATTGTCGCATGGAATTTCCACATCGTTGTATTTGGAGGTGTGCCCGTGCTCTTCTACCTTCGTCGGTACGACTCCAATGGTCTGCCCACCGTGCTCATGAACGGCCTTGGCAATACATTCCATCAGCCCTTGGTCGGTTCCCCCATATACCAAAGTATGCCCATTTGCAGCCATCCATGCCCCTAGTTCCTCCGTTGCTTTGAAGAAATCCGGGTCGATATTGTTGTTTGCTGAACAAAATACTGTAATCCTCATATTATTAATCTTTTGAAACGAATTCTGCAAATATAATAATTTCGTGGGAAATAACCAATGACAATTCGTGTCAATAACTTCTTGCCTTGTTTATGTTCTAGATTATGTGCAAGTTCCAAAACGAAGTGCAATAAAAGAGTAGGCCTCGCCGAGAGATGCAGACGTTCTCGAAGCGTAGCGAGAGGTTGTCTGCATCTCTCGGCGAGGAAAAAGAAACAACCAGCAATACAA
>NZ_JBWPWW010000003.1:0-254268 GCF_056590795.1 Prevotella sp. C0026C3 | reverse complement strand
AGAAATTGAACGAAAGACCGAGAGAAAAATTAAACTTTTCTACTCCAAAGTGTGAATTCTTCAAATACGTTTTATAATTTTGCACTTGCTGGTTGACTCTGCGTTATAACTAAAGCACATCAATAAGATTCATTTTATTGTCAAAAACGTTGGTCATTGACATTTTTATCATTATTTTTGCCACTAAGTTTCGATACACCCTGCTTGTTTTAGGGATGTCGGAGCATTACATAAACATCTTTAAAATGAAAGTACTTAAATTTGGCGGGACATCTGTAGGTTCCGTAAAGAGCATTCTAAGCTTAAAACGTATCGTTGAGAACGAAGCCAAAAAGCAGCCTGTTATTGTCGTAGTGAGCGCACTAGGTGGCATCACCGACCAGTTATTAACAACCGCTCAACTCGCCCTAAAAGGCGATGAGACATGGAAAGACGAATTTGCCTCCATGGTAGACAGGCACCACAAGATGGTGGATACCATTATTACCAACCCCACAAAACGCGAGGCGCTCTTCACAACAATCGATTCCCTACTAGAGCAATTACGGTCTATTTATTTCGGAGTATATCTTATTCACGACCTCAGTGAAAAGACTCAAGATGCCATTGTGAGCTATGGCGAACGCCTAAGTTCAAACATTGTAGCCACTCTTATCAATGGGGCGAAATGGTTTGATAGCCGTAATTTTATCAAGACAGAATATATAAATGGCAGGCGGATGCTTGAGAGTGAACTTTCGGCCAAGCTTGTGAAGGAAGCATTTGCCGACCTTCCACGCATCAGTTTGGTACCGGGATTCATCAGTAGAGACGTGCATACGCGGCGCACAACGAACCTTGGACGTGGCGGAAGCGACTATACCGCATCCATTATTGCCGCCGCTCTAGATGCCGAAGTACTTGAGATATGGACAGATGTAGACGGTTTCATGACGGCAGACCCGCGTGTTATCAAGACCGCATATACCATCAACGAATTGAGTTATATCGAGGCTATGGAGCTTTGTAACTTCGGTGCAAAGGTCATCTATCCTCCTACAATCTATCCGGTATGCGTTAAAAATATACCAATAAGGGTGAAGAACACCTTCAACCCGGAAAATCCGGGCACCATTATCAAAAGTAAGATAGAGAATGATTGTAAACCTATCAAGGGTATTAGCTCTATCAAAGGAACTTCTTTGATTACTGTTACAGGCCTATCCATGGTTGGTGTTATCGGTGTAAACCGCCGTATCTTCACAGCCTTGGCCAACAGAGGCATCAGTGTGTTCATGGTGAGTCAAGCTTCATCAGAGAATTCGACCTCAATAGGTGTACGCGACCAAGATGCAAACGAAGCCGTTGATGTATTAAACAAAGAATTTGCCAATGAGATAACAGATGGTGCAATGTTTCCAATGCACGTAGAGAAAGGATTAGCAACCATTGCAATCGTTGGTGAAAATATGAAACATACGCCCGGTATTGCCGGCAAACTGTTCGGAACATTAGGCCGTAGCGGTGTCAGTGTGATTGCTTGTGCCCAAGGAGCCAGCGAAACCAACATCTCGTTTGTTATAGATTCTGCTTCATTACGAAAGAGTTTAAATGTATTGCACGACTCTTTCTTCCTCTCTGAATATAAGGTATTGAACCTATTTATATGTGGTGTAGGCACTGTCGGAGGCAAACTGATTGAGCAAATCAAAAAACAATACGAAACATTAAAGGAAACCAACGGACTGAAATTGAACGTTGTCGGTATCGCAAGTTCCAAAAAAGCCATCTATAATCGCGAAGGATTAAACCTCAATCAGTATCAAGAGGAGCTTAAAGCAAGCGAAGCCAGTTCGCCGGAGAAACTGTATGAGACTATCACGGAGATGAATGTATTCAACAGCGTGTTTGTTGATTGCACGGCCAGTAAAGATATTGCGG
Source organism: Prevotella sp. C0026C3 (assembly GCF_056590795.1). Classification (NCBI taxonomy): domain Bacteria; kingdom Pseudomonadati; phylum Bacteroidota; class Bacteroidia; order Bacteroidales; family Prevotellaceae; genus Prevotella; species Prevotella sp. C0026C3. The sequence goes on along the minus strand of NZ_JBWPWW010000003.1, from coordinate 252,348 downwards.
CGCTATATCAGCGACTTCTGGAACATAATATCAGTGTCATTGCAGCTAACAAGATTGCTGCCTCAAGCGAATACGATAAGTATTTGAAGCTCAAGAAGACTGCATTGACCCGCGGAGTGAAGTTTAGATTCGAGACAAACGTGGGTGCCGGCCTTCCAATCATAGGTACTATCAACGATTTAAGAAACTCCGGAGACAAGATATTGAAGATAGAAGCTGTTCTAAGCGGGACTCTTAACTTTATCTTTAATGAAATAAGCAGCACCGTACCATTCTCAGAAACTGTACGAAGAGCAAAGGAACAAGGCTACTCGGAACCCGATCCACGCATTGATTTAAGCGGAACCGACGTGATACGCAAGCTCGTTATTCTTAGCCGTGAAGCCGGTTACAAGGTCGAACAAGAAGATGTAGAGAAACAATTGTTTGTCCCAGACTCGTTCTTCGAGAGCAATGTAGAGAATTTTTGGAAGAATCTGCCAACACTAGATTCCGACTTCGAAAAACGCAGATCGGCTTTGGAACAAGAAGGAAAACGCTGGAGATTTGTTGCAACCATGGACAGAGGAAAGACCAACGTGGCTCTACAAGTAGTCGATCATAACCATCCTTTCTACAATTTGGAAGGAAGTAACAATATTGTCTTATTGACAACAGAGCGCTATAAAGAATATCCTATGCAAATACAAGGTTATGGTGCGGGGGCAAGTGTTACCGCCGCCGGTGTATTTGCCAACATCATGTCAATTGCCAATATCTAAAATAGATGAAACATATCATTATTTTAGGCGATGGCATGGCTGACCATGTTGTCGCAAGATTGGGTAATAAGACCCTTCTTCAATATGCTGACACTCCCTACATGGACATGTTGGCTCGTAAAGGAAGAACCGGGCGACTGATGACCATCCCAGAAGGATTCCATCCGGGTAGCGAAGTGGCCAATACATCTATTCTCGGTTACGACCTTAATTTGGTATACGAAGGGCGTGGGCCATTGGAAGCTGCATCTATCGGATATGATATGGCACTCGAAGACATGGCTATTCGATGCAATATTGTGAGTTTGGAAGACGGACGAATCAAGAGCCATCATGGCGGACATCTGACCACTGAAGAGGGCGATGTGCTCATTCAATACCTGAATAAAGAACTAGGCAACGACAAAATTAAGTTCATTACTGGTATTCAGTATCGTCATTTATTAGTCATCAAGGGCGGAAACAAGCACTTGGAATGTGCACCACCACACGACCATCCCAATGAAGAATGGATGCCTTTACTCATCAAACCAGAAAAGAATTATAAAGATTCCGAAGAGGAAGATAGAAAAGATGGAAGAATGAGTGCGCAAGAAACAGCCGACCTACTCAACGACCTTATATTGAGAAGTCAGCAACTTTTAGCGCAACATCCATTCAATAAAGACAGAAAAGAGAAAGCAAATTCCATCTGGCCATGGAGTGGTGGCTACCGCCCGAACATGCAAACACTGATGCAACTATACCCCCAAATCAAGGCAGGAAGCTGTATATCGGCCGTAGACTTGATTCGTGGAATCGGGCACTACGCAGGTTTAGACATTATTAAGGTACCGGGTGCCACCGGATTAGCTGATACAAACTACGAAGGAAAAGCTCAAGCTGCCATTGAAGCACTTAAGAAACAAGACTTTGTCTTCTTGCATTTAGAGGCCAGCGATGAAGCCGGACACGACGGAGATCTTGAGTTAAAGCTCCGAACAATAGAAAATCTTGACCATAGAATAGTTGAGCCCATCTATCATGAAGTTAAGAATTGGGACACGCCTGTGTGTATTGCGGTGCTCCCAGACCATCCTACACCTGTAGAAATCAGAACTCATGTAAAAGAGGCCGTACCTTTCTTGATTTGGCACAAAGAGATTATTCCAGACAAAGTTCAACTATATGACGAAACAAGTTGTGTAGAAGGAGGTTACGGACTTATCTATCTAAACCAATTCATGGAAACATTCATGAAGCTCTAAAACAGAAAGCTATGAGATACTATAGTACTAACAAGCAGACGCCATGGGCAACTTTGCACGAAGCTGTAGTCAAAGGATTAGCTCCGGACAAGGGGCTTTATATGCCCGAAACCATTAAACGACTACCCCACTCTTTCTTCGATAACATTGAAAATCTTTCATTTCAGGAAATGTCATTCGAGGTTTCCAAAGCTTTCTTCGGTGAAGATGTAGAGGAAAATGCTCTCAAACAAATTGTCTTTGATACATTGAGCTTCGATACACCAGTTGTAAAAGTAGAAGAAAACATATATGCCCTCGAACTATTCCACGGTCCGACACTTGCTTTTAAAGATGTAGGTGCCAAATTTATGGCGCGTTTATTACAATATTTCATCAAACAAGAAAGCCATGACCAAGTCAATGTACTCGTAGCCACCAGTGGAGATACGGGTAGCGCCGTAGCCAATGGATTTCTTGGCGTCGACGGTATTCACGTATATGTATTATATCCTAAAGGAAAAGTTAGTAGCATCCAAGAGAGCCAGTTTACAACGCTAGGGCGGAATATTACAGCCATAGAAGTAGACGGGGTGTTCGATGATTGTCAAGCTTTGGTCAAACAAGCTTTCATGGATAACCAGTTGAACAACCACATGAAGCTTACTAGTGCCAACTCCATCAACGTTGCTAGATTTCTACCACAAGCATTCTACTATTTCAATGCCTACGCTCAACTCAAGCAACTCCACCAACTAGATGGAAAAGAGATGGTAGTTTGCGTTCCGAGCGGGAACTTCGGAAACATCACAGCAGGATTGTTTGCCCAGCACATGGGACTCCCTATCAAGAGATTCATCGCTGCTAATAACGCTAACGACATCTTCTATCAATACTTGCAGACTGGTATCTACTCGCCTAAACCAAGCAAACAGACAATTGCCAACGCCATGGATGTGGGCGCACCAAGCAACTTTGCAAGAATTATAGACTTATACAAAGGTGATTGGAATGCTATTAAAGCGGCAATATCCGGAGCTACTTACTCCGATACAGACATCAAACAAATCATGGCCGACTGCTATCGAACCAATCAATACGTGCTCGATCCACATGGTGCATGTGGCTATGAAGCACTGAAAATAAATCTACAAGCAAACGAAGTGGGAGTATTTCTGGAGACTGCTCACCCAGCCAAGTTCAAAGAACAAGTTGATAGCATCCTCAAAACTGATATTGAGATTCCTCAACCACTGGCTAAGTTTATGAAAGGACAAAAGCAAATTATCCCCATGAGCATCAGATTTGAAGATTTCAAAGAATTTCTGTTGCAACAATAAACAATAAAAGGCAAGTCTCCAATATTTTCCTTTGGTGACTTGCCTAAAAATGCTCTATCCCACTCTAGCCTCGTTTCTTCATTTCAAAATAGGCAGTGTGATACAACTCGCCTCCCATAGTTATTTTATAGCCTTCATCGCCTCGGCTCAAATCAAGATGACGTATTGATGTATGTTCCATACAATATTTAATGGTCTCATTAACTAGTTGATAACCCGGCGAATACCTTCCAAGTTTACCATCAATAGCCAACCATGGTATCACTACCCGTGTACCATCACGACTCACCATCCCCATCAATAAGGCAGCAATCTGTTCGTTATAATATAAAGTTGCTATGAAATTGTTACTACAGTTTCTAATACTTACGCAATCGTGCTTGGTGAACATCTTCATATACTTTTTGAGGCCTCTGTACTTACGGTATTTCTCCTGCTGCCTATCTGTATAAAAGAAATAGAACTTACTCCACTCTTTCAAGCAGAGAGGATGCCCACCTTCTACCATAAGCCGATACTCTAGTCCATCACTCTTCAACCTATTATATGAGGTGCGCAGATTTTGGCGTGCACTCTTACTCAAACCTTGGTAATAATCATCATAACTATCACTAAAGGGAATATTAACATAAGGGTAAAAAGTCACCTCTGTATCGGGGTATCGCTCTATATATCGCTGATAGACCTTAGATTGAACAGCAAAACGTGTCATCTTGATGATTCCAAACCGCTCCGTGAGTAGGTCGATGCATGCATCTATCTGTTCATCGGTTATGGTATCACGATAGATAAACTCTGCGACATCACATCCCTGTATTTCATTGAAGAGAGTTGGTAATTCACCTTGCTTTACCGAAACACTCAACGGGGCTATAAGCAGCGGTGTTTCATGATGGTAAATCACTACAAAAAGCGGATAACGCTTTTTACCAAAAATGCGCAATAAATGCTGTACCCAAATACACTTATTATAAAAATACGCCTGAAAAACACCCAGTGACTCATTATTATCATAAAGTTCTTTCCACACATGATGCAATTTCAATAGGTTGCTCGTCGTATATAAACTATAACATGATTTGGTATTTGCCATTTTCGTTAGTTGTATTTTGATTATTTACCCAATCCTATCCATTGATATATCCATTAGCAAGCTTTTATAGATAATAACCTTTCTTGTCGTAGTTCCATCCTCGTAACTGAAAAATATCATGAATAAGAGCGATAATTTGAGATGCAAAATTAATGAATATTCCTTTGATTACAAAATCAATATATTTCTTTATAAGAAACCCAACTTGTATATTAATGCTATCTAATAGGATTATCAACTTGTGAATTAAACAAATACAAGCGTAAAGGCATCATAAAGTTGGGAATTATAGATGCATTTCCTTTGTCAATAACTACAAAAATATTATCTTTGTGATGAACAGAATTGTGGAGGTTATCCATTATTCTTACATGCGATAAGCACAACCATAATTTCGTAATATAAAATCTTAACAATATGAATCTATCACCATCTGACCTAAAACAGATTTCCAATCACGGAATGACAAAAGAACAAGTAGAGCATCAGCTCAAAGAAATTGAAAGTGGTTTTCCATTTCTCCGATTAGAGCAAGCAGCTTCTACCAGTAGAGGAATTATTGCCCCTACACCCGAAGAACGCGATGCCTATATTAAGGCATGGAATACATATAAGGGAGAAGGACACACAATTGTAAAATTTGTACCGGCAAGTGGTGCAGCCAGCAGAATGTTTAAGAACATGTTTGCATTCTTGCAAGCTGATTACGATAAGCCAGAAACAGATTTCGAAAAGACTTATTTCGAGCATATACAGAACTTTGCTTTCTACGAGACACTCAACGATTGCTGCAAGAAGAATACCCATAAGGATATCCCGACACTGATAAAAAACAAACAATACAAGGATATCGTAGCTAACATGCTGAACGAGGAAGGGCTCAACTATGGTTCCCTACCCAAAGGTCTGCTGCTCTTCCATAACTACGAAGAGGGAGCACGCACTCCCATGGAAGAACATTTGGTGGAGGCGGCACTCTATGCCGATTCAAAAGGTGAGGCTAACATCCACTTCACTGTAAGCCATGACCACTTAGAACTCTTCAAACAAAGACTTGCCCAAAAACAAGCTTTTTATGAGAAGGAATTTAATATACATTACAATGTATCATTCTCTGAACAGAAACCTAATACAGATACCATTGCTACCAATCCCGATAATACGCCTTTTAGGAACGAAGATGGCAGCCTGCTCTTCCGTCCGGGTGGTCATGGTGCATTGATTGAGAACCTCAATGACATAGATGCTGACGTAACATTTATCAAGAATATCGACAATGTAGTTCCCGACCGGCTCAAAGAAGATACCATTGTCTACAAGCAACTCATTGCGGGTATTCTCGTCACTCTGCAAAAGCAAGCTTTCCACTATCTAAGAACGCTTGAGAGTGGACAATACAACCACGCTACACTAGAGGAAATCATCAGATTCGTACAACAAGATTTATGTTGCCGAAAGTCAGACATTAAGATGTTGGAAGATGCCGAATTGGTAATCTATCTCAAGAACAAGTTGAATCGCCCCATGCGAGTTTGTGGAGTGGTCAAGAATGTTGGAGAACCGGGCGGTGGTCCTTTCTTGGTCTATAACAGCGATGGCTCTGTCAGTCTACAAATACTGGAAAGCACCCAAATAGATACCAATAATACCGAATACAGCAAGATGTTTACCGAAGGTACCCACTTCAATCCTGTAGACTTGGTATGTGCAATAAAAGATTATCAAGGGAATCACTTCTATTTACCGGATTTTGTAGACAAGTCTACCGGTTTCATCAGCCACAAGAGCAAGAACGGTAAAGTTCTGAAAGCACTCGAACTTCCCGGTCTGTGGAATGGTGCTATGAGTGATTGGAATACCGTTTTCGTGGAAGTTCCACTCAGTACATTTAATCCCGTCAAAACTGTAAACGATTTACTACGGGAACAACACCAATAAAAGTAGCTACATCTTTATGAATAATAAGTTTGAATTCATTCCCCAAGAGAAGGCCGAAGCCCTGCAATTAAGGCGTCTATTACGTCAAAGCCTGACAGACTGCTTGATGGTAGACGACGAGAATAAAGTGAAACATTACCTCTACACGGCCATGGCTTCCGATATTATTCAGAGAGATGTATTCGGACTGAACCCGATACTTGAAAGTCTCAGAACCGCCCAACTTGCGGCCTCTGAGATCGGTATCAAACGTGATGGTGTCTTAGCAATATTGCTATACACCAGTATTTCGAATGATTCGGATACCTTAACCCGCATTGAGGAAGATTTCGGAGGCGGTGTTTTCCGCATCATTAGAGGCCTATGCCGTATCCATGAACTCTATGCCAAGAATCCTATCATAGAAAGTGAAAATTTCAGGAACTTGCTATTGTCATTCAGCGAAGACATGCGTGTCATTCTCATTATGATTGCCGACAGGGTTAACCTGATGAGACAAATTCGTGATACGAACGAGCTAGAGCATAAGCAAGAAGTAAGTGAAGAAGCAAATTACCTCTATGCCCCACTCGCCCACAAACTAGGACTCTACAAACTTAAAAGCGAACTAGAAGACCTCAGCCTGAAATATCTTGAGCATGATGCTTATTATCTAATTAAGGATAAGCTCAACGCAACTAAAAAAAGCAGAGACGCCTATATCCAGCGGTTCATCGAACCTATCGACGAGAAGTTGAAACAAGCCGGTTTGTCATTCCACATGAAGGGCCGTACAAAGAGTATACACTCCATTTGGCAAAAAATGAAGAAGCAGAAGTGTAACTTTGAAGGTATATATGACTTGTTCGCAATCAGAATCATCCTTGACTCTCCTCTAGAAAAAGAGAAAATGCAATGTTGGCAAGCTTATTCTATCATCACTGATATGTACCAACCCAACCCAAAGCGTTTGCGAGATTGGTTAAGCGTACCAAAGAGTAACGGATATGAAAGTTTGCATATTACTGTACTAGGACCGGAAAACAAATGGGTAGAAGTACAAATCCGTACAGAGCGAATGGATGAGATTGCTGAGCACGGACTAGCTGCCCACTGGCGCTACAAAGGGATTAAGAGCGAGGGAGGTATTGATGAGTGGCTCGCAAACATTAGAGCTGCACTCGAGAATAACGACGATTTGAAATTGATGGATCAATTCAAATTCGACTTATATGAGGACGAAGTATACGTCTTTACACCCAAAGGCGAGATTCTAAAATTTCCCAAAGGCTCTACCATACTCGACTTCGCTTACCATATCCATTCCGGTATTGGGAATACATGCGTGGGTGGACGCGTCAACGGGAAGGCTGTTTCGTTTCGAGAACAGTTACATTCGGGAGATTCCATTGAGATTATTACCCAAAATAATCAACGGCCAAAGAGAGATTGGCTCAATATTGTAAAAAGCAGCAGAGCCAAAGCGAAGATTAGACTTGCCCTAAAAGAGACGCAAGCCAAGGACGGTTTGTTTGCCAAAGAACTATTAGAGCGCAGATTTAAAAATCGGAAACTAGAGATTGAAGAGAGCATCATGGCTCATCTCATCAAGAAGTTGGGCTATAAGGAAAATTCAGACTTCTATAAAGATATTGCCGACGAGAAACTCGATACCAATAATATTATAGAGAAATATATAGAAGTCAGAGACCACGACTTGAATCTCAATGCTCCCAAAGCTGCTGAAAGTGCGGAGAATTACCAATACGATAATCCAGATGCGAGGATACTAAAGCAGAATGATGACGTATTGGTGATTGATAAGAACTTGAAAGGTCTTGACTACAAATTGGCAAAATGTTGCCATCCTATCTATGGAGATTCCGTCTTCGGTTTTGTAACAGTCAATGGAGGTATCACCATTCATCGCACAGACTGTCCCAATGCGCCTGAATTACGTAAACGATTCGGCTATCGAATTGTAAAGGCAAAATGGAGTGGGAAAGGTACAAATCAATATAGTATCACACTTCATATCGTGGGGAATGATGATATAGGTATCGTCAATAACATTACCAATATCATTTCGAAGGAGGATAAACTCTCCATGCGTTCCATCAATATAGATTCTCATGACGGCATCTTCAATGGCAATGTGGTCGTGATGCTTGAGAATATAGATATGCTTAATTCACTTATCAAGAAGCTCCAGACGATTCGCGGAGTAAAACAAGTAGTAAGACTTTAATATGTATAGGAAACTTTTATTCATTATCATCAGCCTAAATACAATCGTTGCTAAAGCGGCTGCCCAGCAAATACAATATACAAAATATGATAGCACAAAAGTGGTATTACTGTTGAAACAGGCTAAGACACGGAAAGCTAATACAAATTACGTATTGTTTTTTGCTAGACAATTAGTCAATATACCCTATGTAGCCAAGACTCTAGAAAATAATCAAAGCGAAAAATTGGTCATCAATCTGAGAGAATTGGATTGCACTACCTATGTAGAAAATGTACTTGCTTTAACTTTATGTGCAAAGAAAAAACAGATAACCTTTAAGGACTTCTGCCATTATCTGCAAACAATCAGATATGAACAAGGAAGTATTCACTACACAAACAGGCATCATTATTTTACGGAATGGATTATCAGTAATACCAAATTAGGACTGGTAAAAGATAGACAAACAACAAAAGCACCTTTCACTGGTATACAGAAAATAAATGTGAGCTACATGAGCGAGCACCCTCAATACTATCCTATGTTAGTGAAAAACCCGACATGGAAAACAGCTATAGCTCGCATGGAAAAAGATTTAAACGGATTGACATATCGCTATATACCCAAGAAGACAATTGCAAACACCTCCCTATTCAAAAACTCAATTAAAGATGGAGATATCATTGCAATCATCACCAACAAGCGCGGACTAGATACTTCGCATATTGGAATAGCCGTATGGCATCGAGATGGACTTCACATGCTGAATGCCTCACAAATCCGAAAAAAAGTAGTAGAAGAGCCAATGCTGCTGAGAACCTACATGAGCAAGCATCCTATACAAATCGGAATACGAGTTATAGAAATCAAATGAGACTATTTTCTACCAAAATTAAAGCCAACATAGATATTTAAATTCCCAAATGTAGTATTGGCATGGAATTGGCTTTTATGGTAATTATAGGTATGCAGAATGGCACTTGTCCCTGCATACCATTTCGTATTATTCCACACGATACCGAAACGACCGACACCATCTAGATTCATATTCTTGAAAGTAAAGTTACGAAAACTAAAGCTCTTGTGTGCTTCATCTCCCTTACTACTCTGATATCCTAAGGCTAAAGACAGCGAAGCAGCAAATAACCAGTTCTTGGCAAAAACCCAGTTATAAGCATAACCACCCATTAGTGAAAAATCAGAATAATTAATTTTTGAGGCCAACAGACTCGTATCGGCCTTTATCGTTTCAACGACAGCACTATTCAGTCGTTCTTCTGCCAAATCGTATAGCTTACACCAATCCAAATCTAAGGAATGGTGTGTATACCCAATACCAACAAGGGGCGAACCGGTACTAATCTTTTGACAAGTGCTCTGACTAAAGGCTGCCGGATAAGAAAATCTTTTATGGTTGAAAATATAATACAGATTAAAACCTTTTACACTCGCTTTAAATCCATCAAAAGAAGCTTTATCCAAAGGAGATGTATCAATTCCACTGCCAACTTCCAACTCACTGATTCGATAATCATCACCTGTCTTGCGGTAGAACAAATCAATTCCTATCTGATTACTATACAAACTCAAATCGAACTCCTTACGATTATTACCATCCGACAAATGACTAAGGTCTATGGTATAGCCTAAAAACACCCACCGCCAACCGATATAAGGCCCTATCTTTATACTCGGTTTAGGAGACAATCGCATTGTAGTTCCTTGTCTAGAACGCAACCAATACATCTCATAAGTATTCGTATTCTGCAACATGACTGTAAAATTATAATGCTGCGGCTCTATATAATGGGTATCTACACGGCTAAATTCCTTGACAACCTCATATATCCGATTGAATGTACTGCGCTTCTCATGATGCACAGTATCAAGTTGTGCCCATAAAGAAAGGGCACCAACAAACATAAAAATCAAAAATAAGAAGAGTGATTTCTTCAACACTGTCTATCTAAAGTTTACCTAAAATTCTATCCATAACCCAATTGACAGGGGTAGCACTCACACTAGTACATGTACAAGCACCAATCCCTTGTAAGTCTTCTGTCACAGTCTTGATAATTGGTAACTGTACATAGTCTGGATTAGGAACTGTAATACTTGTCGTCCCTGCACTTGTAACAAGCATGATTGGATCATAGTTAAATACAGAAAACGATACCATGCCTTTGTCGCCAATAACTTCTATTCGGTCTTCTTTGGCACTTTGATGCCCAACAAAACACCAAGAACCACTTCCGGGTAGGCCATTTTCAAACAAAAAACAAGCACTGATAGTGTCTTCGGCTTGATACAAATGAGCACGATTGGCACAATACCCATGTGCCCGTGTAATCACTCCGAACAGTTCTTGTAACAAATCGAGCTGATGAGGAGCTAAATCATAGAAGTATCCACCACCAGCAATATCGGGTTGAAGACGCCAAGGAAGATTCTTAGCACTACTATAATCTAAATCCCTCGGAGGTACAGAAAATCTCACCTGAACATTTGTCACCTTGCCAATAGTTCCACTAGAGATAATATTCTTCACTTTTTGGAAATAAGGAAGATACCGTCTATAATACGCAACAAAACAAGGTACACCAGTCTGCTCACTTACCCGATTGATTCGAGCACAATCTTCATAGCTGGAAGCAAGTGGTTTTTCTACATATACGGGCTTTCCTGCCTTCATCGCCATAATAGCGAATGTGGCATGACTAGATGGTGGAGTGGCAATATAAATGGCATTGATATTGGAATCGTCTATCAACTCTTGGGCATCAGTATACCATTTTTTGATATGATGACGCTCTGCATAAGAACGGGCTTTCTCTTCACTTCTACTCATGACTGCTTCAACATGAGAGCCTTCAATCTCGTTGAAAGCCGGTCCAGACTTCTTCTCTGTGACCTCTCCACAGCCAATAAACCCCCAACTAATTAGTTTCATATCTTTAATTTCCTTCGATTTAATATCTAATAGTAAGATGGTATCTTCTAAACTATCAACCATTCTACAGGCTAATCAGTGCAAAGATAATGCAAATAAGATATAAATAAGAAATTCTAGAATGTTTATTGTTGCTAATGTATTGATTCCTTGTACTACTCTATAAACTTTCTACTAGATGCTACAAAATAAAGCTCCAACCTGTTTTAGGCCGGAGCTTATATCTAATCAAAGAGATGTTACTTAATATAACACTTTCAATTCTAGGCAATACTTAGAAGAACAAATAACGGTTATCAACAACCTTTGCCTTCATATAAAGTTCATTCATGAAATTCCCAGCATACTGAAGAGCTTTCTGACGAAGTTTTTGTTCCTCTGACTTATCATTGAACTTAGTAGAACCAGCCTGCTTGTTCATGACTTGGAACACATAAACACCGGCATTACCTTTCACAGGTTTAGCACTAAACTGTCCTTTCTTCGTAGCAGCAACAGCACCACTAAGAGCTGGCTCACTAGCACCTGTTGCTGGAATAAATACTGGTGCAGCAAATGTAACCTGATTTACAGGAGAAACAGTTGCACCCTTAGCCTTTGCAGCAGCCACAGTATTGGCACCTTGAAGTTTTGCCAATAACACTTCAGCCTTCTTATCTTTCAACACTTCAGCCTTGACGACTTCCTTTACCTGATTGTCTTCCAAAGTACGATAACCGATAGGATGAATCTTTGTAAGCACTACAACCAACAAGTGGTCGTTATCGCCACATTCATACATAGGAGAAACACTACCCTGTTTAGCCTCAAACAACCATTTCAAAGCCTCACGTGTACTATGTATATTAGCCAAATAATGCTGAGCAGTTGTAACATCATTAGCCTCTTGAACCTTAAATCCACTAGCTTGTGCATTCTTCAAGATAGCTTCGGCAGATTGATTTGCACTTACAAAAGAGCTGAACTTATTATAAGCTGCACTATAAGTCTCTCTAGAGAATTCTATACTCTTCTTGATAACAGCCGCAGTATACTTATTAATCATGCCCTTACGATCTACGACCTGAAGGATAATATTACCTTGAGTAACAGGAATATTAACGACTCCATTTACTGCCATGGTATTCAAGCTGTTGATAAATGTCTTCGTATCATTATCCATGGAAGGAGCATTCTGATACTGATTGGTGGTCATCCAAGTCTTCTCGCCAGTTTGGCCATACTTCTTAGCTAATGCCTCAAAATCAGCTCCACTCTTCAAAGCAGTATACACAGAATCAGCAGTCTTGCGAGCTACATCTACGGATGCGCCACTAATTTGAATCTGACGATACTGAATAGAATCAGGCAACTGCTGTTTTGCAACTAGTTTCACTATATTCATAGTATTGTCCTGATGGTTTACAGAAGGACCAAAAGTCTGACCTACAGCCATAGAATCCAAACGTTGCGCAATATCAGAGGGGAAAGCAGTCTTTGCTACAGGAATTCCAAGATAACTAATCAAAGAGGTACTCTTACGAACAACTTCCGCAGGATCGGCAGCGACAGCCAACTCACTAGCATAAGTAGCAAATTGCTTATTGATTGCAGACTTATCATTAGAAGAAGCTGTTACCTGATAATCAATAAACTTAATATCTCTACTTTCAACATACTGCTTAAAGCGAGGTTTCAATTCATCATACTTCGCTTTCAAATCTGCATCAGAAATCTTCACTTTATCGTCTGAAACACTGCTATAAGGCAATGAAGCCAATTGAATTTGATTTTCTTCTGTAGCATCCTTGAATGCCATCTTAGCTTCTACAGGATTAGACAAAAAGCTATGAGCCAATAGATTTTGGAACTTTTGTGCCAATGTTTGTTGACGCAAAGTCTTCTCTATAAAAGTCCAATACTTATAAATGGTTTCATATTGCTGTGCCATTTGAGGATTCGCTGTCTTCTGTGCCTTATACTCTGCAAGGAACTTTTGCAAAGCATTAGCATCAAAACGACCAGTTTGTTGATTAACAAAAGGAGTCTGCAATAACATTGGATTAGTTCCCTGTTTCAAAATATTCTGCATCTCCTTATCGGTAACTGTCAATCCAAGTTCCTTTGCTTCGTTTTCAACAAGCTTAGACTGGATATAAGTATTCCACACCATATCCTTCACTTGGTTCAACTGCTCATCGTTTAGGTTTTGAGTTCCCTGCTGCATTTTAATTACTTCAGTATACTCATCAACTAACTTTTGAAAATCCTGTACATTGATTTTCTCACCTAACACTTCACCGACTTGTTGACGTTGATTGTTTCGGTTTGTCTCACAAGAGCGAAACGCCTCTTCGGCAATGAAGGCAAAAAGACCTAGACCAATGATGATAATCAAGGTCACACCTTTGCTTCTAATTTTTCCTAATGCTGCCATTACTTTATTATGTTTATTTATTTTTATGTTTTTTCATCATACAAAGTGGCTACAAAAATAGCAATAAAAATATAAATAGAGTAACTTTTCTACCATAAAAGCTTACCTTATAAGCTATTTTCCTCATTGTTTGAATAGGTTAAACTATTTTTAAGTAGACTAATTCGCTATTATTTATCTATCCAAAGTCGCACTAATTCTATTTTTGTCATAGTATTCTTGATGATTTTAAATCTATATTTACCGATTTGTATCACTTCATTCAACTTTGGAAAGCTCTGATATTCGTGTAAAATAAAGCCTCCTATAGTCATATAATCATCACTTTCTGGCAACGCCAAATCGAAGAGTTCGTTCACTCGATCAATTTCCAACCGAGCCGACAACGTGTAACTTCCATCTTCATTTTTCTTGGAAATATATTTCATATTGTCGTGTTCATCTTCTATATCACCAAAAATTTCTTCCACAATGTCTTCCAAAGAGACTAGTCCACTAGTACCTCCAAACTCATCTACAACGATACCAAGACTTTTCTTTTCCTGTAAGAGCATATGCATTAAACGTTGAGCAGCCATCGTTTCAGGAACAAAGGGAATGGAATTGATATGGTCAGTCCAATGTGCAGGGTCACGAAACATTTCCGAAGAGTGTATATATCCCTCTACATGGTCAATATCTTCATTGTAAACAATAATCTTGGAATTACCACTCTCAATGAATTTCTGTTTTAATTCCTCCAACGTACAATTCTTCTCAACAGCATTGATTTCTGTTCGAGGAACCATACAATCCCTCACCTTTGTATCAGAGAAATCCAATGCGTTCTGAAAAATCTTCACTTCATCTTCTATATCATCGTCGCTCTTAGCATTCTCAATACTTGACTGAACAAGGAAATCAAGATCGACTTTTGAAAACTCACCGACACCATTACTTGTATCTATCTTTACCCCAAGTAGGCGTAATAAGATTTTAGAAAGGAACGTAGACAATCTACTAATAGGCCACAGGATGATATAAAAGACAAACACCAATGGTGAAAAGAATGCAAGGAGCTTATTCGGGTTGCTTTTAAAAAGCGTCTTAGGCATAAACTCTCCCACAAACAAGACAATAATCGTAGACAATATTGTGTCTGCCATCACCCTATATCCAGACTCCAACCCTACAAATATGGTGCTATCAAAGAAATGGGCAATCAAAATACCGTAAACAACAAGCACAATATTGTTACCCACCAACGTTGTACTAACAAAATCGTTAGGATGATGATAAAAGAAATCGACAATACGCTGAGTAATACTATTGCGATTTTTGTCCATTTCAGCTAACATCCTATTTGAAGAAACAAAGGCTATCTCCATCCCAGAAAAGAAAGCTGAGAAGAGCATCGTAATAATAATACTTATGATTAACGGTAAATCCAAATTATATAAATAATTTAATTTTAATGATTTAAAACAGGTACACTCAGTCTACGAGGTTCGGTTTGAGGACGCCTAGCTTTTTGTATCGAATCCGTAGCAACTTTAGCAGAATCCGTCATATCAGCATTATTATCAAAATCCCCCTTTTCAAAAGAGCCCTTCGTATTTGACACATAATACTTAGTCATCTTCTCATCACTTCGGAAATAAGTACCTTGTAACGTGCGTTCGGGAGTTATTAATCGGGAGAATACATAGGAATAAAGTTCATGTTTATTCTCGTCCCAAAATAATTGCTCGCTTTGAAACTTCAGTCCATCTTTCGTTAGAATCTTCACACGAGAGTGTAATTCCCATATTTTCTGCTGGGTATAATAATAAGCTGTATCGCATTGAATGTACGATTGAACATGGAATTTCTCATCAAATTGTTCCAAGAATAGTCCTTTATCAAATATCCATCTTGGAGGATTACGGTTTTCATTTACCTCCCACTCTTCTGTAACAATACGATATTTAATGACACCAGAGTCGGAGATGAGCGTATTAACTCCATAAGATGTCATCAATGCCACAGAATCTTTCTCTAAAATGGCAGGTGCAGTATGCTCTTTCTGCTCCTTACAAGAATTAAAAGAAAGGAACAGTAATAGTAAACAGCCGGATATACACCAAGAAGACTTCATTAAGACAAACAGCCTTTTATTCCACTTTCCACTTTGCAAACCAACGTTCATTAAACGTTAATCCTATATTTATTCTGAAAGTATTCTCCTTAATGAATCCTGTAGCTGATTGATTAACCCACTGTGCACTGATATTTAACATCGAACGATTATTATAAGCATTCATGATTGGAATGCCAAAACCTACAGTCGCACTAATCTCCTTAGGACCATCTTGCCCATTTATGACTAAGTATGGTGTCGCATAACTTACACCGGCCCGATAATGAATACGATTAAATAAAGACCGTGAACGCTTAGACATAGGAGTAAAATCAAATCCGGCCGTGATCTTATGTCTATCCTTAAACAGACCCGATGTCTTCATATAGCTTACATTACCATTAGACTCATTATATTGTGGAAACTCTGTAGTACCCCATTTTTGCAAAGAATAATCAACACCAAATTTCAACATATCATGGTGATTCCACATAAAACCGGCCCCAATGCTTGTCGGCATCTCAAGTGCTTTAGCCGCTATGTAAGACGTCGTATCGGCAGTAACCGTTTGGCTATTGGTAGAAACCACTTTACAAGAGGCATCTGCATTCAACTTATGTCCTAAACCATAAGTAAGACCAATTGTCAATTGATCCTTCTCTTTCAATTTTGCAGTATACTGAACACCGAAATCCAATTTATAGTTACTTACAGAAGCAGTATAATACTTAGCCAGCGTATTAACATAAGCATCGCTATAACTATTAATAACCGAGCGAGTATAATTACCCCAAAGGAAACCTACAGTCGCACCAAAAGAGAAACCTTTAAATGGCTCCCAACCAAATCCCAAATAGACATCATGCAACCCACCTTCACCATTATAGGTATTGCTATAAGCCTTTGACGTGTTGCTAGAATTTGGATTCAAGGTTTCTGTTGTCGCATAGTTATACCCTATATTAGTGAAGGGTATCAAACCAAAACTAACTCCAAAATGCTTAGCTGCCCGAAATCCAGCTACAACATAATCAAAAGTTGCATTATTAGCATTTTTACGAACCCCATTTTCGGAAAAATTGGTTATTTGTCCAGAAAAGCCTGCATCAAAGATGAAACTCAAAGAATCTATGGCAGACAACGATGCTGGATTTAGGTAATTTACTTGATTATGTTCACGAAAACCAAGACCTAAACCATTCATACCACGACTAAAGCCTGCTCCCTGCTCAGTGAGCATACCTAGTCCGAATTGACTATAAGGAGAATTCGTTCCACTCTGTGCAAACGCTGAGTTAGAGATTGCAGCCATCAAGGCCATGCATAGAAGTATCTTTTTCATCTAGTATAAAATAAACGCTGCAAAATTATCAAAAAAAACAGAAACAAATGCAGGATAACTCGGAAATATAAGTTATTTTTGCATCGTGAAACATTTCAACCACATATTAAGGACAGCTTATTTTATAATTTTACTGTCTTTAACAAGTATTACCAATGCCGAAAATACAAGCGGTACTCCAAAGAATTTATCAAAAGATTCTATTGAAATCAGTTTGTTGACATGCGGACCTGGGTCTGAAATCTATTCCCTTTACGGCCACACTGCCATCAGGTTTCATAATATAACTAGGAATGAAGATTGGGCCATTAATTATGGAATGTTTTCATTCAAGCAAAGCTTTTTTATTTTAAGATTTGTATTTGGCCTTACCTATTACGAAATGGGGATCATCCCATTCAATGACTTTTTGGCAGAATACCAATCAGATCGTAGATGGGTAAAAGAACAAAAGCTTAATCTAACTCAAGCCGAAAAAGAGAATATAGAAAAGGCTCTAAGAACAAATTACCTACCAGAGAATCGAACCTATCGTTATAATTACTTCTACGATAATTGTACCACAAGGGCTAGAGATATTTTAGTCAGTAATCTAGAAGGAAAAGTAACCTTTCCACCTATCACAAATCCGGATGCCACCTATCGTTCTATGATTCATCAATGGAATGAAGATAGTAGATGGGCACGCTTTGGCAACGATTTACTGCTAGGTATTAAGGCTGATTACAGAACAGAGAAATCTGAGCAACAATTCCTACCAGACTCGTTATGCAACGATTTTTCCAAGGCAACCATCAATCGCGTAGGCATTGCTGAGAACTTTGTTTCTGAAACACATTGGCTTATCCCTCCCACCACGGTGGTCTCCGTACCTAATATCTTCCAAGGAACACCACAAGGAGATGCTGCTATTCTACTTGCCATAACTATCATTTTTACGATTATAGCACATATATATTCCCCCTTAAAAGGTGTAACTATTTGCTTTGACTACCTACTATTCCTAGTTACAGGAGTATGCGGTCTCATACTTTTGGCCATGATTTTCAGCCAACATCCAACAGTTAGCATCAACTTCCAGATTCTAATACTGAATCCCCTGAACATACTTTTCCTATTCAAGAGATTTAGGAAAAACCACAAATATGCTTATATACTGACTATTTGCTACACTTTTTTCTTCATATTAAGCTTCTTCCAGCAGTATGCAGAAGGAATGATGCTTTTGGCACTATGCTTGCTAATGCGTTGGACAGATAGAATATATTCTAAAAAACAATTAACAATAAATAGATGAATCGATACATTGCCATATTGATAGCTGCACTTACATCCGCTGAGATGCAAGCATTTCAATTGACACCAAGACTTGTTGTCAATATCAATATCGACCAATTGCGTACCGACTATATCGAAGCATTCTCCCCACTATTTGGCACTGATGGCTTCAAAAAGCTACTCTATCAAGGCAAAGTGTACGATGCAGCATCCTATAGTTTCACTCCTATAGACCGAGCTTCTGCCATATCATCTATTACAACTGGCACATCGCCTTATCATCATGGCATCATTTCGTCTACATGGTTAGATCATAAAACCCTCCGCCCTGCATCTTGTGTAGACGACATTAAATATTTTGCTTCACCTGCAAAGCTTCAGACCTCTACCATTGGAGATGAAATGAAAGTCAGTAGCAATGGTACAAGCATTGTATACGGACTTGCAGCTTACAAAGATGCCGCAATCCTTTCGGCCGGTCATGCAGCCGACAACGCTATATGGATTGACGAGAATACAGGGAAATGGCGTACCTCGACATATTACACACCCAAAAGCGAAAAATGGTTGCCTCAATCATCCATAGTAACAGCTACCAAACGAGGTAATAGTTTCAATGCAACAGAATACAATGAGCATATCGCCAATATGGCATTGACGGTCATTCAAGCGCGTGCCATGGGGGCCGATGAAACTCCAGATTTATTGAACATATCGCTTTCGGCAACTGCTTTTTCCCAAACATCCACCATGGAAAGAGTCTATACACAGCTTGACAAGACTCTAGGGAAATTAATTAGTAATATAGAAGCGCAGAGTGGAAAGGACAAGGTACTCTTCGTCATTACAAGTACTGGGTATGCCCAAGCAGATAATCGAAATTATACCCAATACCGTATTCCCACCGGCACGTTCTATATCAATCGTACCGCTAAACTCCTTAATGTCTATTTAAGTGCAATCTATGGACCGGGGGAATATATCGAGGCATATTATCACAACCAAATTTATCTGAATCATAGACTTATTGGACAGAAAAAGGCGACTCTCCATGATGTCCTTAGTCGGTGTCAAGAGCTTCTAAGTCAGACTGCCGGTGTCAGCGATGTATTTACAAGCAAGCGTTTACTCTCTGGGAATAACGACATACAAAAACTGCGTAATGGTTTTTATCCCCCTGTCAGCGGAGATATTACGATAGAAATTGCTCCGGGTTGGCAACTAGTCAATGAAATTATACCAGAACATTATACAAGTAGTACAACTTTCGTACCATTTCCTATTATCTTTTATGGGGCAGGGATTCATGCAGAGAGAGTTACTACACCTGTTACTGTAGACCAAATTGCGCCTACGATTTCCAAAGCTATCAAGATTCGTGCTCCAAATGCTTGTAGCGCAGCTCCTTTATTCTAAGATTCATATCTTGGATAAAGCCCCTATATGCTTTTAGTCAATATTTTATCGAATCATGTGAAATTTATTTAGTAATTTTGCACACTGATATTGATATACCACTACAATAAGAATAAAACAATATAATATATGAACTTCAATAATTTTTTAAAATCGTTGTTCGGCGACAAGTCTACACGCGACATGAAGCTGATTCAACCATTAGTAGAGAAGGTAAAGGCCGCTTACCCTGAAATTCAAGCACTTAACAATGACGAGTTAAGAGCTAAAACCAAAGAAATCCAAAAGTATGTACAAGATTCTGCTAAAGAGCAGAAAACGAAGATAGAAGAGCTGAAGAAAAATATAGAAGAGACTCCTATTGATGAACGTGAAGAGATTTTCAACGAAATAGATAAATTAGAAAAAGAAGCTTTAGAGATATATGAACAGGCTCTTAACGAGGTAATGCCTGTCGCATTCAGTATCATCAAAGATACAGCACGCCGCTTCTCGGAAAACGAAGAAACAATAGTTACAGCCACAGACTTTGATCGTGAGTTGGCTGCCGACCCTAAGAACGACTTTATTACCATTGAAGGCGATAAAGCTATTTACCACAATGAATGGACAGCTGGCGGAAATAAACAGAAATGGGGAATGATCCATTACGATGTACAGCTCTTTGGTGGTATAGCATTGCATCAAGGCAAGATTGCAGAAATGGCTACCGGTGAAGGTAAAACCCTCGTTGCTACCCTACCGGTATTTTTGAATGCACTTACTGGAAATGGCGTTCACATGGTCACAGTCAATGACTATTTGGCAAAACGCGACTCAGAATGGATGGGGCCTCTTTACATGTTCAATGGCTTATCAGTCGATTGTATAGACAAACATCGCCCAAATTCTCCTGAACGTCGCAAAGCTTATCAGGCAGATATTACCTTCGGTACCAACAATGAGTTTGGTTTCGACTATCTACGTGATAATATGGCAGTAAGTCCTGCCGACCTTGTACAACGTCAACACAACTATGCAATAGTCGACGAGGTCGATTCTGTGCTAATTGATGATGCTCGTACACCTCTCATTATCTCAGGTCCTGTGCCTAAGGGTGACGACCAAATGTTCGAGGAATACCAACCATTGGTAGAGCGTCTTTATGAAGTTCAGCGTAAACAAGCTACGGAATTATTGGCCGAAGCAAAACAAAAGATTACAGAGGGACGACAAAAGAAAGATCAAAAGATTCTCGACGATGGTTTCCTCGCGCTCTATCGTTCATACAAGGCATTGCCTAAGAACAAGCCCTTGATTAAATATCTGTCAGAGGAAGGTATCAAAGCTGGTATGCTTAAAACCGAAGAGTTTTACATGCAGAACAACAACCGAGAGATGCCTAAAGCTGTCAAGCCTCTGTATTTCGTTGTTGACGAGAAGTTGAACAGTGCTGACCTTACCGATAAAGGCACCGAATGGTTGGCACAACAAGTAAACGACAAAGGCCTCTTCGTTTTACCCGACATCACCTCTCAGCTTTCTGCGTTGGAAGCTGAACATGAATTGACAGATCAAGAGCGACTTGACAAGAAAGATGACCTACTCAATAAGTATGCCGTTCAAAGTGAGCGTGTACACACATTGCAGCAGCTTCTGAAGGCTTACACCATGTTCAATAAGGATGACGAATACGTGGTTATCGATGGAGAAGTAAAGATTGTCGACGAGCAGACCGGACGTATCATGGAAGGTCGCCGTTGGAGTGACGGGCTACATCAGGCTGTTGAAGCCAAAGAGCATGTACATGTAGAGGCTGCAACACAGACCTTTGCAACGATTACATTGCAGAATTACTTCCGTATGTACCATAAGTTGTCTGGTATGACTGGTACAGCTTCTACCGAAGCAGGAGAATTCTGGGACATCTACAAGCTCGATGTTGTAGAGATTCCGACAAACCGTCCCATCCTCCGTAAGGACTTAGACGATCGCGTATACAAGACTGCTCGTGAGAAATATGCAGCTGTCATCGACGAGATTGAAGCTATGCGCAACAGTGGTCGGCCATGTCTTGTTGGTACAACATCCGTTGAAATCAGTGAACTTTTGAGCAAAATGCTCAAGATGCGTCGCATTCCACATAACGTATTGAACGCAAAGAAACACCAACAAGAGGCACAAATCGTAGCCGAGGCAGGCCGTTCTACAGACGGACTTGGTGCTGTAACCATCGCTACCAACATGGCTGGTCGTGGTACCGACATCAAGTTGACCGATGAAGTAAAGGCTGCCGGAGGTTTGGCCATCATCGGTACCGAACGTCACGAGAGCCGTCGTGTAGACCGCCAGTTACGAGGTCGCGCCGGTCGTCAGGGAGACCCGGGCTCTTCTGTGTTCTACGTAAGTCTTGAAGATAAGTTGATGCGCCTCTTTGCCAGCGAGCGTATTGCCAAAGTAATGGACCGTCTTGGCTTTGAAGATGGCGAGCGTATCGAAAGCCCAATGATTTCTAAGAGCATTGAGCGTGCCCAAAAGAAGGTTGAAGAGAATAACTTCGGTATTCGTAAACACTTGTTGGAGTACGACGATGTGATGAACAAACAACGTACCGTTATTTACGAAAAGCGTCGCCATGCATTGATGGGCGAACGCATCGGTATGGATATTACCAACATCATTTGGGATCGTTGTGTCAACATCGTAGAGAAGAATGACTTCGAAGGAGCTAAAGAGCAATTCTTGAAAGTGCTTGCTATGGAATGTCCTTTCGAACAAGACGAATTTGAAAACGCATCTACATCCGACCTTGCCGAACGTGCTTTCCAAGCCGCTATGGCTGCCTTTAAGCGTAAAGTAGACCGTATTCAGAGTGTTGCATGGCCTGTTATCAAAGATGTTCAAGAGAATCAAGGACAACTCTATGAACGTATCATGGTACCAATCACAGATGGTAAGATGATTTATCAGATACCTTGCAATCTCAAAACAGCTTACGATACAGAAGCCAAAGATGTCGTTAAGCAGTTCGAGAAAGTCACAATGCTCCGTATCATTGATGATAACTGGAAAGAGAATCTACGTCAGCTCGACGAATTACGCCACTCTGTACAGAACGCTTCATACGAACAGAAAGACCCATTGTTGATTTTCAAGCTCGAAAGTGTGAAGATATGGGATACGATGATTGACGACATGAACAATCGTACAGCATCGATTTTGATGCGTGCTCAGATTCCAGAAGTACAGCAACAAGTACAAGAAGCTGCTCCCGAAGAACATTCTCAGCTCTACCACGAGCAGAAAGAAGACATCAACGAGCAACTAGAAAGAGCCGCACAGCAAGCTGCCGCACACCGCGATACGCGTGAGGGATACAATGAAGTAAATCATACACCGTACGTAGCAGACAAGATGCCACGCCCCAACGACCCTTGTCCATGTGGTAGTGGTAAGAAGTTCAAGAATTGCCACGGACGCAATATCGAATAAAAACAAGAAAGCCATGGAGTTGACTCCATGGCTTTCTTGTTTTTATTTGATACATAGATCATCAAATTTAAGGCCTTATCTCAACTTACTTCTATCTCTTCTATCTTGCTTGTAATAAGCATTGAGCAACCCTTAATACACTCTGGATATTTAATCTCTGCCAAAACAAGAAATAAAGCCACGCTGTTGAGAGCTATCAAAAACTACAGAGGAGATTAGAAAGAATAAGCAAATCCTAAACTAGCATACTCTTTCAACTGCCAATATCCATGATGATTATCCCTTTTAGAGCCATCATCAAAGCGCGGATAGATAAAGATATTAGTAGATATATACCTGTTGAATTTAAACACAAAGGTATTTTCCCATTCCAATTCTGTACGACTGTAAGTGGTATAACCATAGAGACGAGTCTTCCAACTAATCATATCACTGAATTTCCAGTTCAAGTCTACGGTGATTTCCGAACCTATATCATGCAACTGATGTTTTCCTTCATCAAGTCCAAATCGCGGTGCAAGAGCCAAACGGCTGACATATTTAAAATTATAAGCTGCAGGAGCTAGATGAACAGTACCTGTAAGTTTCTTCTTAAAAAAGTCAACCGTATAATCCATACCGACAGACAGATTGGCCCCAAAAGGACTCATGAAATCACTAAACACAAAGGGATTATTCGAAGCATAGCCACGCATGAACTGAGTATAGGCTATCAACTGAATTGCATAATACCATTTCTTAGTAGCTTGGAATCCCAACTTTCCAGTATAACGAATCAAGTCTTCGCTGGTCTTCAAACTATGAAGGCTATCACCTCTTGAAGTCTGTAGTCCTAGTTTTAGCTCTAACTTATTGTCCCATTTCACCTTCTGCTTATTGTTATAATTAGCTTGAAGCGTCACAGCACCAACCATCGAGTAGCTGCTTTCGCCCGCCTTATACCAGTTGCTAGAGACATAATTCTGCAAGAATTGCAAATAATAATCTCCACTAAAAGTCCAAAAATTAGGCTTATGAATAATCGGTGCTGCAGCTATCAAATCTGGTTCTATAGGCGTTGGGGCCACTTGTTCTACCAAATCAGGATGTGACTCCCTTGTCTGTTCACCTACTTCCAATGTCGGCCCAATAATATCAAGTTTACTTTGGGTCGTAGATACCAATTGCGGATGATTCATATAGACAGATAGCAGAGCTCGCTCCAAGGCCAGTTCAGTAGGCGATATCTTCTGCATATCACTATCTAGCGATAGCATACGATGGCTTACATTCTTATAGTAAGCCAATGGTAAAAACAGTCTTGCATAAGTAGGCGACGGTGTAAACCTACTAAATCCTATTTGAGGAGTCATATCAGACGACATCGTATCGGGCCTATGCTGTGCCAGAGAGTCCATATAGCTTTCTACAAAGTGAGAATCTCGAAGATTCATCCCTTCCCTATTAGTATGTTGTGCAACTACAGGCAGACACGATGCCATGCAAAATAAAATCAAAAACTTCTTGCTTGTCATTTTTATCATTATAGTAGAGTACTCTCTGCAAAAGTAAATAAAATAATCGTAATATCTAATGTAAATGAGAAAATTACGTTCCTACGAAGCTGTTGCTATACTTATAACAACGACAATATCAAGCTATCAACTCAAAATCCAAATCTTTTTATTTTCCCATTACATTGCAGTAAATACTTTATAGTATTGACAGCACTTCACTGCAAAATCGAGGCAGAAAAACTGCAAAGGCTTACCAACAATGCTGAATAAGCCATGCAGCAACGCTGCCCAAACCTTGCAGCAAGGTAAGTATAAATACAGTGATTCCTAAATGTAGAACAAAAAACAAACAAACTTCGTGCTTCAAAGTATCCAACAAGTATCTATTCAGCTATTTTTTGTATCTTTGCAGAAGATAACAACACGAATATATGGAAATCAAAAAATCTGAATTTGTCATTTCATCTCAGACTGTAACCCAATGTCCAAAGGATTCCAAGCCTGAATATGCATTCATTGGCAGATCCAATGTTGGTAAATCCAGCCTCATCAATATGCTTTGCAACCATAAAAATCTTGCAAAGACATCAGCTACTCCGGGTAAAACATTGCTCATCAACCACTTTATTATCAATAATGAGTGGTATCTTGTAGACCTTCCCGGCTACGGTTATGCAAAGCGTTCAAAGGTGATGCAGAAGAAATTGGAGCAAATGATAAGTTCTTATATCCTACAAAGGGAACAACTCATCAATGTGTTTGTGCTCATCGATGTAAGGCATGAGCAACAGAAAATAGACCGAGAATTCATCGATTGGTTGGGCGAAAGCAATGTACCATTCACCATTATATTTACCAAGGCCGATAAGCTGGGGGCAGTAAAAGCGCGTCAGAATGCTGCAGCTTGGATGAAACAACTAGAAGACAGATGGGAAGAGCTGCCACCATATTATATTACCAGCTCTGAAAAGAAGATAGGTCGAGAAGAAGTTCTCAACTGTATTGACGAAATCAATAAGACTCTCTGATGCCAGTACAACGCCCTTATCTTGATGTCCAAAACCTCACAAAGAGTTTTGGAGCTTTGGTTTTATTCGACAAAATCTCTTTTTCCGTAGCCGAAGGGCAACGAGTAGGCTTGATTGCTCAGAACGGAACGGGCAAGTCTACCCTACTCTCTGTACTCACAGGAAAAGAGGGTAAGGATTCAGGAGAAATCATTTATCGCAATGATTTGAAGATTGGCTACTTAGAACAATCCCCTGCCTTTGACCCGGAAGAAACAGTCCTTGATGCTTGTTTCAATCATCATGGCTCTGAAGAAAAGATGCTCAAGGCCAAACAAATACTCACTCAGCTTAAAATCAGCGACATGAATCAGAAGATGGGAGAGCTGAGTGGTGGCCAACAAAAACGTGTCGCATTGGCTAATGTGCTTACCACCGAACCGGATTTCTTGATTCTTGACGAGCCTACCAACCACCTCGACCTTGACATGATAGAATGGCTTGAAGGCTATTTGTTGCGAGGTAATAAGACTCTTTTGATGGTTACACACGACAGATTCTTCCTTGACAGGGTATGCAATCTCATCGTAGAACTCGACAACAAGCAGACTTATACTTATCGGGGTAACTATGCTTATTATCTGGAAAAACGCCAAGAACGCATAGACAACACACGAGCCGAGATAGCAAGAGCCAACAATCTGTATAAAACGGAGTTGGAATGGATGCGCCGTATGCCACAAGCACGTGGACACAAAGCACGTTATCGCGAAGAAGCTTTCTATGAATTGGAAGCCAAAGCCAAACAAAGAATCGAAGAAAGACAGGTTCGACTGAAAGCAAGAAATGTATATATAGGATCTAAAATCTTTGAGTGCCAATATGTATCAAAAGCATGGAGCTCAGAGAAAGTGATTCTCAAAGATTTTTACTACAACTTTGCACGATTCGAAAAGATGGGAATCGTAGGTAATAATGGAACCGGTAAATCCACCTTTATCAAGATGTTACTGGGCTTAATACAGCCCGACAGCGGTAAGTTTGATATTGGCGAGACCGTGCGTTTCGGCTATTTCTCACAAGAGGGACTGCAATTCGACGAGCAACAGAAGGTTATTGACGTCATCACAGACATTGCCGAATACATCGATCTTGGTGGAGGTAAGCATCTTACAGCAAGCCAATTCCTGCAACACTTCATGTTCTCGCCTGAAGAACAACATAACTTCGTATACAAATTGAGCGGTGGAGAGCGTCGCAAACTCTATCTATGTGCCGTACTCATGAGGAATCCTAACTTCCTAGTATTAGACGAACCTACTAACGATTTAGATATCCAGACACTCCAAATACTAGAAGCTTATTTGCAAGACTTTCCCGGTTGTGTCATTGTAGTGAGTCACGACCGTTACTTTATGGATAAAGTTGTAGACCATCTTTTGGTATTCGAGGGCGATGGAGGGGTACAAGACTTCCCCGGAAACTATACACAATATAGAGAATACAACGCCCTTAAATCGCAAAAGGAAGAGAAGGCAACTTCACAGACAACCACAACTACCAAAAACGACTACCATAATGTCACCAAACGAAAGCTTTCTTTCAAGGAAAAGAGAGAATACGAGCAATTAGAAGCAGACATTTCTGCCTTAGAAACAAAGATAAAAGACATTGAGACAGCCTTGTGTAGTGGCACGTTAAGTGTAGAAGAGCTTACAGAAAAAAGTAAAGAGTTGCCTCTGCTCAAGGATGAATTAGATACCAAGGAAATGCGTTGGCTGGAACTAGCAGAATTTGCTTAATTCACAGTCAACATGAAAACAGCAGAGGCATACAGCTGCACCGCTAAGAGATAAACCACAAATAGCGGTGCAGCAGTAATAATACCGGCAGTTAACATACTAAAAGCATCCTCTATCTTTTGCACTTCTCCGCAGACAACAGCATAACTAATAGAGAATGCTATTAGCGCAAATGCACCAATAGGAATAATTCCTTGCGAAAAACTGCTGGGATATAAATGTCCCGTAACACTCAACAGAATGGCATGAGGTAGCAGTGTCAAAGATGCAATAATGGCAAGGAAGATTAATAACTCCACTCCTACAAGTTGCAAAGCAAGGCGTTGTCGAAACGTCAGAGGGAACTTAATACTGAAAATACGACTACTTTTAACAGCGCCAAGAGCCACACATAGCAACAATAACCAACTAAGATAAGGAGATGAAAAATTCTCTATCATATGGCCGAAGTACCATCTCACTCCCTCACTACTCAATAAAGAGCGCAACGGTTCTTCCGGCATGGCTGCAGTAACCAGCCACGACAGTAATATAATAACAAACTGAGCCAACAGTAAACCCAGTGTCACAAAGCCCCATATTCGGTAACTATTCCTCATCAGGACGTAGATTATCTATATCAAGGATTCTTAATTCAAAAGCCCGTACCACCAATCTTGTGGCATTTACTCCCATTCCTCCGTTTCCATCGGGGAACATTTTCTGCACCAACTCGTTTTGTCTCTTTTCCAAACTCTTTACTCCAAACGGCATACCACGCAAGTTTGTAATTTGCTCCTTGGTATATCCCAATGCCAAATGGCGTAAAAAACGCTCATCATACTCATCAATCTCGTAGTTGACCAAAGCCTCTTGACGCATCAATTGATTGTTCACACTACGCTTGAAACGCTCCACTATCTTCTCTAGAATAGGCTGGTTGAATACCAATCTTTTCCCATCCATTACGCTAGATACATCCCCACGCGTGAGCAACTCACCGCTTTTCAAGATGACACCCTCACATCCGGCATCCAAAACATCCACCCATAGCTTCTCATTCAATATTTCACCTGTGAATATAAGCACCTTAACTAGGGGATAAGACTGCTTGGTCTGTCGGCATATTTCCACACCTACGGTCGTCGAACCACCCAATCCTAAGTCTAACAAGACAAGATCCGGCAAGTTTTGTTTCATCAGTTTCCAATACGCCTGTTCGTTTTCGGCCGTTCCAAGTATTTCCGCTTCCGGTATATCATTACGGATAATACCAAGCGTTCCCTTCAGTTCCAGAGGGACATCTTCTACTATTACAATCTTGAAATTATTCATATTCGGTTATTTTAATTTATCTGCTATCTGTTTAGGTAATACAATATCAATGGCTATACCACCAGTTACAGCGCTATGCCGTGCTTGTATTCCACTGGCTCTTGCATTTGTCGTCTCGCCAATCTCGCGCACTATCTGCCTGCAAATCATATATTCTATATTTACAGAAGAAGGCGTAAAGAGTTCCAAACATTCTTTATCAGACAATTCTAACTGCGGAATTTCAACTGTTACAATGCTATAAATGCCATCACGCTCCCTACTTTCCAACTGCAAATTGGATGTTCCGGTCAACTTACGGAGCTTATCTAGCAAGTATTTAAGAATGTCATCGTCTATCGTAACATTACTATCAATCTGTCGCATAGCCTGCATACTCAGCAACATGTACAGCTCTTTATAATAATCTACGACTTCTTTTATAACCTGCAAGTCTCCTTTATCGTCTATCAATTGCTTGATTCTAGACGGATAATACATGGTTTCGTGCTTCAATGTAGACAAGCAATTATCTAGCACACTATTACTTACATACAGCCGATCGCTTTCGTAACGAGTCCTATTCAACTCATCTTCGGCCAGTTCCAATCTGTTTTCTGTCTCTTGATTGTGCTGGATACTTTGGCTTAGCGACAATTGCACCTGACTTACAAGCGCATTTAATCCTGCATAACGGGGATGTAAAGGAT
This sequence comes from Prevotella sp. C0026C3, assembly GCF_056590795.1. Classification (NCBI taxonomy): domain Bacteria; kingdom Pseudomonadati; phylum Bacteroidota; class Bacteroidia; order Bacteroidales; family Prevotellaceae; genus Prevotella; species Prevotella sp. C0026C3. The sequence continues at coordinate 222,502 of NZ_JBWPWW010000003.1, read as the reverse complement.
GATTCAGTCCTTTCCACATCCTTTGAATCAATGTCAATTTCTCCTCAGGAGTCATGCTCGACAACAACACTTCGTTTATCTTGCGCACCTTTTCTACACAGAAACGATAATAAAGGCGATGCCTATAGTAAACGAAATAATAAGCCGGTAAGATACTTAACAGCAGAATTATCAAAATAGCAATAGCAACATTCTTATTGGTTTCCGACCGTTGCATCAGCGTCACATAGTTTCCCAAGCTTCTATCTGCCGAACGTTTCCTAAACAACTGAGTATAAGCTTTGTTATTATAATGGTACAATTTCCACTGATGTAAGGCCAAAGCTGCCACTGCACTCTCATTTCTTACCCTTAATATCACATCATAATTGGTACGCAAACCATCTTCAAGCCAAATCTGTTCGGCCGGTATATCTCCATTATCATACAATTTCATCTGATAAGGTGTACCCATTTTCTTGGACAGATAGAATGCATTTAAAGCGTCAATACACTTTTGGGCATAAACGAGCGTACGACTATAATCCCCACGAACGTTACTATCGTATACTGAATCAGAATACTGTAAGGCTATAGATAAGTCCTTATTCGCAGCATTCATCTCTTTTGGTGCCAACAATAAGATGGCAAATATAAGAATCCGACTAATCCCTTTAGGCAGTCGGAAAGAAAATACACTACCCTTCCCTACCTCACTGGCCACACTGATAGAGCACACATTGAATATTTGACTCACCTTGCGATACTTATCAATGATACCCTTACAATTCATCAAGCCGAAACCATGAGATTTCTCTGATGTCTCTATCTTTTTCTCATCAAGTAAGTGTTTATGGTCAAAAATGTGAGCAATGTGCTCTTCATCCATACCTACACCGGTATCAGATATGGAGATTTCAACATAATCAGAGGCCGAACGGCTGCACACAGACACCGTTCCACCTTTCGGAGTGAATTTACGTGCATTGTCTGTCAACGTGTTAAGCATAAACAGGGTCAATGTTTTATCGGCCTTAACAACACTATCCGTGTCTCCCACCTGTAAAGTAATGCCTTTCATGGCAAAACTCATTCCACCTTTTTTGAGTAATTCAAACAAATTTTGTAGTTTGAAACTCTCAATGTGAAGGTTCAATTGTCCCTGCTTCAACTGTATCCATTGAGTCAATTTATCATTATAGGCATTAATTTGACTCGTCAACTCCGAGATATACATCAAGCGTTTTTGACGCATATCCTCATCTTCATGAGAATTTGTAAGTCGCTGAACTTCATTGGAAATACGGTCTATCAATGGAGTGATACTATTGACTAGTGCTATCTTGGCACGCTGTTCTAAGTTTCGCTTACGATTATCCAATATGCGGAAGTGCATCATCTGGATTTCCTCTTCTATCTCATCCAGTTTATTCTGTTGGCTTACTAGCTGCTGTTCAGACTGCCTATTCCACTGCTCCAATGGCTCAAACAGATTCTCGGTATCTAATTCTTGGTCTTTGCGCTTACGCATTCGACTGAATACGATAAGCAATGCGATAATCAAAACTATCGTCACAACCACAGCAACAATCATCAGATTCAATACTTGCGACGACTGGTCGAGCTGTGCAGCACGTGCCTCTAGCAATCGGTCTTGGCGTGTCATCTCTTGTATATCCAAATAGATATTGCGATTATAATCACTCTGTGGCTTGTCGTCAATAGCCGAAAAGGCAAGACTTAATTGCTCTCGAATAGACGCAACTAGATCGGGCGCACGATTGATAACGGTATCTGAGTTCAACGCATCGTTCAAACAAATGATAGCAGAACGATAATCTTTCTGTCCCCAATAGCACTCTGCCAACGTTCGATAAGCACCTGCTATCTGATAAACATCACCATATTGCTTAAACAAAGCTAACGCACGCTGTGCCAAATTGCCTGCCAAAAGCGAGTCGGGCATTTGATCTACATTGAGATATTTAATTGCCGGGAGATTATTCTTAATCAGTCGCTGAGCCGATTGAGGTGATTTCAAATGCTCACTGATAGCTTGCATAGAATTAGCTTCCCAATAAGGATAGTCGTTTTCGCGCGACATGATATAGCAACGCACCAAATAATCGAACTCCGTCTGACTGATTTCCTCTTCCGTTCCACGCGTGATAATACCACCAGAACCTACATTATAATAATAAGATAGTAGCTGGGCGGTGTCCTTAGATACGATTCCGTTAGGGTCAATACGTGCCATTGCCTTGAGAGAAGGCGCCGACAGTCCCACATAATAGAAATAGGTAGACTCCACAATAGCATACTCGCTCTGTGCATAAGCTACACGCATCTGCTGGCGAACATTCAATGTCCCGACCTCTTCATTGATACGCTTCAATCTAAGAGAAGCACGTTCACGGTATTTATAAAAATCTTTGTTCCGGGATTGTCGCTGGCATAAACGCATAAACTGGACATCAGCCACCAATAATTCTACCTGATTATCGGTAGCGTCTTGAGCTTTTGACAAATATTGGGCAGCACGGTTATAGTCCATTTTGACCATGCTGACAAAAGCCAAGTTATTCAGTGCCTCCGCCCGCCCGTCGGCATAACCATGGGACAAAGCATAAGCCTTGTTGGCATACTTTAAAGTTGAATCCAAATCACGGTAATGGAAAGCATACGAACGAGCATTCAATTCATCCACAATTTGATGATTTGAATGAGTACACGCAACGAAAAGAGACAGATTGATAATCCAAAAGACTACCAATAACAACCTCTCTATCAGCCGTTTATGACACGTATGGTACACCGATAAGGTCATGATTATTCAAAGGTAGTATTTTTTTTCTACATACATTCTAGCCTTTGGACTTTTTTAACAACACACATCTATAAAGCAACAGTCATCAAATTAATACTAAAAACTCATCACTACTCACTCCTACCCAATCACTCCTTATATACTGCAAAACCTCTGCAATATCGCTGCCTAGACTTTTCAGCGTTGCTGTTTGGTTTTTTCAGCAATGCTGCCACAGCCGTGCAGTAATATCACAGAGGCTATTAAAATTATTAATAACAGTATTCTTATTAAAGAATATGTTCTATCTAGCCTTGGCAATATAGCCCAAAGCCTCTTTACACTTAGCAGTAATAGCCTGCCAATTGGCAGCTGCTATCACATCTTTAGGGAACAATTGCGACCCCATACCGACGCAAAGTACCCCCGACTTTATCCACGAAGTGAGGTTCTCTTCATCGGGCGACACAGCACCAGTCACCATGATATTGCTCCAACGCAACGGACCAAGCACATTCTTCACAAACGACGGACCACCAACATTGCCTGCAGGGAATACCTTCGTGACATCGCAACCGGCTGCTTGTGCATCGCTAATCTCGCTGACACTGCCACATCCGGGAGAATAAGGTACCAATCGACGATTACATACCGGTGCAATTTCGGGATTAAAATTAGGGCCTACAATAAAGTTGGCACCCAATTGCATATACAAGGCAGCCGTAGGAGCGTCTATAACTGTACCTGCACCCAGTATCATCTCAGGGCATTCAGACGCTGCCCACTTTACTAATTCACCGAAAATTTCATGTGCAAAGTCACCACGATTGGTAAATTCAAACACTCGCACGCCACCCTCATAGCACGCTTTGATGACATTCTTGCAAATATCTACATTGTTATTAAAGAATACAGGTACCATTCCGGTAACCCGCATGGCTTCTATCACCTGAACTTTATTAAATCTTGCCATTGTCGTAGTTGTTTTATCGTTGTACTCTACCGTTTGCATTACCCCCTGCCAAACTCTCTACTTCTGCAACAGAGACTATATTAAAGTCACCGGGAATCGTATGTTTCAAAGCAGAGGCAGCCACCGCAAACTCCAAAGCATCAGCTTGGTTGTCGTAAGTTAACAGTCCATGAATGAGTCCACCAGAGAAACTATCGCCTCCACCAACGCGGTCTATGATAGGCAAAATGTCGTAACGCTTACTCTGATAGAATTCTTTACCATTGTAGATGAGCGCTTTCCAACCATTATGAGAAGCAGAGATAGATTCCCTTAACGTGCTGACAACATACTTAAAACCAAATTGTTCCATCATGGCTTTGAAGATATTGTAATATCCCTCAGCATCTGTTTTGCCCCCTTCCACATCGGCATTAGGCTTAAATCCAAGGCATAATTGAGCATCTTCCTCATTACCTATGCACACATCGACATACTGCATAAGAGGCTTCATGATGCTTTGCGCCTTTTCAGGTGTCCATAGTTTCTTTCTAAAATTCAAATCACAGCTCACGGTTACACCATGTCTTTGTGCGGCTTCACAAGCCAACTTAGTGAGTTCAGCAGCCTTATCGCTGATAGCCGGAGTTATTCCACTCCAATGGAACCACTGTGCATCCTGCATTATCACATCAAAGTCGAAGTCTGAAAGTTCAGCCTCGGCCATGCTACTTCCGGCTCTGTCGTATATCACTTTCGACGGTCTCATGCTCGCACCACTTTCCAAATAATAGATTCCAAGCCTATTACCACCACGTGCCACATACGATGTATTGACTCCAAAACGCCGTAAAGCGTTAACAGCACACTGCCCTATCTCGTGAACAGGAACCTTGGAAACGAAGTAAGCTTCATCTCCATAATTGGCACAACTCACTGCTACATTGGCTTCACCACCTCCATAAACTACGTCAAAGGAATCACTTTGTACAAATCTTTTTTGTCCGGGAGAAGACAGGCGAAGCATAATCTCGCCCATTGTTACTACTTTTGCCATTACAATTAATTTATTGTTTGTCAGATATTGATTATCTTTTCGGCAAATATAAACAATATTTTGCAAAGCAGAAAAACTAAAAGCACAAAATTAAAATTCATTGTGTAGGCACACACCTTTTTCTTTTTAAGCGCGTAAAATTCAAAAAAAATATGTAAGTTTGCAAAGTATAATATGTATAAAAGCATACGGTGAGGGAATCATCCTTTTGTCGTTATGTTCTTGCAAACTATCTATTAGAATTTCAATGACTGAAAGAATCAGAATCAAAGACATTGCGAAAAGAGCAGGAGTCTCCGTTGGAACTGTAGACCGTATCCTACATAACCGCCCCAATGTGTCGGCAGAAGCACGTAGAAAGGTAGAGAAAGCATTGGCAGAAATGAATTATCAGCCCAATATGTATGCTAGCGCATTGGCCTATAACAAGTCGTATACATTCTATCTCATCCTACCCAAGCACGACTCGGAAGCCTATTGGGAAGAGATTGAAGAAGGGGCAAAGAAAGCAACAGAAGCTCGTAGAGATTTTCATATCGAAATCCAAATTCTCTTCTACGACCGATTTGATGACGAGTCTTTCAACAATACATGTGCGACTTGTCTGGAAGCCGCTCCCGATGGTGTAGTTGTAGTACCGGTATTATTAGAAATCACACGCAGATTTACGGATAAACTGCACGATCAGAACATCCCTTTCATCATGCTAGACTCTTATATGCCCGATTTAAGACCACTGTCTTTCCTCGGTCAAGACTCGTTTGCTAGTGGATACTTTGCAGCCAAGATGCTGATGTTGATAGCTTCACAAGAGTCGGAAATCATGTTGATGAAGCAGATGAAGAATGGTATCGTGGTCAGTAAACAGCAAAATAACCGCGAAGTTGGACTTAGACATTACATGAATGACCATTTCCCTGAGATTAAGATTATCGAAGTTAATCTGCCTCAAGATGGCTCTAAGAGAGAATACGACCATATTCTTGAGCAATTCTTTTCGACACATCCACACCTGCATCACTGTATTACACTGAACTCTAAAGCACATCTTGTCGGTGATTTCCTACTCCGTACAAATCGCCGGGACGTTCAGATTATGGGCTATGATATGGTAGAGAAGAATGCTCAATGCCTCAGACAAGGTAGCATATCTTTCTTGATTGCACAACATGCATTCCAACAAGGCTACGGTTGTATAGAGACTTTGTTCAAAGCTATCGTATTGAAAAAGAAAGTAGAACCGGTCAACTACATGCCGATAGAGCTTCTCACGAAAGAGAATGTAGAATTCTACCGTCGCACACAATTATAAATCGTTTTAGCAGGATATAAAATATTGAAAACCAAGAGAGGGTTGTTGGCACTCACGCCACTTGCTGTATTACTCACATTCATTGTGATATTCACTATATATTCTGTTAGCAAGACAGACCAAGAGGGCAACCTTTCGCTAACAGTAGCTTTTCTTGTGGCCAGCGTATATGCCATTGCCATACCCGGAACATCATCTCTTAACAAAAAGATAGAGATTTATAGCCGAGGAGCGGGAAGTAGCAATCTACTGCTAATGCTATGGATTTACATCTTGGCAGGGGCTTTTGCGTCTTCCGCCAAAAGCATGGGAAGCATCGACGCAACAGTAAATTTTGCCATGAGTGTGCTACCGGCGAGTCTCCTTTTGCCCGGTCTCTTTCTGGCAGCATGCTTCATCTCTATCTCAATAGGGACAAGTGTAGGAACCATCGTAGCCCTGACACCTATCGCAGTAGGCATCGCCCATTCCACAAACTTCAATATTCCATTGGTAACAGCGATTATTGTGGGAGGCGCATACTTTGGAGACAATCTTTCATTCATATCAGATACCACTGTCGTTGCCACACAAACACAAGGCTGTAAGATGAGCGATAAGTTCAAAGTAAATGCTCGTATTGTAGCTCCTGCAGCCATATTGGTACTGATAGCATACGCTACCATCGGCACGGATGTACAATTGCCATCCCAACTTCCACCTGTGGAATACGTAAAAGTAGTTCCTTACCTCGTGGTTTTGATAACTGCTATTTTGGGAATGAACGTCATGGCGGTGCTGACTATCGGACTTCTGCTTTGTGGAATCATTGGTATTATCAATGGGAATTACAATATTTTCCAATGGTTTGGTACGATGGGAACCGGTATACTAGGCATGGGAGAACTCATTATCATAGCCATGATGGCTGGAGGAATGTTGGAAATCGTACGAGAGAATGGAGGTATAGACTTCATCATACAAAAAATGACAGCTCATATTAACGGTAAACGAGGTGCCGAACTTACCATCGCCGCACTGGTATCATTCGTCAATATCTGTACAGCAAACAACACCGTGGCTATCTTGACAGTTGGTAATATCTCTAAAAAGATAGGAGATAAATATGGTGTAGACAATAGAAAGGCAGCTAGTATACTGGATACATTCTCTTGTTGTGTGCAAGGTGTCATACCATACGGCATACAAATGCTGTTGGCTGCGGGCCTTGCCGACATCAATCCGATAGATATTATCCCTTGTCTATATTACCCTATGGCGATTGGAGTATTTGCTTTACTGGCCATCCTACTTAGACTTCCAAAACAATATTCTTAAAACGATTCAAGTATGGACATCATCAAACGAAACCTATTTGCAGAGTTAAGAATACAACACTTTGCCTCCGACGAAAAGCCGGAGCCAATGTCTCGATTCAAACAAAAAAGATTAGAGGGATTATTGGCGAATATTGACTATAACAACAAAGGGAAAGCAACACTTAGTACTCCTATTCTCAACAGACGCTTGAAACATATTCAAGAGGCGGAACGACATGCCATAGACACTTCTATGGAAACACTCGACCTCTTAAATATTATTGTTTCCAACATCAATGCAACCATAAACAGCGGTATTTCTATCAAAGGAATCATTCTATTGGGACAATATTTGCGCACCAAAGGCGATAAGGTAGATTTCATAAAACTAGAACAATGGCTTCGGAAATTGCACATCAGCCGAATAGCTCAGTTGCAAGGAAGTATCCTTATACAGTTCTTTGGCTTTGAAATAGATGAGATTCCATTTGTCGAATTCCTAGAAAAAGACTCTTTCAGGCTCATGAATAGGACGGTAACTCACACAGAATCCGACCAAAAAGAAGAATGGCACTTTAGACAAGATAAAACTGGATTCGTGCATAACAACCCTACCTTATTGCGCAAAAACCTGAGAAGAAGCATTCGCTATGTCAAGTTTGCACCCATAGAGACCATTAGTAACTTCATAGGAAACTTTGCACGATCGCTTTCAGAGATAGAAGAATAAGCAAAATATATTTAATTTTCTTTGTCATTACTGCCTTTTACCGTATTTTTGCAAATATGAATCAATTTCTAAAGAAAGCTATATATATCCTTTTCGGGCTCTTATTCTCTATCCAATTACAAGCTCAGGACTATTATATACAATGTGAAGACACTTGTTCACATATCCATGGTATTGACCTAAGTCACTATCAAGGCGATGTATTTTGGGAGACAATAGGAGACAACACCAAGATGGCATACGTGTATTTGAAAGCTACCGAGGGGGGAGACAGGATTGATGCTAAGTACGAACGCAACATTGAGTTGGCACATAAATACGGACTTAAAGTAGGCTCCTACCATTTCTTCCGCCCTAAAACAAATCTCACGGCACAGTTACAAAACTTCATGACACAGTGTAGACCAGCCGACCAAGACCTCATTCCAATGATTGATATTGAGACAAAAAGTGGTCTTTCTACTGACGAATTTTGCGATTCACTCTTCAAATTCATTGACATGGTAGAAGCTGCATACCATCAAAAGCCACTAATATACACTTTCACAAACTTCTACGACAACTATCTACTGGGCAAACTCGACAACTACGAGTTAATGATAGCCCAATATACACAGAGAGAACCGGTCTTGAAAGACAACAGAGACTTCATTATGTGGCAATATACCGGTAAAGGTAGAATCAATGGTATCAATGGATACGTAGACAAAAGTCGCATGATGGGCAATCACAGTCTAAGAGAAATCAGATTCAGACACAGATAAATCATTTACTATGACACCAACAGAAAACAATCAAAAAAGCGGTAAACGCACTTCATTCATCCTTGGTTTCGTCATTGCCATATTCGCTTGTGGTATCTTTTTCTACTTTTATACCAACACATCCGGCAATAAAGAGAAGGAAGCATACGAATACGCGATGAAGAGTACAGACCCTAACGTACTGCAGAGTTACCTTGATAGCTATGCCGACGCACCGGAGGAGCATCGCGATAGCATCCAAGCCCACTTATCTATGTTAAGGTCTATTGATAAAGACTGGACCAATGCGGTGGTCAGCAACTCCAAATCCATGCTGGAAGATTACCTAGCTGCTCACCCGAATTCGCCCCATAAGCAAGAAACTCTCAGCAAGATTGACTCCATAGATTGGCAAACGGTGTCGACAGCCAACAGTATCGACGCTTACAATTCATACATGGAAGACCATCCAAGTGGTGCATTCTTCGAGCAAGCCAAGGATGCCATCAAGACCATCAAGGCCAAAACTGTTCAACCGGAAGAGCTACAAATGATTAGCACAAGTTTCCGTAACTTCTTCCATGCCATTGAAACAAGGAACGAAGATGCTCTACTAAGCACAGTCAATAACATCCTTACCTCATTCTTAGGCAAGCAAGATGCCATCAAAAGCGATGTTATTACTTTCATGCATAAGATATATAAGGACGACATGACGAGTATGCAATGGATTCTCAACAATAATTATAAGATTTCAAAGAAAGAAGTTGGGCTAGACGAATACGAATATACCGTCACTTTCTCTGCCATACAAAGTACTGAATATACTGATGCTAGCAAGAATACGAAGACCAAATACAGATTCAATGCGAAGACTGGTCCCGACGGAAAGATAACAGAACTCAATATGTCGAGAATCATTGAGTAAACGAAAATAAAAAAGCATACCTAATTGGTATGCTTTTTTGTCGGGGCGACAGGATTCGAACCTGCGACCACCTGGTCCCAAACCAGGCGCGCTACCGGGCTGCGCTACACCCCGTTGCAATGTTTAGAAACCGTAATTTCTGAATTGCGAGTGCAAAGGTAACAACATTTTCTAATACTACCAAATTTTATCTTCACTTTTTCCAGACCTTTTTTATTTATCTATCTGTTGACAATTATGAGTCGACAGCTTATTATCAATAACTACAATATAAAGGTATAATTTGGCACTATGCAGGAAATTGACTAATTTTGTCACTCATTTACAACCATAACAACAGATTGAAGAGAATGAAAGAAATCAAGAAAATCGTACTTACAGGTGGCCCATGCGCCGGTAAAACCACAGCTTTAGTCAAGGTGATAGAGCACTTTTCCAGCCTAGGCTTTAAAGTTTTTACTATTCCTGAAGTCCCTACTCTCTTCAGTCAATCAGGTATGGACTATCTCACCTCAAACCCTCAACTGTTCTACGAAGGTGAAAAAGCCACCTTAGAAGTACAATTAGAGCTTGAAAACAAGTTCATTCGCATGGCCGAAACATGTACAGAACCCGTTGTCATCATTTGTGATCGTGGCGTAATGGACATCTCTGCTTACATGAAATCTGAGATGTGGGATAAGATTATTGGCGATATTGGCGTCACAACAGCACAATTGCGCGATGCTCGATACGACGCCGTACTCCACCTAGTCTCGGCTGCCGACGGTGCAGAAAACTATTACACCAATAGCAACAACAAGCATCGAAGCGAGGGATTGGAGTTAGCTCGGCAACTTGATAAGAAAGTTATCGAAGCTTGGACAGGCCATCCGCACTTGCGCGTCATCAACAATCACGAGAATTTCGATAACAAACTCTATCGCGTACTCAAAGAAATCTCAAGTGTACTTGGACTTCCCCAGCCTATTGTTGAGGAACGGAAATATATCGTAGAATGTATTGCCGACATCCCCGGAAGCATTGAGAGCGAGATAACACAAACCTACTTAGTGGCCGACCCCGGCTGCGAAGTAAGACTTCGCCAGCGTAGTTGGAATGGTAAAAATGTAAATGTACACACCACTAAGAAGAGGCTTTCCGAAACAGAACAACTAGAGACAGAGCGTCAAATCAGCAATAACCTTTATGCATCGATGCTACAACAGGCCGATCCTTACCGACAAACGATTCGTAAAATGCGCAAGAGTTTCATTTGGAAAGGACAATATTTTGAACTCGACACGTATCTCAGCCCCATTGAAAACCTTGTGATACTTGAGACAAAAGGGGTAGAAAAGCAAGAAGACGTGAAGTTTCCACCTTTTATTAAAGTCATCAAAGACATCACCGGCAATGCCGATTACTATAATTACAACCTTGCTTTACGACGCTGACAATTGCCTCAAAGCCCATATAAAGCCCTTGGCGGTTCGCTCAACCGACTGTTGGAAATGATTACCGGGATTCCATTCCAAGATTGATGACATCCCCACTTGCTGTTGACATAATTCATATTGTCGCCTAATGCATTCTCCAACCAAAACCATCTGTTGGTTGCGAGTATGTTCTTCGCGATCCCCCAAACTTAAATAGACAGCCTTTACATGCTGCGGATGATGCTCTGCAAACTCCAACCAACGCGGAAACCATACCGACGGAGAAGCTGCTACAACTGCTTGAAACATATTTGACTGGCAGCCAACCCATAAGGCAAATAGCCCCGCCAAGGAGTAACCACCTATTATACATATAGGTGACTTCGCCACAACACGCTTATCTCGCAATGCAGGAATCATCTGTTTTATAATAACTTGCAACGTATCGGCTGCACCATCACCAAACGCTTGTTTCCCAAATACAGGCGGAGTCGACCACGGTGACAACTCTTCCAACCATTGTTCGATGGGATATGCGACAAGCAGAAATGATTCATCAACCGCTCCCGCAATCATAGCCACTTCCTCATCAAGCACTTCTAGATTGTGCTCATCAACCGGTTGGATCAGCACATAATTTGCATCTACATTTCCATACATACGGCAATTACGCTTATTTATCAAGATTTCCGTTTTCTCCATCTCCTCTTTCTTTGGCTAAAATCACCTTTAAAGTTATTCATTTTCCTGTACCAACCCACCATAAACGGTACTTTTTTATATTTTTCCCATCTCTCATACCCACCACACCTCATAATTTAACTATCTTTGCACTCATATGTTAAAGATGTATTCATATTCCAATCATTACAAGTCGTTACTCACTTTAGGGTTTCCCATCATTGTCGGGCAAATCGGAACCATTATTCTCGGTACTGCCGATACACTGATGATAGGACATCATAGCACGCAAGAACTGGCGGCAGCAGCCTTTGTCAACAATCTGTTTGTATTAGTCCTCATCTTCTCCATGGGCTTTTCTTATGGTTTCACCCCTATTGTAGGCTCGCTGTTTGGACAAGGAAAAAGCCGAAGAATTGGCGAATTTCTAAAGAACAGTCTCCTTGCCAACAGCCTGTTAGCCATCATTGTTATGGGCTTACTAGGCTTTCTATATCTCAATATACACCATTTAGGGCAGCCCAAAGAGTTACTTCCGCTTATGCGTCCCTATTTCATCATCAATCTAGTTTCCATACCTTCTGTTGCATGGTTCAACACATTCAAGCAATTATCCGATGGTACTGGCGACACGAAGACACCCATGTGGATACTGTTAGGTGGCAATCTCTTAAACATCCTAGGCAACTATATTCTGATATATGGCAAGATGGGGCTGCCGGAATTAGGACTGCTAGGTGCCGGAATCGCTACTATGGTCTCTCGCATAATCATGGCCATTGCATACTTCTACATATTTTTCTTCACCAACAGACATCAGGAAATACGCCGAGGCTATCATGAAGGTAATCTCAATCGCAAAGATTTCGTCCACCTCAACAAACTAGGATGGCCATTGGCATTTCAGATGGGAATGGAAACTGCAGCTTTCAGTCTCAGCTCTATTATGGTAGGATGGATTGGAACCACTGCTCTTGCAGCCCATCAAGTCATTTTAACCATTTCACAATACTTTTATATGGTTTACTATGGCATGGCTGCTGCTGTCGCCGTAAGAACCAGTCACTTCCATGGACAGCACGATTATAAGAATATCCAATGCACAGCTACAGCCGGCTTTCATCTTGTTCTCGCGATAGCAGTAATGATCTCTATCCCCGTATTGGCATTTCGTAGCTCTATCGGTGGTTGCTTTACCGACAACCTAGAGGTGACAACGCTTGTATCAGAAGTCATCATCGTACTCTTCATCTATCAGTTTGGCGATGGCATGCAATGTAACTACGCCAATGCTTTACGTGGAATGGCAGATGTAAAGCCACTAACCATCGTTGCCTTTATAGCCTACTTTGTCATATCCCTACCCACCGGTTACTTCTTAGGCATACGCTATCAATACGGCCTGCTGGGTATTTGGGCTGCCTTCCCCATTGGCCTGACCACTGCAGGAATCCTATATTATTATTTTTTCAAGCGTCGATTAAACTCCTACACCAATCACTCTGTCCACTCATAATCCCCTCACTCTTCACTCATACCGCATCGTTTTTCACTCCTAACTCACCACTTCTCACTCCTAACTCATCATTCTCCACTTACTGCCAAGCCTCGGCAAGAGTGCTGTCTTGCCTTTTCAGCAATGCTGCAAAAGCTTGGCAGCCATACTGTTAAGCTCTTGCAACAAGGTCAAGAAATAGACAATTATGTTAAAAAAAAGACTTTTGTGGGTCTAAAATTTGCTTTTATCAAATGAAAAACCTACATTTGCGGTATTAGTTTTCATGATTTCGACCATTTTATCGAAATCTATTTTTGAGGTTGGTAGCATCCTGCACCAACCTCTTTTTTATATCATAAATTTGGTAAATTGGTAAAATCATCTTAACTTTGCATATAATTAACAGTTCTAAGACAATAGTTTTATAAGTTTATCAGCCTATCGATACACATTTACTTGAAACAATTAACTTTTAAGAAATGAACAATCTCCAAGAGATGACCGATGAGGAATTGGCTCTCCGTTATATAGACGGAGACAATAGGGCTTTTGATTTATTATTGTCACGCAACCAATCCAAACTCTTCTCCTACATACTTTTCGTTGTCAGAGACCGCGAAGTTGCTGACGACATATTCCAAGAAACTTTCGTTAAAGTTATCTGCAAACTCAAACAACGTAAGTATACGACAAGTGGGAAATTCTCTGCTTGGCTTACGCGTATAGCCCATAATGTTATCATGGACTGGTATAGAGCCCAAAAAACGGAAAAGATAGTTGAGCCGACACAAGATAACGACCTTTCAAACCTGCATGTACAGCAAACTATCACAAGCAATATAGAAAACTATTACGTCTATCAACAGACACTCAACGACGTAAAGCAGATGATGAATCTACTCCCAGCCCCACAGCGCGAGGTGGTATTCATGCGCTATTACCAAGAATTATCGTTCAAAGAAATTGCCGAGCTTACCAATGTAAGTATCAATACTTCGTTGGGAAGAATGCGCTACGCTCTGCTCAATATGCGCAGAATGGCTAAAGAACACAACGTAGCGCTGGTGATTGATTAAATTTTCTTCAATTCTTTTAGAGAATGGATGGTGGTTATAGGGTCCCTTGACTTAAACACATAGCTACCACTTACAAGTGCATCTACTCCAGCTTCTACGAGCCGGGGAGCCGTTTCCCCCTGCACCCCTCCATCGACTTCAATGAGCGCATGACTACCTGTACGCTGTATCAACTCGCGAAGTCGAGCCACTTTATCAATTGTATTTTCTATAAATTTCTGTCCACCAAATCCGGGATTCACACTCATCAACAATACCAAGTCCAAATCCTTGATAACATCTTCCAACACCCAAACTGGTGTAGAGGGATTTAAACTTACTCCCGCTTTCATTCCTGCTGCATGAATTTGTTGAATAGCACGATGCAGATGGGTGCATGCTTCATAATGGATTGTCATATATTCGGCACCGCATTTAGCAGTCTGCTCTATATAGCGTTCGGGGTTCACAATCATCAAATGCACGTCCAACGGCTTATTACAAGCTTTACTTACAGCTTCCAAAACAGGAAAACCAAATGATATGTTCGGCACAAACACACCGTCCATCACATCCATATGCAACCAGTCGGCATCACTTTTATTAATCATTTCCACATCGCTCTTCAAGTCAATGAAATTGGCCGACAACAACGAAGGAGATACAATAGTCTTCATTCTTTAAATAGATGGGATTAATTAAAACAACATACAGTTTCTTTACCATTCACATTGGCAACACGATAATGATAGGCTATCTGCCTAATAATATGCAAGGTCTGCTCTGACGGTTTCAATTCTTCTTGGGTAAAAATTTTCATAGGCAATGTTTATTGGTTTTATTATTTAAACGACGTGGACTTGTCTTTATTACATCAGAAACCGAATATTTTCACAGTCGAAGAAAAATGTGTAACTTCGCGCCCATATTCAATAAAGAAAAGAAGCTACTCTATCATGATATATCCCACTAGTTTTGAGGAAAAAATAGGATTTCGGGAAATCCGAGAACTGCTAAAAACGCATTGCCTATCGACACTGGGTAAAGAAGAAATAGACAAGATAACCTTCACTGACGAACCCGATACCATCAACGAGTGGATGAAGCAAATCAGAGAATTCCGTCGTATATTGGAATCACAGGAAGATTTCCCATTGGAATATTTCTTCGATATGCGTGCTGCCATAGCTCGCATCAGACTCGAAAACACCCACTTGGAAGAGGAAGAACTTTTCGATTTAAGACGTTCAATAGACACTATCGGACGCATTGTGAAGTTTCTTTCACGTGGTGTAGAGGAAGATGACGAAGCCAGTGATTATACTGCCACGCCCGGAGAACGTGGAGAATACCCGTCTCTCTACACATTGGCCGACGGTGTTGCCACCTTTCCGCTGCTCATACAGCGTATAGACCAAATTCTAGATAAATTTGGTCGTCTACGCGATAACGCCTCTCCCACTCTTCTCAACATACGTCGCGAATTGAAACGAACAGAAGGTTCTATCTCGCGTACCTTATATAATATATTACGTATGGCACAAAGCGAAGGAGTCGTAGACAAAGATGTGACTCCCACTTTGCGCGATGGACGCCTCGTAATACCTGTTGCCCCGACCCTGAAACGCAAAATTAAAGGTATCATACATGATGAGTCGGCAACGGGACGAACAGTCTATATAGAGCCCACCGAAGTGGTAGAAGCCAACAACAGAATACGAGAACTAGAAAGCGATGAACGACATGAGGTCATTCGCATATTGACAGAAGTCACTAAGAAGATTCGTCCACATGTACACGAGTTGCTCGACGCCTATCATTTCTTGGGACTGGTAGACTTAATACGGGCTAAGGCGGAGACTGCAAAACAGATGCTTGCTTTCGAGCCTACAGTAGAGTCAAAACCAGTAATCGATTGGATACAAGCCATTCATCCACTCTTACGGATTACCCTAGAGAAACAACAGAAGCGTGTAGTACCCTTAGACATTACGCTGACTAAAGAAAAGCGTATCCTCATTATATCCGGTCCCAATGCTGGAGGAAAAAGTGTCTGCTTGAAGACTGTAGGATTATTACAATATATGCTGCAATGCGGACTGAGCATCCCGATTGGCGACCGTTCGCAAGCAGGTGTATTTGAAGACATCATGATTGACATCGGAGACGAACAGAGCATGGAAAACGACCTAAGTACATACTCCAGTCACCTGATGAACATGAAGAATATGATGAAGCAAGCCAATGATCGAACAATTATATTGATTGATGAATTTGGCTCAGGAACGGAGCCACAGATTGGTGGAGCTATTGCTGAAAGTGTACTCAACAATCTTGCCGACAAAGGAACTTGGGGCGTTATCACCACTCACTATCAGAATCTAAAGCATTTCGCAGACAATCATGACTGCGCCGCAAATGGTGCAATGCTCTATGACCGACATGAAATGAAAGCGCTTTTCCAATTGGCTATCGGCCGACCGGGAAGTTCCTTTGCTATCGAGATAGCACGAAAGACCGGTTTACCCGAAGCCGTTATCAATGAAGCATCAGAGATTGTGGGGAACGATTACATTCAAAGCGACAAATATCTACAAGACATTGTACGCGACAAACGATATTGGGAAGGCAAAAGACAGACTGCCCGACTCCGTGAGAAAGACATGGAAAAGACTATAGCCCGATACGAAGACAGCATCAACGAGATTGAGCAACAGCGCAAAGAAATACTTAGAAAGGCAAAAGCGCAAGCAGAAGAACTCATCAAAGAGAGTAATAAGCGTATTGAGAATACAATTCGAGAGATTCGAGAAAAACAAGCTGAGAAAGAAGAAACCAAACGTATTCGACAAGAACTGAAGAAATTTGAGGAAAGCATCAGCGATATTGACACAAAAGCTAACGACGATCTCATCGCTCGTAAGATTGAACAGATTAAACAACGCAAAGAGAGAAAAGCTCAACGCAAGAAAGACAAGGCCCACCAAGAGGCACATGCGGTTGAGGTTTTGCGCAATGCTACAGACAAACGTACACCTAGCACCCATAACAAACCGCTTGTTGTGGGTGATACCGTACGCATCAAGGGACTAAAAACGATTGGTACGATTGAAACTATAGAGGGCAACTCATGTACCGCAATATTCGGTGGCATGCGTTCAAAGTTGAAACTTGATCGATTAGAAGCAGTACAAGACCTTCCGGAAACCAACTTGACAAAGAGCAATAAAACCATTGAGAAAATCTCTACAGGAGTAAATAAGCAGACACGCGACACCATTGATGACCACCGACAAAACTTCCATCAAGACTTAGATGTGAGAGGTATGCGAGGCGACGAAGCACTGAATGCCGTGCAATATTTTATTGATGACGCTATTCTTGTGGGCATGAGCCGAGTCAGAATACTCCACGGGAAAGGTAATGGAATCCTCCGCCAACTCATCAGACAATATCTCGCGACTATCCCTAACGTCATTAGATATGCCGACGAACACGTACAATTCGGTGGTGCAGGAATCACCGTCGTGGACATGTAAGTTATAAATATATGTTAATAAAAGCAGAATTCCAAGCTGCTTTCTTCCTTTTATTATTCAAATTATGTACCTTTGCACCCGCTTTATAAGCAAAACATGGGCAAGTCTCATACGGCCAGCTCCCTTTGAATCCCCCAGGGTGGGAACGCAGCAAGGGTATTAGGTTGTAGCGGCGCGATATGAACAGCTTGCCCACCTGCCTCTTTAGCTCAGTTGGCCAGAGCACGTGATTTGTAATCTCGGGGTCGTTGGTTCGAATCCGACAAGAGGCTCAAGAAGGAATAGAACGTACATTCATTGTAGCTCTGTTCCTTTTACATTTTCAAGCAGACCTCTAGCTCCCGTCTAAAAAAACACAATTTTTCTCAACTTATGGCATATTATGCGGGAATTTGCGTATTTTTGCAACTAAATACAAACGCATTTTTCTGTTAATGATAAACATTCGTTCCATCTTACAAATGCAAGCTTTCGCCCGATTAGACGGTGTCTATTTGGCCATTTTATGGATTGTAAGTTTCCTAAGCACGATCTATTTACCTGAAATAGGAATTGGTGGGTTCCTTGTTTTGTTCACTCCGTTCTTCGTAGGGTGGCGATTGACAAAATTTAGAGACTACGCTTTAGATGGCATCATTCCTCTTGGACGTGCTATACTATATTGTATGGATGTGTTCTTCTGCGGTGCTTTCATCTTTTCAGCATTCCAATTTTTCTATCTAAGCCTTGTAGATGATGGGCAGTTCACCTCGATGTTGACATCAACGGCCATATTAATGGACACCATAACCGGCTCAAAAGGGCACGAATATACTAAAGCCATAAGCTTCTATACTCAAATGTCGCCTCTGTCGTTGACCTCCATCTTCATGATAGATGAAATCATTTTAGGTTTCATCGTTACGCCTGTAATTGCCCTTTTCTGCTTCAGACGAACTAAAAAGAACATTATAAAACACTAAATATGGATATATCAGTAGTTGTACCTCTTTATAATGAGGATGAATCTTTACCCGAATTGCACGCTTGGATTCAGCGTGTGATGAAGGCCAACAACTTTACTTACGAGATAATCTTTATCAATGACGGTTCTACAGACAACTCGTGGAACGTCATAGAGGAACTTAGTACGAAAGATAATAACGTCAAAGGAATCAAGTTCCGTCGCAATTATGGAAAGAGTCCGGCACTCTTTTGCGGATTCCAAGAGGCACAAGGAGACGTTGTTATCACCATGGATGCCGATTTACAAGACTCTCCCGACGAGATTCCTGAGCTATATCGAATGATTACAGTAGATGGTTACGACCTCGTTTCCGGATACAAACAGAAGCGTTACGACCCACTATCAAAGACCATTCCTACCAAACTTTTCAATGCAACAGCACGAAAAATCAGTGGCATCCCTAATCTTCACGACTTCAATTGTGGCTTGAAAGCTTATCGTAAAGAGGTTGTAAAGAACATAGAAGTGTATGGAGAGATGCATCGATACATCCCTTATTTGGCCAAGAATGCAGGATTTGATAAAATTGGCGAGAAAGTTGTGCACCACCAAGCACGCAAATACGGCTCTACAAAGTTTGGTATCAATCGTTTCTTCAACGGCTATCTAGACTTGATAACCCTGTGGTTTCTCAGCAATTTCGGTAAAAAACCAATGCATGTATTTGGCCTTTTGGGTTCAATCATGTTCTTTATAGGCTTCATTGCGGTTCTCTTGATTGGAGCAGATAAGCTCTATGCCCTCTCTAACGGGATTCCCCAACGCCTGATTACAAGTTCCCCTTGGTTTTATATAGCATTGACCACCATGCTCATCGGCACCCAGTTGTTCCTTGCAGGATTCCTTGGTGACCTCATCAGCAGAAGCAATCCCGGTCGCAATGATTATCAAATAGAAAAGAAATTAAGATGCGAAGACTGATTCTACTCATCTTATCGGGTGTGCTGTTAGCTGCTTGTTCGAGTATCGAATGCCCCATGAACAGTCGAGTTTATACCACGTATAAGCTTCAAGGTACTGTGAAGAAACTGCAAGATTCGTTGACAGTATTTGCTAATTTGGGCAATGGCGTCGATTCAATCGTTCTCAATAGAGCTATTGAAGTGGATAGTTTTCAGTTACCAATGAGCTATGCCAACGACGCAGACACCTTTTATTTCTTATATGCCAATAAGAGCGGTAAGCTCGGAAGAGATACCATTGTTGTGGAAAAGACTAATCAACCACACTTTGAATCGGTAGATTGTAATGCAGTTGTCTTTCATACTATCAAGTCGGTACGCTTCACTACCCACATGATTGAGAATCTTTCTATTAACAATGCCAACGTAAACTACGATGCAACACCAAGCCATTTCAACATCACTTTCAAAGATCGCTATCAGTAGTCTTTTGTTCTTGGTGTGCATTCCGTCCTTTGCACAACAGTATAAAAAGAAAATTGTACCGGTCCAAGACACGATACCAACATTCCGCGGAGTGCAAGTTTCAACCGATTTAGTAGGTCCTGTGCAACTTGCCGTGAGCGATTATGGACAATACGAAGGTGCTGTTAAAGTGAATTTAAAAGATAAATACTTTCCGACAGTGGAACTTGGTTATGGTAAAGCCAATGCCGAGAATGCCTCAACCAAACTCACTTATAAAACAAATGCGCCTTATTTCAAAGCAGGTGTAGACTTCAATCTAATGAAAGATAAGCACGATATATACCGCATATATGGCGGTTTTCGCTATGCTTTCACGAATTTTAAATATAATGTAGCTAGTTCCGGACTTGTAGATCCGATTTGGAAAGGCAATACAAACATTTCTGCTACCGGTATCAGTGGTTCTTTTCATTGGCTCGAAGCACTCTTTGCTATTGATGCAAAAATATGGGGACCACTCCGATTAGGTTGGAGTTTCCGCTATCGTCGGCGCTTAATACACAACCATGGAGACATTGGTGCTCCGTGGTATGTACCGGGATACGGACGATATGGCAATGCCCGACTAGGTGGAACATTTAATGTCGCACTTGAATTCTAATCTTTTAACAATACGAAAAGATATGGAGACGAAAAAAAGAAAACAACTCGCTTGGCAATTACCATTCTTGATTGTACTGATTATCGGTACAATTTATATTATCAAGCAGCAACGTTCAATGCCTTATCAGCACAATACAGGCAATATCTTTGGTACTGTGTATAACATTACTTACCAAAGTGAAACCGACCTGAATCAGGAAATTGTTGCAGAACTGAATAAAGTAGATAACTCATTATCGACTTTTAACAAGTCTTCCATCATCACACGAATCAACAATAACCAGACCGTCAAGACCGACAGACTGTTCAATGAGGTTTTCAACATGGCCGAAGAGATTTCTCTACAGACCCATGGTGCCTTTGATATTACCGTGGCTCCACTTGTCAATCTATGGGGATTCGGTTTTAAACAAGGCAAGAATCCCAATAAGCAAAAGATTGATTCACTCTTAAATATCGTTGGATACAACAAGGTATCACTCAAGAACAATACTGTAACCAAGGCTGACCCGCGTGTTATGCTTGACTGTAGTGCCATCGCAAAAGGCTACGGAAGCGACTGTGTAGCAAGATTCTTGAAAAGCAGAGGTATCAAAAACTTCATGATAGAAATTGGTGGCGAGGTTGTAACATGTGGTATCAGCGAGAAGCGAATACCATGGAAGATTGGTGTAACCAAACCTACCGACGACTCATTGCAAATCAATCAAGAACTCCAAACCGTCTTGAACGTCACCGACAAAGCCATGGCTACCAGCGGAAACTACCGCAACTTCTATTACAAAGGTGGCAAGAAGTATGCTCATACCATTGATCCGCATACTGGGTATCCCGTCCAACACAGCCTCTTATCGGCTACTGTGCTTGCCAATACATGCGCCAAAGCCGACGCATATGCCACAGCTTTCATGGTATTGGGTATTGATGAAGCCAAGAAAGTGTTGAACCAGCACCCTGACCTCATGGCCTATTTCATCTATTCCGATAATAACAACCGCCTAGCAGTATGGTATTCGCCATCGCTTAAGAACAAGATTGTAAAATAGGAACCTCTATACAGATGCAAGAATATGATATTCATTTATATCACAAACTCGTTACTCTCCCACTATTCCAAGGCTTAAGTCGCTCCGAACTTGAAACGATTGTGGGAGAAACCAAGTTTGGTTTCCACAAATACGAGTCCGGACAACCCATTGTTGTTGCCGATTCGCCCTGCACACATCTTTATTTTCTACTGACAGGTAACCTGCTTGTCACGACTCAAGCCGACGATTACAGCTATCAAATCACAGAACACATCTCGGCTCCAGACATTCTTCAACCCGAACATCTTTTTGGTCTTACACAACGTTTCAGCAAAACCTTCACCGCCGAAACGAAATGTTACGTGATGAGTCTCGACAAAAACGAGATAATGAAATTATCAACTGAGTATGCCATCTTCCGTATGAGCCTACTCAACATCATCTCTACTAAGAGTCAGCGAATGCAACATGCCCCCTTAAGACACGTTCCAGAAAACCTCAAGGAGCGTATTGCTCGCTTCGTCACCGACCGCTGTCTACGCCCAGCAGGGCCAAAGACAATCAAAATAAAGATGCAACAACTGGCTGAAGAACTGAATGATAGTAGGTTAGACATATCCCGTGCACTCAACGAAATGCAAGACTTAGGCCAACTAACTCTTAAACGTGGTTATATCATCATTCCAGCTTTAGAGCATTTAGGTAAGCCTATCACATAAAATTCCAAAAATATTTAATTTGCAATGCATATAAATTATGAACACAAAAACAAAGAAAGTGCTTCTTATCGCTATGTTTACTTGCGCCATTCCATGCTTACAAATGACTCAAGGCGTAACTAAAAAGAAAGCACAAACTCGCGTAACCAATTCACTCATGACACCCAGTACACTCCCATTTGGTGCACCCGACTTCAGCAAAATCAAGTCATCCGACTATGTACCTGCTATTCAAGCCGGTATCAAACAGCAACGACAGGAGATTGCCAACATCGTTAATAACAAGCAAACTCCAACTTTCAACAACACGATTTTGGCATACGAGAAGAGCGGTTTACTCTTAGACCGCGTTAGCAGTATATTCAATGCTGTGGCCGAAGCCGACAAAACATCGGAGTTAGAGCAAGCAGAGAATACCATTATACCGCTACTCACAGCCTTTGAAAATGAAGTTAGCTTCAATCAAAAGCTTTTCAAACGTATCAAATACGTCTACGATCATCAACAGAAATCGCTTACCGGAGAAGATCGCAAACTGCTTGAAGACGTCTATAAAGGCTTCGTGCGTTCCGGCGCCTTGCTGTCTCCTGAGAAAATGAAGCGCATGGAGACCATCAATAATCGTTTGGCCAAACTACAACAAGAGTTTGGTAACATGCTTCCCAAAGCTGCCAATGCCGCAGCCGTATGGGTGAATGACGTCAAGGAACTCGCGGGATTGAGCGATACAGATATTGCACAATGCAAGAAAGATGCCGAAAGTCGTGGTGGTAAAGCGCCTTACTGTATCGTCATTACCAACACCACACAACAGCCAATCTTGGCAAGTCTTGCTAACCGAAACTTACGTCAACGTGTCTTCGAGGCCTCAATCCACCGCGCTGATGGCACCGGTAGCTTCAACACATTCCCACTTGTATCGGAGATTGCACGCTTGCGTGCTGAG
The DNA here is from genome assembly GCF_056590795.1 of Prevotella sp. C0026C3. Lineage (NCBI taxonomy): Bacteria > Pseudomonadati > Bacteroidota > Bacteroidia > Bacteroidales > Prevotellaceae > Prevotella > Prevotella sp. C0026C3. The sequence goes on along the minus strand of NZ_JBWPWW010000003.1, from coordinate 198,774 downwards.
AAAGCTCAACTCATGGGATTCAAGGACTACGCTTCTTACTCTCTAGACAAAGCAATGGCCAAGAATCCAACTAATGCCTACAACTTCTTGAAAAAACTCATCAAAGCATACCAACCTAAAGCTGAAGCCGAAACAAAAGCTATCGAAGAATATGCTCGTAAGACAGAAGGAGCTGATTTTAAACTCCAACCTTACGACCGTTTCTACTATTCTGCAAAGATGAAAAAGGAGCAGTTCAATTTTTCTGACGACGATGTAAAACCTTATTTCAATATAGATACCGTACTCATCAAGGGTGTTTTCTACGCCGCACATCGTGTTTACGGTCTCAATTTCAAAGAACGTAAGGATCTGCCCACCTATCATAAGGACATGCAAGTATTTGATGTGCTGGACGAGAACGGCAAGCAAATAGCTTTATTCTATTGCGATTACTATCGTAGACCAACCAAACGAGGTGGAGCGTGGATGAGTTCGTTTGCCAAACAAAGCAAACTACGTGATCAATTACCACTCATCTACAACGTTTGCAACTACGCAAAGGCTCCCGAAGGACAACCAACACTCATCACATGGGACGATGTATGTACGCTATTCCACGAGTTTGGACACGCCCTCCACGGTATGCTTTCCAATTGTAAATACAATACTTTAAGTGGAACAGCTGTAACACGCGACTTCGTAGAAATGCCATCGCAATTCAATGAATCATTTGCCAGCATTCCCGAAGTGTTCAACAATTATGCTCGCCAATATCAAACCAACGAGCCGATGCCCGAAGATTTGAAAGCCAAGATGATGAACTCGCTCACCTTCCAATCTGCTTACGCCCTTGGCGAGAACCTCGCTGCCACTTGTGCCGATATGGCATGGCATTGCCTTGAGGCTTCTCAAGTGCCTTCAGCAGATAAGGCTAACGAGTTTGAAGCTACAGCATTGAGAGAGATTGGCCTCTTAGACAATCAGATACCTCCCCGCTATCACACTTCATATTTCAATCATGTATGGGGCGGTGGATATGCAGCCGGATACTATAGCTATCTTTGGAGTGAGGTGTTAGCAGTCAATGTTGCCGACTATTTCGCTACCCATGGAGCATTGACACGCCAAGTTGGTGACGCTTTCCGCACCAAAGTATTAAGCAAGGGCAACACCCTTGACTTAATGAGCATCTTCTCCGATTTCACAGGATTAAAAGAACCTGATGCCGCAGCACTGCTCAAGGCAAAGGGATTATAAGCATCAAGAAAATCGAGTAGTCTGTTATCGGACTACTCGATTTTCTTTTTATACAGTCTATCAAGACATCGTTATGATGCATTCATGACTCATTTACCTTACCATATATTTCTTATCAGACGACTGCAGAGGCCTAACAATTTCCCTGCCTAAAAACGGCAGTTTTACTGAAAAATCTAAACAGCAATATTGCCAAGTTGTTGCAGCAAAACAAGCATAGTATGCTCGGTTCCATAAATTAGCTAAAAAAGCGATAGTAAATTTTGTTATTATCCTGATTTAGCGTAACTTTACAGCTGCAAATAGCTTTTACTAAATTAGTATGAATGAGAATCAAATAGAGAAAGAAAATCGTATTAATCCTTTTTTAAAACCGTATAATACTCCACATGATACTATCCCCTTCAACTCCATTCAGACATCTGACTTTGAAGAGGCGTTCATGGAGGGAATCCGTCGTGATGATGAAGAGATTCAGAAGATTATCAACGACAAGGAAACACCGACATTCGAGAACACCATTATACGTGTAGACACAGAGAAAGGCGAACATTATTACGACTTATTGGACCGCGTATCCAACGTCTTCTCATGCATGTTGAGTGCCGAGACCAACGATGAGCTAGACGAATTGGCTCAAAAACTCAGCCCAATATTGACACAGCACGCCAACGATGTCAAACTAAACAAGCGTTTGTTCGAGCGTATCCAATATGTCTACAACCATCATCGCGACCTTACACCCGAAGAGCAAATGTTGCTCGAAACCAGTTATGACGGTTTTGTTAGAAGTGGTGCGCTGCTCAATGATGAACAAAAAGAGACCTTACGCAAACTGACAGAAGAAGCCGGCGTACTCTCTTTACAGTTCTCACAAAACCTGTTGAAAGAGAATAAAGCTTTCACGCTACACCTGACAGACGAGAAAGACCTTGCAGGACTGCCTGATACAGCTATCGAAGCTGCTGCGCAAACAGCAAAAGAAAAGAATGAGACGGGATGGATATTCACACTCGATTACCCCAGCTACAGTCCTTTCATGACCTATTCTGCATGTCGAGAATTACGCAAGCAAATGTACATGGCTCGCAACACTGAGTGTACACACAACAACAGCGAGAACAATCTGGAGATATGCAAGCGACTAGTAAACCTTAGAAGAGAGATTGCCCAACTGTTAGGATACGACACTTACGCTGACTATGTACTGAAACATCGTATGGCCAGCAATATAGACAACGTATATAAACTCCTAGACGACCTCCTCAAAGCATACAAACCGACTGCCATAGAAGAGGTAAAAGAGATTGAACAGTTGGCTAAACAGACCGAAAGCGACAACTTCCAACTGGAGCCATGGGACTTCGGTTACTACAGCCACAAGCTGCAAATGGAGAAGTACAATCTTGATGCAGAAATGCTCCGCCCCTATTTTGAATTGTCAAAAGTTATTGATGGCGTATTCGGATTGGCCAACCGGCTTTATGGAATCACTTTCAAAGAAGCCAAAGATATACAGGTGTACCATCCTGATGTAAAAGCATACGAGGTCTACGACAAAGACGGAAGCTATTTGGCTGTATTCTATGCCGACTTCCATCCGCGCAAAGGCAAACAAGGCGGGGCATGGATGACAGAATTCCAAGGCCAGTGGATAGACCACAAAGGAGTGAACGTGCGTCCGCACGTAAGCGTAGTAATGAACTTAACCAAACCTACCGACGAGAAGCCTGCATTGCTGACACTGAGCGAAGTAGAAACTTTCTTACACGAATTTGGACACTCCCTCCACGGCATGTTTGCCAATACTCGCTTCGAGAGCCTAAGTGGTACCAACGTATGGTGGGATTTTGTTGAGCTACCATCACAGTTCATGGAGAACTATTCGATAGAGAAAGAGTTTCTACGCACCTTTGCTTTCCATTATCAAACAGGCGAGCCATTACCCGACGAGTTGATAGACCGCATTGTCCGTAGCCGCAACTTCATGGCCGCCTACAACTGTTTACGCCAAGTAAGTTTTGGACTTTTAGATATGGCTTACTACACACGGAAAGATGTTTTCGATGCCGACATCATCCCATTTGAGAAGAAGGCATGGGAAGAAGCAATCATTACCAAGCAACAACCCGATACATGTATGACCGTGCAGTTCTCACACATTATGGCCGGAGGGTATGCGGCAGGCTACTATAGCTACAAGTGGGCAGAGGTATTAGATGCTGATGCGTTCAGTCTATTTAAGAAAAACGGCATCTTCGATGTAAAAACAGCCCAAAGTTTTAGAGATAACGTGCTATCAAAAGGTGGTACTGAGCACCCTATGACGCTCTATAAGCGATTCCGCGGACAAGAGCCTACCATTGAAGCATTGTTGGTTCGCAATGGTATCAAGCAAGCATAACCATGAATAAGAAGCAAGAGAAACTAGATTTAAGATATCTGCGCATGGCTAGAATATGGGCAGAAAACTCTTATTGTGAGCGCAGAAAGGTAGGCGCATTGGTGGTTAAAGACAAGATGATTATCAGTGACGGCTACAACGGAACGCCCAGTGGTTTTGAAAATGTGTGCGAAGACGAGAACAAGTTGACCAAGCCCTACGTGCTACACGCAGAAGCCAATGCCATCACCAAGTTGGCACGATCGTCAAACAACAGCGATGGGAGTACGCTCTATGTGACGGCTTCTCCCTGTATAGAGTGTGCCAAGCTGATTATCCAAGCCGGTATCAAACGCGTTGTTTACGGTGAGAAGTACCGTTTGGAAGATGGTATCAACTTATTAAAGAGGGCAAATATAGAAGTAATATATTTAAATCCTGACGACAATGAATCAAAATAAGAATCGTTATATGCCGCTATTGATGGCACTTAGTGTTGTCTTAGGTATTATTATCGGTACATTTTACGCCAATCATTTCTCTGGAAACAGACTGAATATTATCAATTCGGGTAGTAACAGGCTCAACAATCTGCTGCACATCATTGATGATCAATACGTGGATAAGGTGAATATGGACTCTTTGGTAGACCATGCCATCCCGCAGATACTGTCTGAATTGGATCCCCACTCAGTCTATATCAGTGCAGCAGACGTACAGGCTGCCAGTGATGATTTGAAAGGTTCTTTCTCTGGAGTCGGTATTGAATTCACCATTAGAGAAGATACTATACACGTCCAAAACGTCATTAAAAACGGGCCGGCAGAAAGGGCTGGCATCTTGGCAGGGGATAAAATCGTAAGCATTGACGGTAAACCTTTCGCCGGAAAGATGGTAACACAAAGCGAAGCTATGCACCGATTGAAAGGTCCGAAAGACACAAAAGTCAAGATTGGAGTACTGCGCTATGGTGTCAAAGAGGCTAAATACTTCACTGTTACACGTGCTGATATTCCGGTAAAGAGCATCGCTGCCACTTATATGCTTGATGATAATACCGGTTACATACGCATTAAGAACTTTGGAGAAACTACATATCCGGAGCTCCTTATCTCATTGGCGAAGCTCTCACAAGAAGGTTTCTCTAATCTAGTGATAGACCTTCGCGACAATACAGGCGGTTATTTGAACTCTGCCGTACAAATGGCTAACGAGTTTTTACCAAAGAATAAGCTTATCGTTTATACTGAAGGACGTAAGAGTCCACGCCAAGACTATCGTTCTGATGGACATGGAAGTTATCAGAAAATCCCAATGATAGTACTTATCAACGAAGGTTCGGCTTCATCGGCTGAAATTTTTGCCGGTGCCATGCAGGATAATGACCGCGCTACTATCATCGGTCGGCGCTCGTTCGGAAAGGGATTGGTACAGAAACAAATCGGTTTTCCGGACGGCAGCATGATTCGACTAACCATCGCACGCTACTACACTCCATCGGGAAGATGTATCCAAAAGCCTTATACAGGCGGCAAATACAATGAGTATGAACAGGATTTGATAAGCCGTTATCAGCATGGTGAATACTTCTCGCAAGACAGTATTAAACATACAGGACCAGCATATCACACTGGCATAGGACGTACAGTATATGGTGGAGGTGGCATTACGCCGGACATATTCGTACCGGAAGATACGCTTGGTATGACTTCTTACTACAAGCAAGCAGCCATAAGCGGACTCATCTTGCAGTATGCTTTCACCTATACAGACGACAATCGACTGAAGTTGAACAACTTTAAAGAAATGTCGGAGTTAAGCGATTATCTTGCAAAGCAGAACTTAGTAGATAAGTTTGCAACCTATGCAGAGGGTAAAGGACTGCAACGCCGTAATCTACTTATCAAACGTAGCTACTCCCTACTCAACAAGTATATCAACAGCCGAATCATCTATAATATGCTAGATGAAGAAGCATGGAATGAATATATCAACATTTCAGATCCGGTTATCAGTCGAACTTTGGCGGTATTCAAAGCAAATGCAGCTTTCCCAAAAGTAATTGAAAAGCCTGCGACTCCAAAGAACAAGAAATAAAAAGATAGGAGTGTGGAAATTCCACACTCCTATTTGCTATCATAATATGAAAATAACAGATAAGAAAGCATTACGCAGAATCATACGGGAACGAAAGAAACAATATACTCCAGAACAATTGACTGCCATGTCAAAGGAAATTGTTACACGATTGCTTTCACATCCTCGTATCCTGCAAGCTAAATATATACTACTCTATTATTCGCTTCCCGACGAAATTGATACGCATTGCTTAGCCGACCAACTGATAGCTATGGGAAAGCAAATCCTCCTACCTGTCATAGTCGGTGAGACTGATTTAATCCTTAGAAGATACACCGGCACACAAGATTTGAAAGCAGATAATGCCTTTCATATATTGGAGCCGACGGGCGAATTATTTACTGAGTATGAGAAAATAGAGGTAGGTATTATCCCCGGTATGAGTTTCGACAATCATGGAAACAGACTCGGAAGGGGCAAAGGGTATTATGATAGATTGCTCACACAGATACCACATCTATATAAAATAGGTGTATGTTTCGACTTTCAGAAAGTAGATTATGTACCGACATCGGAATACGATGTTCCTATGGATGAAGTCTTATAACGCCGAGAATCAGTAAAACTTAATATCAGAGATGATAAATCCCCCCACCTGTTCATTCAAACGAGTGACTAACTTTCCTTTCATCATGCTGAGATCTTGACGTAATGCCGGATTAGAAATCTTGACCAAGAGGGTTTGGTTTTTGATAAATAGAGACTGAGTATAACGAGCTATGGTCGGTCCTGCGACTGTCGGCCATGAATCAATCAGCCGTTTTTGCTTGAGAGGAATCTCCAATCCCTCTACACGCAAAAACTTATTAAGGACTTCATCGAGTGTTAAGACCTGTCGTTTGAACATATCTGATTATATTTTCTCTATTATTTCGCCATTCTCAACTGAAAATAGCTTATAATCACAATGGCTACTTTGCAAAATTTGATCAAGGTGGTCGCGATTAGTATCGGTCATAAATATCTGCCCATAGCTATCTCCCGATACCAGTTTTACGATTTGCTCAACCCGGCGAGCATCCAGTTTATCAAAAATATCATCAAGCAATAACAAAGGAACTGTATTGGAAGATGTGCGCTTTAAGAAATCAAATTGCGCCAATTTAAGTGCCAATACAAATGTCTTATGCTGTCCCTGACTCCCTTCGCGTCTTAACTGATAGCCTCCAAGAAGCATCTCTATGTCATCACGATGGATACCGTGAAGCGAATAACCCACTGCCCTATCTTTGAATCTATCACGTTGTATCACATCCAAAAGGCGGCCACGTTGGCAATGTGATACATAGTTTAGGGATACGGTCTCCTTATTTTCAGAAATAGATTGATATATCTGTTGGAATAATGGCACTAATTCCCGGATGAAAGCATCACGTTTTTGGAACACAAATTCACCATTCTCAGCCATCTGTTGTTCCCAAATTTCCATCAGTTGCACATCAGGTTCGGCCTCCATTTTGAGCAAAGCATTACGCTGCTGCAACGCTTTATTGTAAGCCATCAGGGCTTCCATATAGCCATGATCATATTGTGAAATCACAATATCCATCAATCTGCGACGCTCATCACTGCCCCCCTCAATCAAAATACTGTCGGCAGGAGACACAAAGACCAATGGTATTAGTCCTATATGTTCAACCAATCGCTTATAATCTTTCTTATTCCGCTTGAATCGTTTACGCTGTCCGCGCTTCATACCACAGTACACATCCTCTACATCCCCGGCATCATTGAGATACTTACCATCCAAAACCATGAAGTCGGAATCGTGCTTCATGATTTGGGAATCAATCGGATTGAAAGCACTTCGGCAAAAAGAAAGATAGTAAATAGCATCTAGTAAATTGGTCTTCCCTTCACCATTACTTCCTATTAGGCAATTCAATTTCGGAGACAACTGCAAATCAGCCGACTCAATATTCTTAAAATTAATAATGGAAATCTTATCCAATAACATCGTAGATGCAAAGTTAGGGGTTTTGATATTCATAAACGAAAAAAAGGGATAAATAAATTTCAATATATGAGATATATTCAGTACTTTTGCGACAAATATGGTATACAGGTCTCAACATGTATACCTTTGCTTTTTAGCCGAAATAATAAAAAACATATAAAGTAATGTCAAAACAGAACGAACAGGGAGTTTTCGAAGCTAATGAAGCTCTCAACAAGTCAGAAGCTTTCTTTGATAAATACAAGAAAGCCATCATCGGTGCAGTCATTGCCCTTATTGTTATCATTGTAGGATTCTTCCTTTACAAGGCTTATGTAGCCGGTCCACGTGAAGAAAAAGCAAGCACGGAACTAGGAAAGGGACAGGAATACTTTAACAACGAGATGTTCGACAAGGCTCTCAATGGCGATGGTGCTGGTTATGCCGGCTTCGTTAAGATTGCAGATGACTTCAGTGGAACAGACGCAGCTAACTTGGCTAACCTTTATGCAGGTCTTTGCTACGCCAATTTAGAGAAGTGGAATGATGCTGTAAAATATCTCGATCAGTATTCACCTGCTGATGATGCGATGATAAGTCCGGCTGCAGTTGCTGCTTTAGGCAATGCTTACGCTCATGTAAACCAATTGGATAAGGCTATCAGCAACTTGAAGAAAGCTGCAGATATGGCCGATAGCGAAGGCAATGATGGTGTAAATGTAAGTCTGTCACCAACTTTCTTATTGCAAGCCGGTGAACTATTGGAGAGCCAAGGTAAGAAAGATGAAGCCCTGAAAATCTATCAAGATATCAAGAGCAAGTATGTAAACTCAGCCCTCGTTCAAAGTCAGGAAATAGACAAATACATAGAACGCGCTTCACGATAATGGCAACAGCATTACATAATCTTTCAGATTACGACCTCAGCAAGGTTCCTGATGCAAGCAACATGTGCTTCGGTATCGTTGTCTCAGAATGGAACCCTGAGGTAACAGGAGCCTTACTTGATGGCGCAGTGAAGACTCTTGAGAAGCATGGAGCGTTGCCAGAGAACATCCATGTGAAGACTGTTCCCGGAAGTTTCGAGCTTGTTTATGGAGCACATCAGATGATTCTCAATGGCGGCTATGACGCTGTTATCATTCTAGGATGCGTGATTCGTGGTGAAACACCGCATTTTGATTATATCTGTCAAGGCGTAACTGCCGGCATCGCAAGGCTCAATGCCACAAGTGAAATTCCCGTAGTTTATGGTCTATTGACCACTAACGACTTGCAACAAGCTCAAGATCGTTGTGGTGGTCGACTGGGTAACAAGGGGGATGAATGCGCGGTTGTTGCCATTAAGATGGCTAAATTCTAAAGAATAGTATAGTTGAAAGACTTTGCAGCTATAGATTTTGAGACTGCAAATGGTTACCGAACAAGCGTTTGTAGTGTAGGTGTGGTGATAGTAGAGAATGGGATTATAACCGATTCATACTATCACCTCATTCGTCCTGTACCTAATTATTACAATCCATACAATACTGCTGTACATGGATTGACGCGCGAAGACACTGACGATGCACCTAGTTTTCCTGATGTTTGGGCTGAGATTGCTCCCAAGATTAAGCATCTTCCACTCGTCGCTCACAACAAAGCTTTCGACGAAAGCTGTTTGAAAGCCGTGTTCAATGCCTACGAATTGGCCTATCCAAACTATCCTTTCTTCTGTACTCTCGCTAGTGCACGCCGACGATTCCGCAAGACTGAGATTGCCAACTATCAACTACATACAGTCGCAGCCAAGTGCGGTTACATACTAGAAAACCACCATCACGCCTTAGCCGATGCTGAAGCATGCGCCCATATAGCTATTAAGATATTATAAGCAACCCATTCAATAAAACAAAATGAAATTACATCAACTCTTTCAGGCATACGATTTCGATGAAGTCATGCCCATCATCAACGATATGTTCCCCGGAACTAGCAAGTACAGAGAACCACTAGAAACAGCATACAATCTCATCCTTCAGATGAAACCAGTCCCAAACAAAGCTGCAATCCGCTATAAAATAATGGATTCAGACAATAAGGGAGAACAGTATATGGGGGCAGAGGACAGTGCTTTCATGACTACATGGGAGGTATGCCTTGGCAAAGATATCTCAAAAGAAGGCGGTGTAGACCTCAGCAACGCAGAGATTTTGGCCAATTGCCTAGTCAACATGTGCTTCATCAGCAAGTATCCCAAAGCCTTTGAAGCTGCTCGCAAAAAACTTCTAAAATAAACAATTAGAGGGGACTAAATCCCCTCTTCCTCAGACAACTCGTCTTCTGTCTTTTGTGTTCCATCTCCTGTATCCAATTGGGTATCCTTCGAAATGGCAACAGTTCCTGTCCTTGAAATCATCAAAACCAGAGGAACGTATTCATCACTCATCTTATCTGGTGAGCCCACGCTGGCTGCAAAGCGCAATCTGTCGCCCTGTGCTGCATCCAACACGACGCCTAACAGCGCACTATTTTTCTTGTAAATATCATCCACATAAGATTCGAAATCACTTTTAGTGAAAGTACGATTAAAGAATTCCGAACCATCTTTACGCAGTATTTTCACAGTTATTTTGTTATCATAGTAGCGATTTCCGCTATCATCAACAACCAATTTCAAAGTTTCGTCGGCCTGTCTGGATACCACAACCTTATAAGTTGCTCCAATCCATTCCACATTTCGCGTTTGTAAATAGTCTCCAATCTTTTGCGGTTTCTTATTTATCACCTGAGCTTTAGGCTTATGGGTGATAATATCTTGGCTCTTTTTGGCTTCCTTACAGCCAGTAAGTCCACCAACAAGCATGCTTATCACTATGAAAGATAAAAATCGTTGCATCGTACAATGGTTCATTTAGGAAGCAAAGTTAATAAAAAACCGCGATAAAAACAACGGCATCTACCGCTAAAACAAATTTAGCAGTTTCTACTGCCAAAAGATTCAAGCCCAATTAATAAATATATATGAAATACGAGACATCTATGTTTTTTTACTATCTTTGCATAAGATAGGTTGCATTTGGCAAATAGAAAAAAGTTTTCTTTGGGCTCATTTACACTATCTTTGCACCAATTAAACAAGTATCATTAAATGAAATATCTCTTTTTTTACATATTTATGTCTGTAGTTTTCTTTTGTTCCTGTTCTCAACATAAGACTACAGAAATATTGAACGAGTCTCCTATTGACACCATCCCACAGATGATTATGCAAATACAGCGAACATCTCGGCTCTATACGGCAGAATGTAAGGTACATAAAATCATCACCCATGATGACCAAAAGAAGATTTCTGGCTCGTTCATGAGCAAGGATTTCAGTATCAATCTTCCCCTCGGTAATCGCAAAGTTGCCATTCCAATGAACGCAACCATCAAAGCATACATTGACTTCGACAACTTCTCAAAAGAGAACATACGTAAAAAAGGAGATAAAATCAACATTATATTACCAGACCCGAAACTAGTTCTTACCAGTTCGAAGATAAACCATCGAGAAGTAAAACAATATGTAGCGTTCACTCGTTCCGACTTCAGTGATGCCGAACTTACATCGTTCGAGAAGCAAGGGCGACAAGCTATCATCAACGATATTCCCCATTTAGGCATCATCAATCAAGCCAAAGAGAGCGCTGCACGGACCTTGATTCCTATCATCAAACAAATGGGATATACAGAAGAAAATGTCATTATAACATTCCGCAAAGAGTTTACTATCAGCGACTTACCAACACTATTAGACTATTCAACAATAGAGAAGATCAACAATTAGACACATGGAGCACCCCAATAACAATCCCATACTCGCAGCTTTAAAACATCTCTCAAAAGCTGTATGGATTACCATCATCACCCTATTCTTATTGATAATACTCGCCATTACTACCTTTACATGGTATAATCGCGACAATCATGTAGCCATCAACAGCGACAATCGTATAGATATAACCCCTACTCAGATTCGGTCTATCGAGAATATCGGTGAATGGGAGTTCTTGTCTATCAGCGACGAAGAGTTTGTAGACACTGTGAAACGAGGCTTCTTCGGCGATTCTAAACTTGCACGTATCTATTACGGAACGCTCCGAATAGGTATCAACATGCATGAAGCCACACCCGATTGGATTCAAACCGATGGTGATACCATCCAAGCCACGCTCCCACCTATCAAACTTCTAGACAACGATTTCATTGATGAGACAAAAACACAATCGTTTTATGAAGAAGGCAAATGGACCAATGTCGACCGTGAATTACTTTATAAGAAAGCATATAAGCTGATGAAACAAAGATGTCTTACGCCGCAAAACATAGAACATGCACAAGAAAATGCCACACGGCAATTCTATAGTCTCTTCAAATCCATGGGTTATGAGAATGTCCGTATCACATTCCAAACAAATGAAAAGAAGTGATATGAATAGTTCATATCACTTCTAATTTATTCCTTAAATACTATTCTTCAATCACTGCTATGGCCTAGCAACCACTCTGAAGAGCCATGGCAGCAATGCTGACAAGCCCGAACAGCAGACTTGAAAAGCCCATACAGTTTTTTGAAGTCTACTCGCCGATAAGTAAACAAATTATCAATTAAGAATCAGGAGTGAGGAATTATTTTGCCTGCAAGGTTATTATTCCATCATTTATCCCAACGCCACGTGCACTCAATTGAATTTGTCCGGCCTCTTTCCCTGCCTGTAACACAACTAGACAACGCCCATTAAATGCTTTTCGTTTATTATCTTTAAAGCGTTCCATAGAGTATGAACAGCCATTATCTACTCCCACTATCTTCGCATTCCCTTGTATCGAGAAGTAAAGTTGATTGTTGGCATTCGGACAAACGTTTCCGTCTTTATCCACAACCTCAATAGTTACAAATGCCAAACTCTTTCCATCAGCCTTCAAAGTTGGCTTATCAACAGACATACGTAGATGGGCTGGTGCTCCGGCTGTATGTATTTCCTGCTCACGTACAACTTTTCCACCCTTTCGAGCAACCACTTTCACCGCACCGGGCTCATACTTTACACGCCACATCACATGGTAATCGTGTTCTCCTTTCTTACGAACACCGGCACTCTTCCCATTGACGAAAAGTTCCACCTCGTCGGCTTGGTTGTAATAACACCACATGTCAATATCCTGCCCCGGTAACCAATTCCAATGTGGGAACAAATGTAAAACAGGCTTGCCAGTCCATTCGCTCTGATACATATAATAAATATCTTTCGGGAAACCAGCCAAATCAATAATGCCAAAATGACTGCTACGTGCCGGGAAACTATACGGAGTGGGTTCACCAATGTAATCCCAACCGGTCCATATAAACTGGCCGCCCACATAAGGAGTATGTTTCACTACATCCCAAGTAGTTTCATGCGTACTACTCCATGGTGCATGCATGTTGTCATAAGCACTACATGAGAAGGAAGGATCTGTATAAGGCAGGCGCCAATCTGTGGGAGCTACATACACAGAGTCACTTGGCATCATGTAGTAACCACGAGTTTGAAGAGCCGATACCGATTCAGACATGATAAAAGGCTTACCGGGAAAATTGGTCGGAACATCTTTGATGTTCTGATGATGATAATTAAAGCCAATGAGATCAAGTGCTCCGCTCTTAAAAAGATGATTCTGTGGAGAGGGTTCACTACAACCTGCTGTTATGGGACGTGTAGTATCCAACTTACGAACTATATCAGCTAGCCAAATCGTCAAACGTGCATTGTCGCTTAATGACTTGCCATTTTGTCGGAGAGCAGATGAGTCACGGGCTGCATTTAACAATATATTGACATCACCAGTTGTTACCCCCTTCTTAGGATTCCATTGCTCTAACACCTCATTTCCTAAACTCCACATGAGAATAGAGGGGTGATTACGGTCACGAAGTACTAAATCTGTCAAATCACGTTTTGCCCACTGATCAAAAAATCTAGCATAATCAAACTCCGTTTTTTTCTGTCGCCACATGTCAAAACTCTCATCCATCACTATGAATCCTAAAGAATCGCAGAGGTTAAGTAGCTCAGGAGCAGGTGGATTATGAGAACAGCGAATAGCATTACAGCCCATCTCTTTTAGTAAATGTAATTTTCGTACAATGGCATCGTTATTGATAGCAGAGCCCAAACAACCAAAATCGTGATGCTCGCAGACACCATTTATCTTCATATTCTTACCATTCAGCCAAAAACCGGTCTTACTATCAAAGCGGAAATCACGAAAACCGGTAGTGGTGATTACCTCATCTATCGTCTTTCCTGCAATAATAACTTCTGTCTTCACCTTATATATATAAGGAATATCCGTAGACCACAAGCGGGGATTCTTGACACGTAGAACTTCCGCTTGCATGGCGTGCAACTACACTTCCATTAGCATTATAGATGGTATTACGAATTGTGGGCTTCTGTCCTAAATGGTCTTCATCTACCAATGAGACATTTATTGCGACTTTCCCTTTAGGAGTCGTTTGTACATGTACTCCCCAATGAGCAATGTGTAGAGAACTTGTCTTCGTAAACCAAACATTACGATAGATACCACAACCCGAATACCAACGCGAGTTGGGCTGATCGGAATTATCAACCTTGACAGCTATCACATTGTCTCCCTTAACCAAGTACGGGGTAAGATCGTATTCAAATCCAATGTATCCATACGGGCGCTGACCTAGTTTATGTCCATTTATATAAACAGTAGAGTTCATATAAACACCATCGAACTCGATAAAATAGCGTTTTCCTCGTTCTATATTTTGTAATGTAAAATATTTACGATACCAACCAATGCCCCCCAGCAAAGCACCACCATTGGCTCCGGACGGATTTGAGGCATGAAAATCGCCCTCTATAGCCCAATCGTGTGGTAAATTGAGCGGTCTCCAAAACTTGTCTTGGTAATCAGGTTGAGACATCTCCACAGAATCGGCTAAAGCAAATAGCCAACTGTCAGTAAACAGTTGGCGTTCACGCGCATAGCCTACTGATAGTCGGCAGACCATCAGTAGGAATAAAAAAGCAAAAGTTTTCTTCATATTATAACTTTACTGTTATACATTTACCGTTATAAGTCACGACACGACCTTGCGCTTGTTCTACATTGAGCCCCGCCACTTTCTGATCGGGAGTACGCAATACTATTTTAAATTTGCGCTGCTTCAACATGCCATCAAACTCTCCTTGACGATTACCGATGGTCAAAGTATGCTTGCTATCATCGTAATTAATTGCGATAGTAGTATATTTTCCCTTTTCATAGTTATAGTTCACACCTTCGTCTTCGTACAGCGTAAACTCTCCATTCTTACCGGCATAAACATACAAAGTAATCAAGTCGGGCTGTTTCTCATCACTCCATTCTATTTCAGGACCGAAAGGAATGATAGCACCCTGTGGTACAAATACAGGAATTTTCTCATACGGTGCATCCGCCGTAATGGTTTGACCACCCTGATAATACTGATTTGTATAAAGGTCGTACCAACCCGTCTGCTTAGGCAAATATACTTGACGACTACGTGCCTTGTACACACTGACAGGACAAGCCATCAATGCCGGACCGAACATCCATTGGTCTTTAATGTCATTAACAGCTGCATCACTGGTAAAGTCCATGACCAAAGCACGCATCATCGTATAATCTTTGAAGTGTACAGCACCTGCCATGCTATAAAGATAAGGCATCAATCGGTAACGCAACTTATCATAAGCAACTATCGTTTTGTAAGCCGGATGAGACTCAGGAGCTATGTTCCACACCTCACGCAAAGGCCATTGACCGTGTGTACGATACAATGGAATAAAACAACCAAACTGATTCCAACGTGTTTGTAATTCACGCCATTCCGTCAAGTCAGCATTCTCTTCACCCGTAGCATCAAAATGTTGCTGAGCAGCCATATAGCGATTCTCTACACAGAAGCCTCCTTGATCCATGCCCCAAAAAGGCAATCCACACAGCGAATAGTTCATACCGGCCGTCATCTGAGCACGCATATCTTCCCAACGTGTACCAATATCACCGCTCCACGATGCTGTTCCATAGCGTTGTTCGCCGGCAAAACCACTACGAGTAAGCAAGAATACACGAGTATTAGGATTTACCGAGCGTTGCCCATTATAGATGGCATCGGCATTAACAATACTATAGGCATTGAAAAACTCTGTACTTGAACCTAGCGCAGTAGGGCCACTTAAAGCCTTACGATACCACATCGGGGTACAGTCACGGACGTTTGGTTCGCTCGCATCCATCCACCAAGCATCTATACCATACTTATATTTAGTGTATAGGTTCTCATCCATCTGACGCCAAAACATCTTACGAGCATCCGCATCATAAGCGTCATAGAACGAACCCATGAAACCTAACCAGTCGTAAATGCTATCTTTGACAGCCTGATGATACATCCAACCTTTGGAATCCAGCTCCTTATAGTTCTTTACAGAGCAGTAGAACTTTGGCCAAACAGAAATCATAAAACGCCCATGCATAGCATGTACACTATCGAGCATAGCTTGCGGATTGGGATAACGTGACTGTTCAAAGACATGACTTCCCCAACTATCTAGTTTCCAATAGTTCCAATCTTGTACAATATTGTCAATAGGAATATGACGTTTACGAAATTCCGCAAGCGTACTTTCAATATCATTAGATGACTTATAGCGCTCCCGACTCTGCCAGAAGCCCAATGTCCACTTAGGAAATACTTGTGCTTTACCGGTCAATGTACGATAACCGGAAATTACATCATCCATATTTTGTCCAGCAATAAAGTAGTAATCCATATCACGACTCATCTCACTCCAAATGCTGAGTTTATTTTGTTCTGCCTCACTTTGTGGCACAGCAGCTCGCAATCCACAGTAGGAAACATCACCATCCGGATACCAATCTATCAGTAAACGTGCCTTTACACCTTTCTTCAAGGGATAGGTAAACTTATAAGAATTGGGATTCCAAGCCGTACGCCAACGTTCCGGAACCACTTCCTTATCATCTATAAACACCTTGATATAACCGGCATAATAAAGGATAAAGCGATAAAGGTTGTCAACAGGAGCCTCTACAAATCCTTCATACGTCACATGTGAACCGTTAAGTTTAAATCCTTGAGGAAGATTACCTATCGTCTCTGAGTTTTCAAAATAGATACTGTCTTCGGTTCGTTCCAACTTATGTCCATCCTTTGAAATGTAAGTTCCTGTCAACGAGCCGACCTTTCCATTCTTATCATACAGCTTAAAAGCACTGCTCAACTGTAAATAATCATTTGGATTACCAAATCGGCAATAAGAATAACTATCCCATAATAGGCCATAATTCTTATTACTTATCACAAAAGGAACACTAATCTTCGTATTGTATTGAAATAAATCTTCATTCTTACCTTTCATTGATAACTCTTCAGATTGATGCTGCCCCAATCCATAGAAAGCCTCATCGGCAGGACTATCAAAAACAGCACGCCACGTCCATCCATTCTTTTGAGTATCGGTAAGTGTTCCTACTCCAATCTCACGTTGTGGAACTACAAATGGTTTAAAAGTCTTGCCTTGCGACTCTGATTCTGATAATAGAGGCTTACCATCACGAGTTAAAAAGCGTACACGGCCAGTCTGCTTATCCACAATTGCTTGCAACTGCTTTGTAGTGACTGTTAACGTATTATCTTGTTCTGTCACACTATACTTCGGTGTCACCAATTGTGGGACGATGATAAGACTACTCTTCACAGGGAAAGAAGTTTCCCTTGTAGACTCTACACGGATAATCTTATCGTTAATCACTTGAAGACGAACTAGTCTTGGACTCTCCGAAGACTGTTTCTCTACTTGAATGGTAAACTTATCACCTTGTTGTACATAGCCTTTTGCCGCTACATTTAAGGCATAACAAGATATAATACCCCCCAAAAAAAAATGTTTTAAATGTTTTCATTGATTGTTTAGTATAATAGTTTGCTACAAAGATACTATATTTATATCAAAGTCATATATATTCTTTTAAGATTCAAACAATTTATAATTTTCCAACCACTATATAAAAAAGAAGGGATTACACCTCACGGCGAAATCCCAACCATATCCCAATTTGAATTAAAAACCAGATAGATAAAATACCTAATATCTACCCTTCATGCAGTATTCATACTCTTTGAATACTATAGCAATCAGACTTAACATCTTATAAATATATTCTAATACCATACAAATACATGATACACAAATCTAAATGGAGTTTTTATTCATGATAGATTGCGACATAGTATCCGTATAATTCTATTTTACTTCGATTGATACAAATATAAAATTAAATTAAAAAGGAAGTTCGATTCTTAATAATAAGAATTGTTAATTCAGTATCATTTTAACAATTAATTAATCCTATAATGCTTTCCAAATCAAATAATTATGTTCTATTTAGGAATGTAAACTACAGTTAAAGAGCCAATGTTGTTTAGAGAACTATGTATTTTTATTTTAAAGAGTAATTATTTTACCCAAAAGAAAAGGGCTAATCCTTCAATAAAGAATTAGCCCCTAATACGATATAGAAATATTTTTTTAATCTAATATCTTGCTAGAATATACCTAATTTACCAAATACGATTAGGACACTAATACCTAGTACAAGCGTGATAGCACCCACCATGATACCAACTTTAAGCATATCGTTTTGGCGAACCAACCCTGTTGAGAAGGCTATAGCATTAGGAGGAGTACTAATAGGCAAGCACATAGCAGCAGAAGCAGCGACTGCGATACCCACAAGAACGGTTACTGTACCACCAATAGCACCTAAATTTTCACCCATACCCTTACAAACTACGGCAAGAATAGGAAGTAATAGAGCCGCTGTAGCAGTATTACTAATGAAGTTACTTAACACATAGCAAATCAAACATGCCACAATAAGAATAACAAACGGATTCCAATTGCCGAATGGAATACTCTTTATAGCCTGTTCAGCCAAGCCTGTTCCATTCATAGCCATACCTAGAGCAAATCCTCCAGCTACCATCCAAATGACGCCCCAGTCAATATCTTGTAAATCTTTAGCACTCAAAACACCGGTAAAAGCGAACACAGCAATTGGTAACATAGCTGTAGTGTTAGCATTAATACCGACTTTATCGCCAAATACCCACAACAAAATCGTGGCAATAAATGTAATAGCTACAACAACCGTACGCCAATTACGATTCATGTTACCATTGATTTCTAGATTGATAGTCTTTTGCTTAAAGGGGAACAATTTAGTAAGAAGATACCATGCAATAGTCAATAAGACAATAACAAGTGGTATCATGATCATCATCCATTGGACGAAAGTAATCCCCATATTCAATCCTGCCGGGTCATTCAGATATTTGACTGCGAATACATTTGGAGGTGTTCCAATAGGTGTACCCATACCACCGATGTTTGCACCAATAGGGATTGCCAATGTCAAAGCGATACGCCCTTTTCCCTCAGGAGGCAATGCACGAAACACAGGAGCCAAGAATGTCAGCATCATAGCAGCTGTAGCCGTATTACTAATAAACATAGAGAAGATACCGGTAATAAGCAAAAAGCCCAAAAGAACATTCTCTGATTTATTACCGAAGGGCTTTATCATCGCCTTAGCCATCATCACATCAAGACCACTCTTGGTTGTAGCGATAGCCAAAACAAAACCACCTAAGAACAGAATAACTGTTGGTTCGGCAAAGCAAGCCATGATACCCACAGAGTCAAGCAACTGTCCATACTGCCCTTCTGCACCTTGGAAAAACTTAAAAGAACTGTTGGATACAAAGAAGAGCAGCACGAAGATAATACAAACGGAGGTTGCCCACGCGGGAATCGCCTCAGTTATCCACAGCAAGACAGCCATGACGAAGATAGCAATAACGCGTTGCTGAACTACAGTAAGTCCATCAATACCGAAAAAAGAAGTTGGAAGATTCCATACGATTACGGTGACAAGCATCGTAATCGCAAACATCAGGAATTTCGTTTTATTGAAATCACCCGATAAAACTTTGTGAAGTGTTTCTTGCATAATAGATTGTTAATTAGTTAATAATTAGATTTAGACATGCTGGCAAAGGTATAGAAAAAACATATAACAAGCGCATCTGACCTATAAATTTATGTAAAAAAGCGGCATTTTTAGTATCTCCTTTCGCATTCCAATATAGATACAACTACCCAAAATATACGTCTACATATACCTAAAATCATTTTTTTTGCTAATTTTGCGAATAATATAAGAATACAATGAATATGAACAAATATGCCACATATGTCTTGTTATTTACATCCTTATTATTTATTGCTTGCAAAGGAAGTAATAAACAAACTATCAGCAATAAGAACATTGAATCAGAAACGAGCGATACCACTCATATCAACTACGCTCAAGGGTTTAGCGTACAAAGTCTCCCTAATGGCGTAAAACTCGTTGAAGTGAAGCCAATAAAGGCGATGAAAGGTGTTGAAGAAATGCCCACAGACTACAAATTCGCCTTAATTCCAAGAGGAACAGAGATAAAAACTCCAGCCGGATACACCCGTATTGAAGTTCCTATCACTCGCTGTATTGCCATGACAACTCTACAGTTGGCCGATTTTATTGCTCTCCATGCACTAGATAAGGTTTCAGGTATCACAAGTACAAAGAACCTATTCAACCAAGAAGTCAAACAACTTGTAAAGGCTGGTAACATAGTTAAAATTGGGCACGAGGGCAATTTCGACAACGAAAAGATTATAGCAGCCGATCCACAACTCATCTTTATCTCTCCATTTAAGCGTGGGGGATATGACGCTATCAAACAAACCAGTGTCGTCTTGATTCCACACTTAGGATATAAAGAGGAAACTCCACTCGGTCAAGCAGAATGGTTAAAATTTGTTGGACTATTTATAGGAAAGGAAAGAGAAGCCGACTCGCTATTCAACGCAATCGTACAGCGTTACGAAGAAGCCAAGAAATTAGCCTTAAGGACTACTAACCGTCCTACCGTAATGAGTGGTGAGATGCATTTCGGACGTTGGTTTGCTGTCGGAGGGCGCAACCATCTTGCTCAACTCTTTCACGATGCAGGAGCAGAATACATTCTACAACATGATAAACACAGCGGAGGTTATCCACTAGAATACGAAGAAATGTATGCTAAAGGGGCTAATGCCGACTATTGGCGTATTCTTAACAGTTTTAAAGGACACTTTTCTTACGACGCATTAGCAAAGAGCGACCCACGTAACAAGGATTTTAAAGCATGGCAGAAAAAACATGTCATCTATTGCAACATGAAGCAATCTCCTTATTATGAAAGTAGTCCTGTCGAGCCGGATATACTGCTCAAAGATCTCATTCACATCTTCCATCCCGAATTACTCAAAGATTACAAACCCAAATATTATCAACTTCTGAAATAAAAACCCTGCTCATTTGAACAAGCATCTCATCATATTTGTCCTTATATTCCTACTGATTATCCTGCTTTGGATTCTCAATGTCATGATTGGTTCAGTGCATGTTCCTTTCAATGACGTCTATCACCTCTTAGTAGATGGGCAAGATGTAGGGATTATCTCCCGAAACATCGTTCTCAAATCACGTATTCCACAGGCAATGGTGGCACTTGTTGCCGGTGCAGGATTGGCTGTAAGCGGTCTCCAGATGCAAACTATTTTCCGCAATCCATTGGCTGGTCCATCTGTATTAGGCATCTCCAGCGGAGCCAGTCTAGGCGTTGCTTTCGTTGTCTTATTATCAGGTTCCATCGGAGGTGTAGCTCTCAGCCGACTTGGTTTCTTTGGCGATGTAGCCATGACATCAGCTGCCATCATTGGATCATTGGCAGTTATGGCACTTATCGTAGCCGTATCTCAGAAGGTACAAGGCAGCGTAACACTTCTCATCATAGGTGTCATGATTGGTTATCTAGCTACAGCCATCATTGGAGTATTAAAGTTCTTTTCGCCTGAAGAAGACGTCAAAGCATTCGTAGTATGGGGATTGGGCAGCTTTGCTCGTGTCAGTGGTGGCGAGATGTGGCTCTTTGTATGTATCATGGGTATTCTATTACCTTTACAATTGCTAATGGTTAAGACGCTCAATTTGCTTCTACTGGGTGATGACTATGCACGAAATTTAGGACTGAATGTACGGCGTGCCCGCACTTTAGTTATTATTGCGAGTGGCGTACTCGTTGCTATCATTACGGCATATTGCGGTCCTATCATGTTCATAGGTTTGGCCGTCCCCCACCTTTGTCGCTCTATCTTCCAGACATCCGACCACCGTATACTCCTGCCTGCAACCATGTTAACAGGTAGTCTACTGGCTCTTGTCTGTAATCTTTTGGTACGTTTCCCCGGCATTGAAGGGGCTTTACCTGTCAATTCGGTCACAGCTTTAGTCGGTGCACCCATCGTTGCCTCCATCATTTTCTCTAGACAACGAAAGTACTAAGACTCCATTCTACCAAATTCGACCATCATTGTCTATTAACAAGAGTTCCACCTCACAGTCCGGAGCTAACGGTTCACAATATAATAAACAATATCTGCGAACTACATTCACAAAGTTCTGCACATCCGATTGAGGCATAATTTTCCATAACTCTCTAGCCAATTTGATTTTGTCAAGTGCTTCTAAAACCTCTTTTCCACAACGGGCTTCTACCATCATCGACGCAATAAAAGCCTTGTCCATTGTAGAATGCTTGCTATGTGTATCTAGATGACCAGCCGCTAGTTTCACCGCTTTTCCCAGCATAATACCCAATGAGAGTTTAGTGAACCCCTCATCAGCAGCCATTTTAATTGTATCCCCTATGAAATTTCCATATTCTACAAACACTTGTGAGGGCAAATGTGGATAAAAATCCTTTACATATCGCTCACTCTTTGCCCCACTATTGATGACGACATGGTCACAATCTGTAGCTCTAGCAACATGCATACACTTACGAATAGAATTTAGAAAACCCTCTTTTGAGAATGGTTTGATAATCCCCGACACTCCTACAATGCTTATTCCTCCCTTTATTCCAAGTCTGGGATTAAAAGTCCGACCGGCAATTTCCTCCCCACGAGGTACGCTAATCGTCACACGTAATGGTTCATCAGTCAACAATCGCAGGTTTTGTCGAATCATCTGTTGTGGCACTTTATTGATAGCTGGCTCACCGGGCAGCGTATCAAATCCCGGCAGGGTAATTATGCCAACCCCTACTCCACCATCTATTGCAATATCATCCGGTTGTCCTTTGGCAGTAGCATCAACCTCTACGTAGGCACAAACCTCCAATCCGTTGGTTACATCAGGATCATCCCCGCTATCTTTTATACACATACAATAAACTTTTCCGCTTTCATCCTCACCATCATATATAGGTACAGAGAGCGATTCACCGTTCGGAATGACAACTTTAACACTCGCAATGGGAGCTTCATCTAATTGCAATAAACGTCTACAAGCACCGATAGCGGCTACCGTCGCATATGTTCCTGTAGTGAGCCCACTCTTCAATTCAAAGAAATTGGGGAAGAGTTTTTCGGTTGCACGTCGTAGTCCGTAGGGGCCATTCACTATCTGATAACAACTCTTCAGTATTCGAAAACGAGACAACACAGCATGATAATCGGGACGTTTAATAGCATATACTTTACAACCTATACGTAAAGCCGCCTCTACCTTTTGCTGGAATCCACCAGAACTTCCACTTTCTTTGATAACGATAATGTCCGGACGCAGCCGTTCCAAGAGCGGTTCCAGTTCCTCCTGACTATCATATAGATGGCTCTCATCAGCTCCATCAGCCAAAGCCTTTTCTTTGCTTGCAGGCGTATTGAGTATCCGATAATGCACATTTGCCACACTCTCTAAAGTATGAAGTTCTTTGACAGCAGAGACTCCACAAAGAGACAAAACAACAGTTTTCTGAGATTGCATCTCTAACAATTTTATCTCTTGTACAAAAGAGGCATAACTATCTATCCAACAAACATTTAAGCTTTGATTTATAGATTTTCTATCAAAGCGTATTAAAGGTATTTCCAATTCGCTAACCAATCGCACTATAGACTCATGGATGTGTTCCGCAAAAGGATGCGTAGCATCTATGACGAGACGAATATCATGATTTTCGCAAAAAGTAATCTTCTCCTTATGTGTCATTGCACCAACCAATCTAGTACCATGGTGTAATGTCACCTCTTGCGAGTCGGTTCTTGTAGAATAATAAAATGTTCGTCCGGCTTCTTCCAACACCTGCACAGCAATCCTCCCTTCGGTCGTTCCGCCATAAACAAGCACACTGCCGGCAACCACTTGGTCTCTGTCTCGCAACTCAGGATTTTGCATTTCTGAACAAATGGGTGAAATGACTAGAATATAATTCACTCAATCCTGACCTGTTGCCAATGGCTTCTCCTACTACCAACAATGTATCAAGTGTCAGCCGATTGTCCTTTACTATCTTTGCCAAATCCTTCAACTGACCTCTAAAAATTTTCTGTTCAGGCCATGTCAAACGATAACAAGCTGCAACAGGAGTCTCAGCCGGATATTCCATTAACAATTCTTTCTGCACTTCATCTACGAGTGTCGCACTCAAATAGATGCACATTGTACTTTGACTGTGAGCCAACATGTGTAGCTTTTCTTTTTCAGGCATAGGGGTTCTCCCCTCTCCACGGGTTAGAATGATCGTCTGTGTCTTCTGCGGAATGGTAAATTGAGAACGCAACTCTGCCGCCGCCGCTTGAAAAGCACTAATTCCCGGTGTTATATGATAATTCATATGAGCCTTATCAAGCAAAGCCATTTGCTCCTGAATGGCACCATACAAACAAGGGTCTCCGGTATGCAGACGTACTATTTGCTTTCCTTTTTGGTAGAAATCCTGCATCAATTCCACCTGCTCTTCAAGGTCTAAATCCGCACTGCTTCTTACCGTCGCCCCCGCTTTAGTGCAACTTACCACTGCTTTGGGCACCAAGCTACCTGCATAGAGTATCAAATCGGCCGTTTCAAGGAGATTGCGTCCCCGAACAGAAATCAAATCAGGATCGCCCGGCCCTGCTCCTACAAACTCAATATGCGCACCACGTTGAAAAGCCACATCAACTGCTACCGCCAATGTCCACTTCTCACCTTTCTGCTTTTCCACAACAAGTTGCCCCCCACTTGCAGCCAATAATGCCGAAGCCTCACTCACACTGGGCGTACCTACATGTTTAGCTACCACTTTACTCCCATTAGGAACATCTACCTTCTGTAGCTCTTCAGCCGTATAGAAATGAAAGGGATACGTTTCTTCCAATACAGCAACAACTGGCTCATCGGCCTTTACATCTATTGTATTCAAGTCTATAATAGCATCGCGAGAAACATTGTGACGCAACAAAGCACACCAAATTTCATCAAGAATTTGCTCTGTTGGTTGTGCCTGATGAGCCAAACCCAATCCCACATGTATACAACGAGGTATATAATTTAGCGTCAAACTATCAGTAACAACAGGCTGTTGCCGGTAACTAACCGACAAAATGAGAGCATAGCGAGAGGTATCAATATCTTCCGAACAATAATAAATATCCACAAAATCAGGACAAGTACGCTCTAAATACTCTGTTCCTCTATCTTTCACCTCCAAGAGTAAGGCCGTCGGTTTATGGTTCGTAAAGGCAAAAATACAGTCATTAAGTTCCGTTTTGGAGGCTGTCCAACCAAACTGTCTAGCCAATGTATCCAACGGCCAAAGTCCTTCATAATCGCTTTGCGTAGTTACGACCGGCATAGTGCCAAGCATTCTAGCAATCTCATGGGTCAGTTTGTTCGCACCACCCACATGTCCACTCAACACACTGATGACATTATTGCCCATGCTGTCAATACAAATTACAGCCGGATCTGTATGTTTATCTTCCACAAAAGGAGCTATCGTACGCACACAAATACCCATGGCACCAATAAACACAAAGGCATCAAAGTCATGAAAAACTCGTCCTACGCTTTCACGTACTATAATTTCGCCCTGTAACTCTACTTTTAGCTTGTCGGCAATGGCTCTACCTTGAGCTGATATAGGGATGATAGCTATTTTCATTTCGTTGCTGATAAAATATAAATTGGATTATGATTGTCTACTGTGAGTCGCATTGGAGATATGGTATGCATCCTTAACTCTGTAGCAGCTTCATTGAACAAATCGAAACTTTGCGATGTGACGCTATTCATAACAACATGTGCTCCAACCGGTAATAGCAGATAAACACGATTCAATATTTCCTTTAAGCGTCCACCATGTCCACCTATAAACACGGCATCGGGAGCAGGAAAATTGGCTAAATCCACTTTCATGAAATCGCCCATCACCGCCGTAATGCCCGGACAATGGAATCGCCTTTGATTTTCTTGCAATATTTTCTCACATTTGGGGCGAATCTCGAAACTCACAACATGTAAATGCGGGAATTGCAACTTGGCTTCAATGCTGACACTCCCTGTACAGAACCCTATATCCCAAAACACCTGATGGCTACGTAGATGTAGTGCTTGGAGCGACAACAACCGAATCGGCATCTTCGTTATCATATTGACTCGACCATCCAAAAGGGCAAAACGTTGTTCCTCAATACCATATTCACGCTGTGGCACAGCATCGTCATCAGCATGAAGTATCAGGCAATTAGGATATTCAAACTCATGCCTTACGGCGTCTTCCAATGCAAAACTACGAACTCGTTCCTTATCGGGATGTCCCAAATGTTCCCCAACCGACATCACATATCCGTCAAAACCATATTCCAACATACGTGTGGCAATCGCTGCCGGTGTATGTTCCCGGTCGGTCAACACGCCCATTTTCAGACTTCGTTCTATCAAGGCACGGTCAAATTCATGCCAAGGGCGCCCGGTCAAACTCACGATTCGCATGTCATGATAAGGCATCACGAGCCGATGAGCCAACATTTGTAGACTATTAAAATAGGGATATAGCTGTATTTCGGCATCAGGCTTCAAGCGCTTAATAGTATTGGCAAAACCATAAAACAAGGGATCATTGGAAACAAACACTACTATCTCATCGACCCGCATTTCATTGCTGACGCTCTCATACTCATCAAAGACCATTGTCATCGGGGCTACAATATCTATCCAGATAGCATCCATGGGCAACAAATGTTGTACCAGCTCATGGTGACGCTTTCCCCCAGAGAACACTTTAGCGGTTTCAATTGCTTGTAAAGCAGCAACCGGCAACTCAAAACTAGGCGAATCTGAAAGTCCGATAACGATGAATCTCATGCGTTTATAAGATGAATTGAAAAGTTCTACAAATCTCTACCCGGTCGCAATTGTGCAGCATCGTCAAAGCAGAGAATAGCATTACAAAGCGTCGCAGCTAAATTACTTCCGCCTTTTCGCCCCTCTACTATCAGTTTCGGGACTTCTTGAAAGGTCTTTACCATGTGCTTACTCTCACACACATGTACAAATCCAACAGGGGCAGCAACTATACCCGACGGCCGAGCTTTACCATGACGCATCAGCGAACAAAGTTCCATCAATGCCGTAGGTGCATTGCCAAATGCGAAAAGAGCATGCGGATGCTCGGCCACAGCTAGTCTAATACCGGCCTGAGTACGGGTTATTCCCTCTTTCTCTGCCATTTCCTTGACACGCGAATCGTCCAAATAACACAGTACATTGACGCCCAGTCGAGCCAAAGCTCCTTTGCGAATGCCACTCTTTACCATCGTCACGTCGGTGACAATCGTATCAATCCGACCATCTACAATCCCATTATAAAGCGTCTCTACAGCTCCTTTATCGGTATAAAGGATATCCTCCATATCAAAGTCGGCAGTGGTATGGATGGCATGGAGCAATGCCCATTGATGGTCAAGTGGTATATCCTTATCTTTAAGTTCGCTAGCAATCGTCTGGAAACTTTTAATCATGATCTGCCTACCAAGTTTGTCTTCAGATGCCTCATTGGCTTGATAATATCCACGAGGGGTTATCATGCTCTCTCCCCATTGATAGGTTTGACTGTTGCCAATGATGACAATAGTGAACATATCCACCTTTTCAGGATTGAATTCACCAAGCGTTGTCAGATGTACAGATTGCTCCGGTCGACCAGCTTGACGCACATATCCAACCGGTGTATCAGCATTTCGGCCATTCTTTAGGAACAGTTCAATCAATCTATATAACTGCCAATAACGGCCATTACTTTTAGGGTTGTATACAGCTGTAACGAAATCAGCTTGTGCCACAGCAATGATTCGGCGCTCAATAAGATTCCATGGAGTCATCAAGTCGCTTAACGAGATGACACAAAAGTCATGTCCCATAGGAGCACCGAGTAAGGAAGCTGCCTTCTGAAAGGCACTCACACCCGGACACGACACCACCTCTACGTTACTACTACGCTCCCGTTTCATTTCTAAAATAAGCGGAGCCATGCCATATATACCGGCATCTCCACTAGAAATCACGCAAACCGTCAATCCTTTCTCGGCTTCCTCAAAAGCCATTCGAGCACGTTCGCGCTCTTTTTTCATTCCGGTATCAATACACGACACACCTTCTCGGAGATATGGAGCGATAAACTGAAAATAGTATTTGTATCCTACAATAACATCGGAAACATGAACTGCATCAAGCACAGCTGGGGTTATATCGTCTTTACTACCCGGACCAATACCGGCGATGATAATTTTTCCATTGCTCATAAAGCTTACTTCTTATCCATATAATCAAGTGCTGCGCCAATGGCTGTACAGAACTCACTGTACTTAGGAATCCTAAAATGTACTCCGTAGAGTTTCTCCAACCCCGGATACACTTCTTTGCATTGTGGCAACAGTGTAAGGTTGCCAATCATCACAAAGTCCTTGATACCGCTACCAAGGCTTGAAAGGATGCTGGCACTACCAATAGACTGTAGTACCATACAAATAAGTCCGATAGCAATATCTTCTCTACTGGCATTAGCCTTGGCATTACTGAAGAGCGATGCAGTTGCATTCATAGGCAGGCCGGGAAGTGGACGTGCGCTAATATCGCCTATCAACAGATTGATTTTACTAATATCACCCTGCATAGCTAGGCTTGCCACCTGCTTAATATCATCGGTCTTCAGCATGATACGACTTAACCCTTGAAGCGTCCCCCCCCCAATACCAATACCGCCAATATGGCGAATATCATCGCCATCGCACATAACAAGACTCGTACCTGTACCCATACTCACCACTATCATGCGGTCGAGCTTACTCTCATACCGCGCTCCCAACCCATCGGCTATAAACTCTTGACTCTTACTGGTGGGCAACCCGTAAATAGGACTGTTGATATATGCTGCCCCAACACCGGTGAGCATCACTTGTTCTACGTCGTTTAGTTCTATCTTATTATCGTAGAGATACTTACCAAATGCTCCATAGAGACTTGTCACAGGGTCGGTAGCTTTGATACGAAAAGGGTTGATAACCATCCTACTACTATCAACACCAACAATCTTTGTAGTACTAATACCTACATCAATGCCTATTACGATTTTCTTCATTACTTCATATTTGTGTTGTCGCTACAAAGATAAACAATTTAAATGAATTATAGTGGTAGCAAAACTCATAAACTATAGAAGTGGAAAACACAGCACTTCACACCCCAAACTCGTCTACTTGCCAACAGGTCTATTCGTCGACTAATGCGCTGCAAAGCCGAGGCAACAATTCTGAAAAGCCCAATCAGCAAAACTGAAACAACAAGGCAGAAATACTATCAAGCCTCTGCAGTAAATCAATATATTTTCAATAAAAATACAAAGTAGCCGATAATGAAGAAAAAAAAGGGGCACATAAGAGTGGATAAATCAAAAATAGTGTAACTTTGCACCGTCTTTATAGCATGAAACACTGACTAGCCAAGATAAACAACTTATAGCATATTGAAATGATGATGTTAAGAACTGACAGACGTGCTGTTACCAATGAGATTAAAGACTATCTCATGATTCTAATCGGAATGGTATCTTATGTAATGGGATGGACAATTTTCCTACTCCCCAACAACATTACAACCAATGGTGTACCCGGTATTGCTTCTGTTCTTTATTGGGGACTTGGAATCCCAGTACAGTATACTTATTTCACCCTAAATGCAATTTTATTAGCTATCGCACTACGCGTATTAGGGTTGAAATTTTGTATGAAGACTATCTATGCAGTATTTGTCTTGACCGTCTCAACAGCTTTCTTTAGGAATTGTGTTCATGTACATTTGCTAGAAAACCAGCCTTTCATGGCTAGTATTATTGGAGCTATCTTCTGCGGAAGTGGTATTGGTCTTAGCTTCTCTTTCAATGGTAGCACTGGCGGAACAGATATTGTTGCAACCATCATCAATAAATACAAAGACATATCCTTGGGACGTGTCATCATGATGTGTGACATTTTCATCATCTCGTCGAGCTATTTTGTGTTCCACAACTTCGAACAAGTGATTTACGGTTACGTGGTTCTTTGGGTGACAGCATTTTGTATTGACCAAGTTGTCAATAGCATGCGACGCTCCGTACAGTTCTTTATTATCTCGGATAAATACAAAGAGATAGC
Organism: Prevotella sp. C0026C3; assembly: GCF_056590795.1. Classification (NCBI taxonomy): domain Bacteria; kingdom Pseudomonadati; phylum Bacteroidota; class Bacteroidia; order Bacteroidales; family Prevotellaceae; genus Prevotella; species Prevotella sp. C0026C3. The sequence goes on along the minus strand of NZ_JBWPWW010000003.1, from coordinate 168,383 downwards.
AAGCCGTATCAATGTTTCACCCCGTCGTGGTGCCACAGTCATAGATGCACATGGCTTCTATTCCGGTCATGAAGTAAAGATGTTATTTATCCTAGCCAAGAAAAGAGAGTCGGGAGTCATCTTCCATATCATCAACGAGATAGACCCATCGGCATTCGTTTCACAAAGTAATGTCATCGGAGTATATGGAAATGGTTTTGATAAATTCAAGACCGGAATGTCTAAATTTCAAAAGACGAAAGCCTAACGAAAAAGGAAGTAACTCCCACCATCGCTCTCAGCATACTTGCGCAGTAGTTTCTGAATGAACTCGGCATTATCCTGTACACGCTTCTCATCACCATCATAACCGTTAATAATAACGGCAAGGTGACATGTATTAATGCTGATTTTCGTCCGTTCATGGTCGCTGGTGGGTGTACCTACTCCACCTATTTCATCGCGATAAACGGGTAATCCGGCTATATTAATCATTCCGCGACCTATTCCTTCGTATGGTTCGCCCTCGCGACCGACACCTAATTGCAGTGTGTCGCCTACAAATTTATCGGCATCGAAGCCTCCTATACTGTAACCGAAAGACATGCTGGCAAGGTTTATCAAGTCGACCAACGTATCGATTTGATAAAGTTCTTTCGACTGTAATAAACGTCTAACGAGTGCTTCTGCAGCCGGACGGTAGCGCGAAGGATCCTTTCCGCAGGCTCTATAAACTTTCCGAGTGGCTGCAATGCCGCTTATACCTTTCAGTTGTTCGGTCGTCAATGTTACTCGAAAGTGTTCACCTAATTGATTGATTTCATCCCAAAGAGGTTGGCAATAAGCAGTGTTAACCACCTGTGCCTCGACATATACTCCCACAAACTGCGGACATACTTGTTCTATTTCTTTCCCTACGATTATCTTCATACTGCAAATTTACGGAAAAGCCATCAAACAATCTCAATGTTAATCAAAACTTTTAGGCTAGCCAAATGGCCACTCATCTATCTTATCATACTATTTTCAGGACAGAAAGAATTATCTCACTTTTTCTTTCTAACTTCGCCAACAATGATTCTACACAACCGTTGAATCACACTACTATATATAAATAAAACAATGGAAAAACTAAAAGGCTTCTTTGCAAAAGATAAATTTGCAGCTCTCGTAGGTGCAGAGTTGCTTGAATTAAAGGAGGGATATGCCCGCGTAAGAATGAAAGTGACGCCCAATCATTTAAATGCTGGGGGCGTATGTCAAGGGGGGATATGCAGAGGCTAAAGAACTTGTCAACCATCATCGTATGCCGTTTGCAGAAGTAAGGATTACGAATGAAGATAATAAACTTCTCTGCGTCTTTACATCGAGTGGATACCGAAAAGACGTAGATATAGAATTCTAAAGACGAACAAAAGGACTAATCAAGACAGATTAGTCCTTTTATTATTTTTATCCTCAAATCCGCAACTAAGCCCTTGAACGTCCTTATTGCGTTTACACGGCGGTGTTTTGCCCCGTCCGCAGGCGCGGATTGCGTTTCGCGGCGGTGTCTTGCCCCGTCCGCAGGTGCGGATTGCATTTCGCGGCGGTGTTTTGCCCCGTCCGCAGGCGCGGATTGCGTTTCGCACTGCTGTTTTGCCCCGTCCGCAGGCGCGGATTGCGTTTCGCACTGCTGTTTTACCTCGCCGGGGTAGAGCCTAGCCACCGCACCGTCCTCCCACCTCCATGAGAAGCGGCAGCTTGGCCACCATCAAAGCCTTGGTTCCATCCGGGAAAGGGCAAGAAGAGGCAGCCCTTCTCGGTGACGCCTTCCTTCTTGAGGATCTTGCCCTTATTGCCGCTCGGCTCTGCCGCTTGCCAAAGCAAGAGCTTTTTGTTGCTCAGGTACTTAAAAATTTTAAGTTATAATAGTGTTGCGGAATTAAGGTTAAAAAGCAAAGAAGATGGTAATTAGTAATGAGGTTATTTGCTTATTTAATTGTTTTCAATTATCTTTGAGCCACCATATATCAATAAGATGAGCAACGACAAGACCATACAAATGCAGGAGTTGATAGATAAACTCAACCAAGCATCGGAAGCATATTACAACGGACAAGGTGAACTCATGACCGATTACGAGTGGGACGCCATGTTCGACCAACTGAAAAAGATGGAGGAAGAGACGGGAGAAATACTTCCCGGCAGCCCGACAAATAAAGTTTCGGAAGACAATATCACCGGACAGAAAGAAGAACACGAGTTCTCTGCGCTGTCATTGGCAAAGACCAAACAGCCTCAAGACTTGGTAAAATGGGCAGAGATGCGCCCTATCTGGATTTCATGGAAGCTCGACGGCCTGACACTTGTGGTGACATACGATGACGGAAAACTCACAAAGGTGGTGACACGTGGCAATGGTCACATCGGTACCAACATCACTCATTTGGCCAATGCCATCAATGGGATACCATCAAAGATTCAAGCAGGGGGACATATCGTAATTCGTGGAGAAGCTGTTATCTCGTATGAAGACTTCGAACAATTCAATATGGAGGCAGAAGAGGAATACGCCAACCCGCGCAATCTGGCTTCCGGCTCGCTCACACTTAAAGACCCGGAGGAGGTAAAACTACGCCATATACAGTGGAAACCGTTCACGCTAGTATATTGTGATAAAGACGTCACATCGTGGGGAGAACGTATGGCAATGCTCGACCGGTTGGGATTCAGCTCTGTAGAGCGCGAAGTCATCAACACACCGACACTGGAAAACGTAGAGAACGTTATCGAACAATGGACGGAAAAGGTGACTAGCAAACAGTGCCCATATCCAGTTGATGGCCTCGTTATTACTTTCGATGATACAGAATATGCCTCAACCGGTTCGGTAACCGGCCATCATGCCACACGCGCCGGATATGCTTTCAAATGGCAGGACGAAGCTGCTACAACAGAATTAGACCACATCGAATGGTCGTGTGCGGCCAGTACAATCTCACCGGTAGCCGTGTTTAAACCAGTAGAGCTAGAGGGTACCACCGTGAAAAGAGCATCGCTATGCAATATCAGCGAGTGCGAGAGATTGGGAATCGGCGGTCCGGGGAGTGTACTTTCGGTCATCAAAGCCAATAAAATTATTCCGAAAGTCATTCAAGTGTCACAAGCTGTGGGAGCATTTGAGATTCCGTGCGACTGTCCGGTATGCCATTACGCCACTGAAGTGGTAACTAGTGAGAGCAGCGGGACAAAGACTTTACACTGCACCAATGCCCAATGTCCGGCGAAACAACTCAAAAAATTTGCTCGTTTAGTATCAAAAGAAGGGCTGAATATTGATGGTATCTCGGAACAAACTGTGGCAAAATTCATCAATCTAGGATGGGTTAAAGAGTATGCCGACCTCTATCATTTAGCTGAACATAGGCGGGAAATGTCGGTATTGGAAGGATTTGGCGTCAAATCGGTAGACAATATTCTGAAATCGATAGAGCGAACTCGCACCGTAGAAGCACGTCGTTTGCTCTACGCACTAACCATTCCGATGGTGGGACAAGATGTATGTAAACGCCTACTCAACGCATACGAGTTGGACGACCTTATCTCCACAGCCATAGAAACGGAGGCTACCGACCACTTCGCGAGTATTGATGGAATAGGTCCGGAAAAGTCGGCTTCGTTCGTAAATTGGATGAAGGAAGAAGAGAATCAGACAATTGTGAGGCATCTAATAGCCGAGCTCACCATCACACAAGAACGACAAGAGACCACTGGAGAAAAATGTAAGGACTTGACTTTCGTCGTTACGGGGGACTTACACCATTATAAAATTCGCAACGAACTGAAGGCTTACATCGAAAGTCAAGGCGGAAAGATGACGGGAAGCATTAGCAAATCGACCAACTACTTGATTAACAACGACGTTAATTCTACATCGGGCAAGAACCAAAAGGCCCAACAACTAGGTATTCCTATCCTATCGGAGGACGATTTTTTGGAAAAGTTTGGATAATAAAAATGCCCTCCCAGATTGGGGAGGGCATGGATATTGCTATCTTTTTCTAATTAGAATGTCCACTTAGCAGCGATGGTAGGGATGGCATAGAACTTATTGTTTTGCCCTTTCGTGTTCCAAACAAAGTTGTTAGAAACCTCTACCTCTGAACCCAAACTCAAGTTAACATCTTTCATTCCTTTCAATGTATTGAGATTGAACCAGAATTGTGGTTCTGTCAAGAAAATCAATTTACCCTTCACATTGGGGTCGTACCAAACATCACAGAAGCCACTGAAAGTGCAAAGACCTTGTGCAAAGGTGAGTCCCCAAACCTCTGTTAACTGAAAACCACTGAACGGACGTGCATTAAAATGACGATTCTTGAAATAATATTTGTACATGGCTTGGATAGAGAACGTCTTAGAGAAATCGGCACTATGCCAATTCCAAGCTCCACCAAACAACACTGCATGCTGGAAACGAACTGCATTCCAAGTGTCTTCGTTGCTAGACAAGCCACCATTATATTCTATATGTGCAGCCCACTGCTTATTTTTCGACACATTAAACTCGCGTGCAATCTCCCAATATGCACCTGCAACACCGTCTCGCTGATAGTCTATATCGGTGAATAAGAAGGTACTACCCCATCTATCGGGCTTAAACATTTCAACCGTTGTAGTCACACTTGGACGATTAGAAAGTTCCTTGTAGAGTGAATGACCTAAATCATAATGGAGCTGAACGTTCTGTGCAAATCCACCAAGAACACCGGCCATTGAAAAAATGGCCACAAGAAGATGCTTTTTCATAAGTTGTTTTATACGTTTGATTACTATTTTTTGCAAAATTATATAAAACATTTCACTCTTCTGATATAAAAGTATCAAAAAGATAAGAAAACCTTATGAATCTATCACTTCGACGAGCATAGCAAAGAAAAAACAAAGAAAAATCACTAACTTTGCAGCCATGAGAATAGACATTATCACCGTATTACCCGAAATGCTAGAAGGATTCGTCAATGAATCTATTCTTGCCAGAGCACAAAAGAATAACCTCGTAGAGATTCATTTGCACAATCTGCGCGACTATACGCTTGATAAATGGAGGCGTGTAGACGATTATCCATACGGTGGTTTTGCCGGTATGGTAATGCAATGTGAACCCATAGACCGTTGCATCTCAGCGCTAAAAGCCGAGCGAGATTACGATGAAGTAATCTTCACCAGCCCCGATGGTGAGCAATTCAACCAACATGTGGCTAACGACCTCAGTATGAAAGGCAACCTGATTATCCTCTGTGGTCATTACAAAGGTATTGACCAACGTGTCCGTGACCATTTGATTACGCGCGAAATCAGTATTGGAGACTATGTATTGACGGGTGGTGAGCTAGCAGCTGCGGTGATAACGGATGCTATTGTACGCCTTCTGCCGGGCGCAATCAGCGACGACCAAAGTGCATTGAACGATTGTTTCCAAGACGATTTGCTTGCTGCGCCCATCTATACAAGGCCTGCCAACTACAAAGGATGGAAGGTTCCGGAGATTCTACTCAGTGGAAATGAAGCTAAAACTAAGCAATGGGAACTAGATATGTCGCTGGAACGAACCAAACAGCTACGCCCTGATTTACTGAAAAAGAAATAGTTTTGTCAAGCATAAGTTTGACAAAACTGCTCCCCAAGCGTAAATCCTTCCTCGTAAAGTCGCTCCAGTTTATTGATATCTTTTTCAATTCGCCCCACTTCCAAAGGCCGTTCGGGACGGATACAAAGCAATTGTCCGGATGCTTCCAAGGCATCCACCATATCCAATTGTTGATTATATAGGATATGCCTACGGCTCAATACCACGCGTAAACGTGGATAGTTCTTGTATATAAACTTCGGTACTTTGCGGTCTTTTCCATCATCTCGCCATCCTTTATTACGCGTAAGGATGGCTACATTGGTATGATGTCCGGTTTCCATAGCACGCATCACGGGGATAGAATCGACAATTCCACCATCAAGCATAGGGATTCCGTCAACCGAAACTATCCTACTCACATAAGGCAAACTGCTTGAAGCACGCACTATATCAAGTAATCTTTGTCGGTCATGCGTTTCACTCAAATACATGGGAAATCCAGTATGACAGTTGGTCGTGACCATTTCGAATATATTGGAGGAGTGAAAGAAAGTGTCGAAATCAAAAGGTAGCAGTTGCTTAGGAAATCTATCATAGAGCAGATCCCTATCAAAGATGCAGCCTTGTGTTACTAAATGTCGAATACCAATGTAATCATAACGAGCCAAATAATCGATATTCGAGATTCTGGCACGACGCGGTTGACGACTCATATACGACATTCCATTGCACGCACCGGCCGATACTGCCACCACATAATGAAAATATAAGCCGTGTTTCATGAACGCATCGAGCACTCCGCTCGTAAATACGCCACGCATACCACCACCTTCCAGTACCAGTCCTGTATTTCGATTAATTAACATACTAGCTGTTTCAATTTCTTACTTATTCCTTTATTTTCATTGCAAAGATAACGTTATTGTAGTAAAAAATGCGTAACTTTGCAAGCAAATCTACAAAATTCGAGATACATGTTCAATAAAGATACATATATACGACGCCGTGATGAGCTTAAGAAACTGGTGAAGTCGGGCATTATTATTCTATTTGGCAATAACGAATCTCCTTGCAATTTCCCTAACAATGGGTATCATCCATTCCGCCAAGACTCTTCTTTCCTGTATTATTTCGGACAGAATAGAGACGGTTTAGTGGGTGTTATTGATGTTGACAACGATACTGAAACCTTGGTAGGTAATGATATTGACATCGAAGATATTGTATGGTTTGGAAGCGTAGACAGTGTTTCAGATATGGCAGCACAAGTAGGTATCAGCCAGACTGCACCTATGAAAAGTCTCAAGACTATCTGTAATGAGGCCATGCGTCAGCATCGTACCATCCATTTCTTGCCTCCCTATCGCTACGACATCAAACTTCAGATATTTGATTTGTTAGGTATTCATCCTGTACAACAGAAAGAATCGGCATCCATGACTTTGATTCAAGCAGTCGTAAAGATGCGTTCTACCAAGGAAGAACAGGAGATAGAAGAACTGGAACGTGCCGCTGTCATCGGGTATAAGATGCACACCACGGCTATGAGACTCACAAAACCGGGTGTCACAGAGAAGTTTGTAGGCGGTCAAGTAGACGGTATTGCCAACTCGCATGGTGCCATGGTGAGCTTTCCCACGATATTTACGCAGCACGGAGAAATCATGCATGGCAGCCCATCTATGGCTATTTTGGAGTCAGGACGACTTGCATTATGCGACGCCGGAGCCGAAACTATCAACAACTATTGCTCCGATAACACCCGAACAATGCCGGTTAACGGCAAGTTTACGCAGAAACAATTAGAGATTTATTCTATTGTGGAGGCTTGTCATGACTACACTTTAGAAGTAGCTAAGCCCGGTGTGAAGTATGCAGATGTTCATTTTGCAGTATGTAGACTCATGACCGAGCGCCTCAAAGAGCTTGGTTTGATGAAAGGAGACGTTGATGAAGCGGTGGCAGCAGGTGCACATGCCATGTTCTTACCCCACGGTTTAGGTCACATGATGGGCATGGACGTTCATGATATGGAAGCTCTTGACCAAATAAACGTAGGTTTTGACGAAGAGGCACGCCCTAATTTAGAGCAATTCGGAACCAATTGTCTACGCATGGGACGCCGTCTACAAGAAGGATTTGTGGTGACCGATGAGCCGGGAATCTACTTTATTCCTGCACTTATTGATAGTTGGAAGGCCAGTGGACATTGCAAAGAATTCCTCAACTTCGACAAGTTGGAAAGCTATAAAGATTTCGGTGGTATCCGTATTGAGGACGATGTACTCATCACGAAAGACGGTTGTCGCTTCTTAGGAAAAGATCGTATCCCCTATCACCCAAAGGATATAGAGGCTTTTATGGCAGAGAATTAAACATAAAAACAATATAGAGTACAATTTATAAGATTGATTTTATCAACAATAAAGACACTTTAATTTCGATGAAAAAAGTATTAATAATGGCACTGTTAGCCTTGGTAGGCACAACAGCAAATGCCGAAGACAGCAAAACAAGCAAAGAGAACAAGAACAAACCAGTCTTCACTGTAGTTAAAGAAAATAAGATTACCAGCATTAAGAACCAAAGCCGAAGCGGCACATGTTGGGATTATTCAACCTTAAGCTTCTTTGAAAGCGAGATATTAAAGAAGAGTGGAAAGACCTACGACCTCTGTGAAATGTTCGTAGCTAATAAGACTTACATGGATAGAGCGACTATGGCTGTGAGAATGCACGGCGATGTATCGTTCTCACAAGGTGGTAGTGCATTCGATCCTTTGTACTGTATACAGCACTACGGCATCGTTCCTGAGAATGCAATGCCTCTCCCCGGCACTCTATATGGTGACTCTTTAGCTAATTTCTCTGAGCTTTTCTCGGTGATGACTCCCTATGTTGAGAGTGTAGCAAAGAATAAGAACAATAAATTATCGACTGCTTGGAAGAGTGGATTGCAAGGTATTTTGGACGCATATCTAGGCAAATGCCCCGAAAAATTCATGTATGAAGGCAAGAGTTATACTCCCCAATCTTTCGCAGCAAGCCTCGGATTGAACTGGGACGACTACGTAACTTTCACCAGTTATACCCATCATCCCATGTGGACACAGTTCGCAGTAGAGGTTCAAGACAACTGGCGCTGGCCATTAAGTTGGAACGTTCCTATTGATGATCTTTGTAGAATCATCGACAATGCCATCAACAATGGCTACACAGTAGCTTGGGGTGGCGATGTATCAGAGGATGGTTTCACACGCAGCGGACTTGGTTTGGCTTACAATATGGAGCGTGTTCGCGACATGAGTGGCACCGATGCAGACCGCTGGTTGAAGTTTACTAAGTCAAAGAAGCGTGATGTTGTAGACTCATTAGGTATCTCAGCACCCGAAGTAGTACCCACTCAAAAGATGCGTCAAGAGGCATTTGACAATTGGGAAACGACCGATGACCACGGCATGCACATCTTCGGTATCGCCAAAGACCAAAACGGTAAGGAGTATTACATGGTTAAAAACTCTTGGGGAGAGACTGGAGATTACAAGGGAATCTGGTATATGTCTAAGGCATTCGTAGCTTATAAGACAATGGATTTCATGGTAAATAAGAATGCAGTACCCCAAGATATTCGTAAGAAACTGAAACTCTAAAAAAATATTTTAGACTATAAAACATAAAAAGGAAGACCATTTGGTCTTCCTTTTTTATTTCCCACACCTTGCTATATAAGCAAAAGCAACAACTTAACTAACGATATTGCTTAAAACGTTTGGTAACTTTATCTCGCTACAATGCATTGATTCAATGAGTGTCTCACCCTTTGAAGTAAGGGCAAAGTGCATTTGTCGCTTATCCGCTTTGTCTAGTTTCCGCTTGATTAATGCTTTCTTCTCAACCGATGTTATCACTTTTGAGGTATTGGAAGGAGTCAAACCAAGCTGTTCGGCAATCTCTCCCGACGTCATACCACTACAATCCCGCAATGTACAAAGCAACATCGCTTCATTGATATTTACATTGTAAGCCTCCTGAAACTCGTTTTCCAGTGCCATAATTGCACGATAAACATTGCGAATACGGCAAATTTTCTGTTTGTCCATAAGTTTTTTTAGATAAACAAGTTCACATTTGCATGTTCGGCACGCTCCATATAAGTAGCCACACCACCTATGTTTACTTCATCAAGGAGTTCTTCTTTCTTAATGCCCATCATATCCATAGACATCTGACAAGCAATAAACTCCACTCCATTATCCAACGCTTGCTGTCTCATTTCTTCGAGAGAATAGATGTTCTTCTGCTTCATGATGTGTCTCATCATGCGGTCACCGATACCCAACAGACTCATTTTAGACAGACTCAAACTGCGAGAACTAGATGGCAACATCCATGAGAACATACGACCAAAAATATCTTTTTTGACAGCAGGTTTATGCTCTTTCTTGAGCAGATTCAGCCCCCAGAATGTGAAGAAGATACTTACTTGATGCCCAGTGGCAGCAGCACCGTTAGCCAAAACAAATGTAGCCAAAGCCTTATCTAGATCGTCGCTAAACATAATAAGCGTCTTATTCTTCTCTATAACAGGCGCACCTGCTGTAGGAGCCGATACTCTTCCCTTACGAATTGTAATGGTATGGAAGCCATCTTTGCTATCACTTTGTTCCAATGAATTGCCTGTTGTGGCACACCAAGCTTCAGCATCAGCCGGGAAACCGGCATCGGTGGCTTTCACCTGTAGGCTCTGTCCTTCTTCCAAATTATCCATTGCCTTCTTTAATTTGAGTATCGGACCGGGACATTGCAATCCACATGCGTCCACACGTAATATATCTGCGACTGTATCCACAGTCTCTTTTGAAGTAGTAACCATCTTCTTTTTATTTTTGATTTCTTGTGTTGCCAAACTATAAGTCTTATATCCACCCGACAGATTTCGTACATCCGTGAATCCACGACCCAATAATATGCGCTGAGCTAGGTAACCACGCAAGCCTACAGCACAGAAAACAACAACCGGTTTATTGGTGGGTATCTCGCTAATACGTTCACGAAGGTCGTCTACAGGGATGTTGATAGCTCTTTCTATACTTCCTATTTCGTGCTCGACAGCTGTTCGTACATCAACAAGGGTTATATAATCACGGTCTAGCGCATTCAGTTCACGCCATGTCAGCACCTTCATCGCCCCACTCACAATATTATTTGCTGCATAACCAGCAATGGCAATAGGGTCTTTAGCCGATGAGAATGGAGGAGCATATGCATGTTCCAAACGGGTAAGATCGGCCACCGTGCCCCCATTCTTAATGATAATCGACAACTGATCGATACGTTTATCCACTCCCTCACTGCCTACACACTGTGCCCCATAGAGCTTCCCAGTCTCAGGGTCAAAAGTTAATTTGGTAGTCAACTGGAACGAATTAGGATAATAACCCGCATGAGCTGCAGAAATAGTTGTACTACTCTGATACGGTATACCCAACTGTTTCAGTCTTTTGGCAGCCAATCCCGTAGAACCAACTGCCAAATCAAATACCTTAGCAATGGATGTTCCTATGGCTCCCTCGTACGATTGCACATTACCCATGACCATGTTATCAGCCACTATCCTGCCTTGTCGATTGGCCGGATTAGCCAAAAAGTTAAGCCAAGGTTGCCCGGTCAACGGATGAACAAACTCAATCGCATCACCCACAGCATACACATCCTTAGCCGAAGTCTCTAGATATTCGTCCACTTTAATACCACGTTCACCCAATTCAATACCTGCTTGCTGAGCCAATTGTGTATTAGCACGCACCCCAATAGACAGTAAAACGATGTCGGCATAGATACTCTCACCGGTATTAAAGAACACTTTCAGGCCGTCACCTTCCTTCTCAAAGTGCTCCACACCTTTGTTCAAATAGAGATTCACACCCTTGTTCATCAATTCACGATGCACATGCGAAGCTATAGAGAAGTCAACAGGAGCCATTACCTGATTCCCCATCTCTACGATAGAGACCTCAGCACCGACATGATGCAAGTTTTCTGCCATCTCCAAACCAATAAATCCGCCACCTACAACCACTACTTGTTTAACACAATGTGAGTCGATATATTGCTTAATACGGTCGGTATCCTCCACATTACGCAAAGTAAAAATACCATCTAAATTAATACCTTGCAATGGTGGGCGCACAGGTGAAGAACCCGGAGAAAGCAATAACTTATCGTACGACTCTGTATATTCGCTTCCATCTTTACGGCGTATAGTCACCGTCTTACCCTCTGTATCAATACCAACAGCTTCATTTTCCACACGAACATCAATGGCAAAACGACGCCCAAAAGACTCAGGCGTTTGTACAAACAACTTCTCACGCTCGGCTATCGTACCACCTATATAATATGGTAATCCACAATTTGCGTACGAAATATGCGGGCCTTTTTCTATCAAAACGATCTCTGCAAGCTCGTCTGCTCGCCTGATACGCGCTGCAGCAGTCGCTCCTCCAGCAACACCACCAATGATTAAATGTTTCATATCTTATTCTTTTGCTTATTAATTATTTTCCTTTGGAAATTTTTGCAAAGATAAATTATATTATCCAACAAAACAAATTTCCTATGGAAAATATTTATATTAACTATATAAAAAACTTTTCCCAAATATCAATAAGCATTCTTTTCAGACATACACTTTACTTCTATATGAGTCTACATAATACTTTTATCTGTAAATATGAGGCATGATAATACCATGACTCAATAATTCATAAACTCCAAATATCACAAGTTTATACATCAACTCATAAACTAACAAACTCAAAAACATAAAATCCCAACTTTCTGCACAACCTCGGCAAAACTACTGCCTAGGCTCTTCAACATCGCTGTTCGGCCTCTTCAAAAATGCTGCAAAGCCCTTGCAGGAATTGAAGAGTTAGCTATAAAAAATGAAAAGTAATGAGTTATAGAGTTTCAAAAAGCCATTCATAATCTCGCATTCTTTTGTATGTATTTCGTAATTATTTAGTATCTTTGAACACGGTTTTCCCTTTTGTGAAAATAAAACCGTTCTTCCGTGATTCTCACGGCACCTTAAACGAAGAAAATAAAAACGATATAAATGCATTTCAAATGGAATTACGAATCACCTACACCAGACGAAATACAAGCAGCTAAAGACTTAGGGGGAAAGCTCAATATGAGCCCTATCCTAGCTCAACTGCTGATTAAGCGTGGCATAACGACGGAATCTGCTGCAAAAAGGTTCTTCCGTCCGCAACTAGCCGACTTAATCAATCCCTTCATCATGAAAGATATGGACGTGGCCGTCGACCGTCTTAATGATGCGATGGGGCATAAAGAGCGTATCTTGGTATACGGTGATTACGACGTTGACGGCTGTACAGCCGTAGCATTGGTGTACAAGTTTCTACAGCAATTCTATTCTAACATCGACTATTACATTCCCGATCGCTATGACGAAGGGTATGGATTGAGTAAAAAGGGAATAGACTATGCCAAGGAAACAGGTGTAAAACTTATTATCATACTTGATTGTGGTATCAAGGCAATTGAGGAGATTGCCTATGCCAAAAGCCTAGGTATCGACTTCATTATTTGCGACCACCACGTCCCGGATGAAACTATGCCCGACGCAGTGGCCATTCTCAATCCGAAAAGACCAGACGATAGCTATCCCTTTAAAGAACTTTGCGGATGCTGTGTAGGCTTCAAGTTTATGCAGGGATGGGCAAAAAACAATGGCCTGCCATTCTCCATGCTCATTCCCCTACTCGATTTCTGTGCTGTTTCGATAGCTGCCGACATCGTTCCCGTAGTCGAAGAAAACCGTATTCTGGCTTATCATGGACTCAAACAACTCAACCAAAATCCAAGTATCGGGTTAAAAGCCATTATAGATATATGCGGACTGAGCGGTCGAGATATCTCCATGAGCGACATCATTTTCAAAATCGGCCCACGTATCAATGCCTCTGGGCGTATGGAAAGTGGTAAAGAGAGTGTAGATTTATTGGTTGAGAAGAACTACAGCGTAGCCTTGGAAAAGTCGAAACATATAGACGAATACAACGAGCAACGCAAGGATATTGACAAGCAAATGACCGAAGAAGCCAACCAAATCGTGTCAAAGTTGGAAAGTCAGAAGCATCATTCATCCATCGTTCTCTATGATGAAAATTGGAAAAAAGGCGTCATCGGCATCGTTGCATCCCGACTAACAGAAATCTATTATCGCCCTACGGTGGTGCTCACACGCGATGGTGACTTAGCCACAGGGTCGGCACGAAGCGTTGCGGGATTTGATGTCTATGCAGCTATCAAGCATTGCCGAGATCTCTTGACCAACTTCGGAGGACATACATATGCGGCTGGATTGACCATGAGATGGGATGATATTCCAGAATTCCGTCGCCGTTTCCAAGAGTTTGTAGAAGAACATATCGAACCGGAACAGACCGAGGCTATACTCGATATTGATGCCAAAATAGACTTCAAAGACATCACTCGTCATCTGCATACCGACCTCAAGAAATTCTCTCCGTTCGGTCCCGGCAATCAGAAACCATTGTTCTGTACCTGTGGTGTGTACGACTACGGTACGAGTAAAGTTGTCGGTCGCGAACAGGAACATATCAAGTTGGAATTGGTAGACTCACAATCCAGCAACGTAGTCAACGGTATAGCATTCGGACAGAGTGCATCTTCACGCTACATCAAGAGCAAACGGAGCTTTGACATAGCCTATACTATTGAGGATAATGTATTTAAACGCAATCAGGTTCAGCTTCAAATAGAAGACATCAGACCTGACTATAAGGAAACAATCTAACTATATTCGTCACTTGCCAACAGACAAATATACTGATATTTTACGTCAATACTGGGGGTATCCTGACTTTCGCGGCATTCAACGACAAATCATTGAAAGCATCGGTGAAGGACAGGATACACTTGGTTTGATGCCTACTGGTGGCGGAAAATCGCTTACATTCCAAGTTCCGGCTATAGCTATGGAGGGTGTATGCATCGTTATCACTCCCCTTATAGCTCTCATGAAAGATCAAGTGGAGCATTTGCTAGAACGCAATATCCGAGCTGCCGCCATCTATTCGGGAATGACCCGCCATGAAATTATCAAGACTTTAGAGAATGCTATCTTCGGGGGAATCAAGATACTGTACGTCTCTCCCGAACGAATAGGCTCAGAACTCTTCCAAGCAAAGCTCAAACGAATCAACGTAAGTTTCATTACTGTAGACGAAGCTCATTGTATCAGCCAATGGGGATACGACTTCCGACCGGCATATCTGCGGATTTCGGATATACGGAAGCTGAAACCTCAAGTCCCCATCTTGGCACTCACAGCCACGGCTACACCCAATGTGGTAGACGATATTCAACAACAATTAGAATTTAAAAGGCCGAATGTATTCCGCATGAGCTTTGAACGGAAGAACTTGGTTTACGTTGTTCGAACAGCATCCGACAAATATGCGGAACTCATACACATCTTAAAATCGGTTCAGGGAAGCGCCATCGTGTATGTAAGAAGCCGCAAACGCTGCAAAGAAACTGCCGAATTGCTTGACGCGAATGGACTAAGTGCCACATTCTACCACGCAGGATTAGAAGCTTATACCAAAGACATTCGGCAGACAGCATGGCAAAACAACGAATACAGAGTGATGGTGGCGACCAACGCTTTCGGTATGGGAATAGACAAACCCGATGTGCGCGTGGTGATACATATAGATTGTCCGGACTCAATAGAAGCCTACTTTCAAGAAGCCGGACGTGCAGGTAGAGATGGACAAAGAGCCTATGCCGTATTGCTTTACAACGATAGTGACACGAGAAAACTGAGCAAACGCATCAACGATAACTTTCCCGAGAAAGACTATGTACGCAAGGTCTACGAGCATCTTGCCTACTATTTCCAACTGGCAGTGGGCAGTGGAGCCGGCCATACTTTTACATTTGAGATAGATAAATTCTGCCGTACGTTCAAACATTTCCCTGTTCCGACAGACGCCGCCTTGCATATATTACAACGAGCAGGCTATTTGGAATACGAAATGGAACCTGATGCGAGAGCCAGAGTCATGTTTTTATTGGAGAGAAACTCGCTTTATCGACTGGAACAAACGACAGAGGATGAAGAGAATGTCATTACCGCACTGCTAAGAAATTACGGTGGTTTGTTCTCCGACTATATGTATATAGACGAAGGTTTGCTTGCCCAACAAGCCGGACTCACACAAGAACAAATATATTTAATACTCAAAAATCTTAGCCACCGACACATTCTACACTTCATCCCTAGGCGCAAGACTCCTTTCATCGTGTACACACGAGACAGGGAAGATGGTGAAAGAGTTGTACTAAGTAAGGAAATTTACGAGGATAGGAAAGAGCAATTCAGTAAACGGATAGATGCCGTCATTGCGTATGCAAAGAACGATGAAGTTTGCAGAAGCAGACAGTTGCTGGCTTATTTCGGTGAGAAGCGATCTTCAGACTGTGAACATTGTGACGTATGTCTGGCTCACGACCCCAAAAATAATACCGAACAAAGTATCCAACTGGCTCGAAACGGTATATTGGAATTACTTAGTGATGGAGAAAAACATCATATTACCGAACTCAAAAAACTCATTATCCCAGAGCAACAACTGGACAATGCATTGGAAGATTTGCTGGCCGAAGAAGATATTAGAATGGATGGAAATTTCTTAATCAAAGCAAAATAGACCATTTATACAAAATAAAAAGGAGTTTACCTAAGTGGGTAAACTCCTTCTACATATTATATATGTGTAATCATTAATCGTTCTCAGGACGAAGTTTGCGTACTGTCATACCTGCTTGCCACATCTCCTTATTACGCATTGCCTCCAATTCCTTGTTCAATTTCTCACGATAATCGGGCTTAGAATTGCTGTCGATAGAGATTTGAGCCTCGTTACCGGTCTTCACAGAGAGATACAACCATTCCATAACAGGCTTGATCGCTTCACGGAAACGAGGCGCCCAATCGAGCGCACCACGCTGTGCTGTAGTCGAACAGTTGGCATACATCCAGTCCATACCCTTCTCACCAAAGAGCGGCATCAGACTCTGTGTCAATTCCTCTACAGTCTCGTTAAAGGCTTCAGAAGGAGAATGCCCATGCTCACGGAGCACTTCGTACTGTGCTTCCAACAAGCCTTCAATAGCTCCCATCAGCGAGCCACGCTCACCGGTAAGGTCGGATGTAGCCTCACGTTGGAAGGTTGTCTTGAACAAATAACCAGCACCAATACCAATACCAAAAGCAATTGTCTTCTCTTCAGCATTGCCTGAAGCATCTTGATATACCGCATAAGAACAGTTCAAACCGCGACCTTCGAGGAACATTGTACGCAAAGAGGTACCAGACCCCTTAGGAGCAACCATGATAACATCGACATCTTTAGGTGGAACAACACCTGTACGATCCTGCCAATTGATAGCAAAACCATGTGAATAGTACAAAGTCTTGCCTGCTGTCAGGTAAGGTTTGATTGTTGGCCATATCGCAATCTGACCGGCATCTGAAAGAAGCATGCAAATAATAGTACCTTTCTGGGCAGCCTCTTCAATAGAGAATAGAGACTTACCCGGAACCCAACCATCAGCTACAGCCTTATCATAGGTCTTACCTTGACGCTGTCCGACGATGACATTGAATCCATTATCACGAAGATTACCAGCTTGACCGGGTCCTTGAATACCATAACCTATCACGGCAATCGTTTCATTCTTCAGTACTTCACGTGCTTTTTCTAAAGAGAATTCTTTGTTGGTGACAACAGTTTCTACTACGCCACCGAAATTCATTTCTGCCATATAACTTTGTCATTTATGCGATAGGATACTGCTATCGCGGTTATCTTTTATATAATAAGTTCCTTTATGAGCCTTTATTGCACGCAAAGGTAACATTTTATAATAAAACTACAAAATTTTATTTCAGTCTTTCACAAATTTAACCTTACACCTACAAACTTCGATTCTATCATCCTCTGGCGGTGTCAATTTGTTCACACTGATATTAAACTCGCCCTCTGCCACTTGCTCACGATAAAGTTCCAACTGATCTCCTTGATGACTTTCAGCCACATAAGCAATATCCAATCGATGCAAACGCCGACTCTTATAGTAGCCAAGAGGGAATAAATCGAGGATATGTTCGATGTATTTGACACTGTTAATGTGGCCGTTCATGTCCACATCACTGTACAGTGTATCGACGGTTCTTATTAGTTCCGGGTCGCTACCCATCTTCACTCGTGAGCTCTTATCAATAGGACAAGACTTCTCTGATTCTATATATTGGCTTATCAAACCATCACGAACGGAGAAGATATCAGTCGGTTGTCGAGTATCAGTATCTATCATTGCCCAAATACTTCGGCCATATCCATACACTTTATCATCGGCACCTACTACCTTAAAGTTTCTACTCGTAAAAAACTTCATGGCACTTTCGACCCATGTTTCCACAAAAAACTTATCATAAGCCTGTGGCATTTCCTCCATTTCAATGGCTAAACGAGACAGTACCCAAGTCTTATGTATAGGGTTAAGATAGGTCATTCCATAGCCACGATCATTGCTATGGAAATCTGCTGCATTCAACATGTGATTGCCCAAATGCCCCATGAACAGGTGATGAGAGAAGTCACAATGAAAGGGTTCAGCCAAAAAATCGTATCGTCCTACCTTACTAAGCATGTCCATCTTGCTCCTGTAAAAAGTCAGAAATAGGCTCTTCAAAACTGCGTGTCACTGCAATACGTCCCGAACGAGTATATTGAAGCAAACAATTGAAGCCATCTAATATCGCAAACAAATCTGCAATCTCTTCTGTCAAACCTGCTAATAGCACCGTACTATACGTTGGATTCACCTCCATCATACGTGCATTGTGCTTACGGATGGTTCTAGATACCTCCGGATTTTCCATCAATACAGGTGTCGAAATCTTAAACAAAGCCACTTCATGAATGAACAAATCATCATCGGTATAATAGTCTGCCTTGACAACATCAATCCTATTCTCTATTGCTTTGGTAATTTTCTTAATCTGCGCATCATCACTCCAGACCGTAATCGTGTATTTATGGATACCCTTAATGCTCGAAGCCGACACGTTAAGGCTCTCAATATTCACCTGACGACGAGTGAATACAGCAGTAATCTGGTTTAGTATACCGGCTATATTTTCTGAATATACCAGTAAAGTATATAATTTCTTTTCGTTGTCCATATTGCTTTTTGCTTCTATCAATAACCGGTTATTCATCTATTCCCAGTATCATTTCGTCGACACTCTTACCCGGAGGAGTCATTGGCATGACATTATCTTCCTCCCTCACAGCACATTCTAGCAGATAAGGGCCGTCCGTTGCCAACGCCTTAGCTACTTTCTCACGAAGTTCTTTGCGATCGACGACCACATCATACGGGATGTTATATGCCTTACAAATGTCTTCATAATGTGGATTTAGCATCTTGGTAAAGCTCTTACGGTGATTGAAGAACATATCTTGCCATTGGCGAACATTCCCCAAATAGTTATTGTTTAACAAGAACATCTTAACCGCTGAGCCCTGCTCCATAATTGTTCCAAACTCTTGAATACTCATCTGTAAGCCACCATCACCCATGAAAACGCACACCGTACGATGCGGTGCTCCGAACGTAGCTCCAATACCTGCGGGTAGTCCAAAGCCCATTGTACCAAGTCCACCACTGGTTACTATTGACCTCTTCTTATTGTATTTGAAGTATCGACTAGAGAACATTTGGTTCTGACCTACATCATTTACCAATACAGCATCACCTTTAGTTTCCTCCGCTACCACATTGGTAACCTCGCCCATCAGCAACGGTCCCTCTGTAGGATGAATAGCCGGCTCAATGACTTTGGTCATTTCCATTTCATCAAACTGCTTGAATGACTCTTTCCATTCGACATGTGAGTTCTTTTTCAACAATCTAGTTATAGCGGGAAGCGACATCTTACAATCGCCAACTACAGCCACTGTTGTTTTGATATTCTTGTCTATCTCCGTGCGATCAATATCCAAATGGATTATCTTTGCTTGCTTGGCATAAGTCGATGGCAATCCTGTTACACGGTCACTAAATCTCATTCCAATAGCAATCAGCACATCACACTGTTGCGTTTGCATATTCGGAGCATAGTTACCATGCATACCTAGCATACCCATATTCAAAGGATGATCAGTCGGTAATGCCGACAATCCCATCATGGTACGTCCCGTTGGGATATCAGCCTTCTCTATAAACTCAAGCAATTCACTTTGAGCGCCACCCAATTCTACTCCTTGTCCGACAAGCGCAAATGGTCTTTTACTTGCATTGATAAGCTCAGCTGCCGCCGATACAGCCGCTTCGTCAATATGAGGATAAGGTACATACGAACGAATATGGTTCACCCGAACATCTTCCCATTCGCATTTATGGGTCTGAGCATTCTTCGGGAAGTCCAAAACAACAGGGCCGGGACGACCTGAACGTGCGATATAGAAGGCACGACTAACAGCCCATGCCACATCTTCGGGACGCTGAATCTGATACGCCCATTTCGTTATTGGCTGGGCAACACCTACCAAATCCACTTCTTGAAAGGCGTCTGTACCCAATGCTCCCACTGCTACCTGTCCGGCAATCACCACAATTGGCGTACTATCCATCATGGCATCGGCCACTCCTGTCAGCGTATTCGTAGCACCGGGACCACTTGTTACCAAGCAAACACCCACTTCACTGCTTACACGAGCAAATCCTTCTGCGGCATGAGCAGCAGCTTGTTCGTGACGCACAAGGATGTGATCAAACATCTTTTTCTCGCCACGTGTATAGTCATATAAAGCATCAAATACGGGCATAATGGCTCCACCGGGATAACCAAATATGGTCTTTACACCTTCATTGTGCAAAGCTCGCATGAGAGCCTCAGAACCTGTTATTACTTCTTTCGCCATAATCTATTTCCTAAACTTAATCTATCATTCTTACTCCGCCTTTATCTGCCGAACTAACACTTTGCGCATAAGCCTTTAATGCTTTGCTAACCACACGGTTACGTCGTAGTATTTGCTGTTCACGAGCGTCAAGTTCTGCATCCGAAAGCTTCACATTGATCGAGCGAGATGGTATATCTATTACAATAATATCGCCATCTTTAATCTTTCCAATGTTTCCTCCGGCAGCCGCCTCAGGCGATATGTGCCCGATACTTAGTCCGGATGTGCCGCCCGAAAAGCGTCCATCGGTAATCAGCGCACACTCTTTGCCCAAATGCCGACTCTTTATATAAGAGGTGGGATAAAGCATCTCTTGCATTCCGGGACCACCTTTGGGGCCTTCATGTGTTATCACCACGCAATCTCCCGACTTCACCTTACCGCCCAAGATACCATCGCAGGCATCGTCTTGAGAGTCGAATACCACGGCCGATCCTTCAAAATGCCACAAGCTGGCATCCACTCCGGCAGTCTTAACCACACATCCATTTTGTGCAATATTTCCAAACAAGACAGCCAGACCACCATCTTTTGTATAAGCATGGGCTATATCGCGGATGCAACCATTGGCACGGTCGGCATCCAAACTCTCCCACTGCGTGTCTTGACTACCCATTTGTGTAGAGAACCGATGGCCCGGAGCACTTCGATAAATACGATTAGCTTCCTCATCGACAGACTCACCTGTAATGTCATATCGCTTCATTTGCTCTGCCAAAGTCTTACCATCCACGCGCTTCACTTGCCCATCTATCAATCCGGCTTTCTCTAATTCGTTCAAGATTCCAAGGATTCCACCGGCACGATTGCACTCCTGTACACTGTATTTCTGGGTGTTAGGAGACAATTTACACAAACAAGGCACACGACGACTCAGCTCATCTATATCCTTCATCGTGAAGTCTACTTCACCTTCTTGAGCCACAGCCAGTAAGTGAAGTACAGTATTTGTACTTCCACCCATGGCGATATCGAGTGCCATAGCATTGAGGAAAGCTTGGCGAGTAGCGATATTACGTGGTAAAACACTCTCATCACCATCCTCATAATAAGCCATTGCATTTTTCACAATCTGACGTGCTGCGTCTTTAAACAAGCGAATACGATTCTTATGCGTAGCCAATATGGAACCATTACCGGGTAGAGACAAGCCGATAGCTTCGGTCAATGAATTCATAGAATTGGCCGTAAACATGCCCGAACAACTGCCACATCCCGGGCATGCTGACTTCTCTATTTCCATCAAGTCGGCATCGCTTACACTCTCATCACCGCCATTAATCATGGCCGTAATGAGGTCGGCATTCTCCCCTCTCCATCGTCCTGCCTCCATCGGTCCGCCCGAACAGAAAATTGTAGGAATGTTCAAACGCATCGAAGCCATCAGCATTCCCGGCGTCACTTTATCACAGTTTGAAATGCAAATCATGGCATCGGCCTTGTGAGCGTTCACCATATATTCTACAGAGTCGGCAATAATATCGCGCGAAGGCAAGGAATACAACATACCATCATGCCCCATAGCTATTCCGTCATCTATAGCAATAGTATTGAATTCGGCAGCATAGCAGCCCATAGCCTCAATCTCTTGCTTGATAATCTGGCCAATCTCATGCAAATGAGTATGCCCGGGAACAAACTGCGTAAAGCTATTTACGATAGCAATAATGGGCTTTCCTATCTGCTCGTGTTTCATACCGGCAGCTACCCAAAGCGCTCTTGCACCCGCCATTCTTCTACCTTCTGTACAAACAGCACTTCTCAACTGATGTTTCATTGTATATACTTGTTCGCTATAAATCCAATATTTCAAAAAAGCCTTGCCAACAACTATATCGAAGACAAGGTATATAAAATTGAATACAAAGATAAATAGTTTTTGTGTAACGGCCAATAAATAGTACGCTTATTTTGGGAATTATTATTTAATTCGTAAGTTATACAGGGCTTATAGTTTCGTTTTTAAAGTTATTAGACACATATTCTTAACTATCAAGTTGTCATTCAATACTTTCATAGGAACCTATACAACAAGAAGAAGGGATATACCTATATAGGCATACCCCTTCTTTATCTTAAATCAGTAATGTTACTGTTGATTACTTCGTCTTAGCATTGTCGTTGAATGTAGCAACACGGTTGAACTCTACCTGCTCGAAAAGCTTATCGGTAGCACCCATACCCTTGGTAGTCAAACGGCTAGCTGCAATCTTATACTTCTTAATAAGTGCAGTCTTAACAGCCTCAGCACGAGCTTCAGAAAGCTTTTGGTTCAACTCTGCAGAACCCTCTGGAGAAGCATAACCCTTAATCTCCACGTTTGCTTCAGGATGATTCTTCATATAAGAAGCAATCAGTTCGATAGGAGCATACTGTGCTGGATCGATAACACTCTTACCTTGACGGAACAAAACAGTAGGCTGTAAGTTGGTAGCAGTAACAGGCTTCACATACTTAGGCTTCTTGTTGCAAGCATCAAGGGCATTCTGCAAGTCAGCAATCTGGCCATCCTTAGCTGCGAGTTGAGCATCCTTATCGTTCAAATCACCACGCAAGCTATTGATTTGAGCATTCAAACCATCAATCTCAGACTGGTCACGGAGCTGTGCAATCTTGAAGTTATGAGTTCCATTAGAGTTACCAAACTTGTAAATCAAACCTGCGTTCAACTGTACAAAGCTGTGGTTGATATTGTACTTGATGCCGCTGTTAGACAAGTTATAGTTAGCAGCATTGGTCTTATCGTTAAGTCCCCAAACCATAGCAGGCTCGATATAAAACTGCCAAGCCTTTGAAGCACCGAAGTTAAATGCGAAGTCGATAGCAGCCTTAGAGGTCAAGTTGTTGTGATAATGAGAAGCCTTATACTGTGCAGTATTGCCAAAAAGGTGTCCCCAACCAAGTCCGTACAAAGCGATAACCTCAAAAGCACGAGGCTCACCTTGATAACCACCAAACCAATTGCTCAAGTTTACAGTTCCCAACACGCTAGTGTTCAAGAAACGAACTGCTGTTCCGGTAGAAGCAAAAGGCTTATTAGAGAAGTAAGCATTGCTCTCAAGAGCCAAGCCAAATACAGGAGTAAAGTTACGACCCAAGCGTACACCGAAGTTTGGATCCAAACCTTTCATCCATGAATGGCCAGTTGTCTTTGTTGCAACACCACCATTAATACCAATGTAGAAGTTGTCGAATGTTTTGCTTTCTGTTACAGTCTGTGCTGAAACAGATACTGCCATAGCGGCAGCTGCAAATAGTAATGCGATTTTTTTCATTTCTCTCTAAAATTTAATAATTATATTTTATGTTTCTTTATTTATCCTCTCGAATACGCATGCAAAGTTATTAAAAAATATTGTAACTTCCAAAGTTTTCGTATATTTTCCATGTTTTAGAACATAAAAATACCCAAAAGTCTCATTCAAATACTTAAAATACAATAGTCAACCAAACTATACAAAAGTTTAATCTAGATATTCAAGCACTCTAAACTCATCTACCCATCTACCTGTAAACATATTTATTCGCAGACTGCAAAGGGCCAACAGTATCGCTGCTTCGCCTCTTCAGCAATTGTGCAAAGTTGAGACAGCAATGTTGCCAAGCCGCTGCAGAATATTAAGAGTGAAGAACTTAGTAATGAGAAGTAAAGAGTTATGAGCGGAAAACAAAGCTCTTTACGACGTTAAATAATAGGACAAACGCTCTAAATTGGGCTAAAGGCTCTATCAATATATGGTTGTTTTTTAGTATCTTCGCAACATGAAACGCATTATTCTTATTACCGGCGGACAACGATCGGGCAAAAGTATGCATGCCGAACAGTTGGCTTTAAGCCTTTCACCTACCCCTGTATATTTGGCAACTGCCCATATATGGGACGAGGAATTCCGTGAACGAGTAAATAGACACCAACAACGGCGGGGCGATAATTGGACCAATATCGAAGAGGAAAAATATCTATCGCACCATCAACTATATAATAAGGTGGTGGTCATTGACTGTATTACGCTGTGGTGTACCAACTTTTTCTACGACAGCGACAAGAAGGTGAAAGAACAACCGACAGTAGATAGTGCACTGAAAGAATTACAAGATGAGTTCAACCGCTTCACTTCGCAAGATGCCACCTTTATCTTTGTGACAAACGAAATAGGCAGTGGCGGAGTCAGTAACAACGAGATACAACGCAGATTCACCGACCTTCAGGGATGGATGAACCAATACGTAGCATCCAAAGCCGACGAAGTAATCATGATGGTATCAGGTATTCCCGTTAAAATCAAATAAGATGAGGACATTCAATATACTCCCAACAGATAAGGATATGCGCCAAGCTATCCAACAAAAAATAGACAATCTGAACAAACCAAAAGGTTCGCTGGGCATGCTTGAAGACTTGGCCATGCAGATAAGTCTCATCCAGCACACGTTCACTCCCACTCTCTCACATCCTTGTCACCTCTTATTAGGAGCCGACCACGGCATTGAGCACGAGGGCGTATCGGTATCTCCACGCGATGTAACATGGCAACAAATGCTGAACTTTGCCAATGGTGGCGGTGGTGTCAACCTATTTTGCCGCCAGCACGGGTTCGACCTTAGTATCATAGACATGGGTGTCGACCATGACCTATCGGCATGCCCACAAATTACCAATCGCAAAATAGCTTGGGGAACAAGTAATTTCTTGCATGCGGCAGCCATGACTGAAGAGCAATTCAATCTGTGTATTGAGACGGCTGTGCAACTTGTAGACGAGTGTAAAGAAAAGGAATGCAACATCATTTGCCTTGGCGAGATGGGTATAGCCAATACATCTCCATCGAGTATCTGGATGAGTCTGTTTGGCCAAATACCTTTGGAAGAGTGTATCGGAGCTGGTGCCGGACTCAACAACGAAGGCATTTCACATAAATACAAAGTACTAAAAGCGGCAGTAGATCTTTATCTCGAGAACAACCGGAATACTCCTCTTAATGCCATCAGATACTTTGGCGGTTTTGAAATGGTGGGAGCCATCGGAGCCATGTTGCGTGCAGCCGAACTCCACATGGTCATTTTGGTAGATGGTTTTATTATGACTGCTTGTATGTTGGCGGCTTCACAGCTATATCCAAATGTGTTAGACTATGCCGTATTCGGGCATTGCGGCGATGAAAACGGGCATAAACGACTGTTGCTACTCATGAATGCAAAGCCTATATTATTGCTCGGTATGAGGTTGGGAGAAGGCACCGGAGCACTTTGTGCATACCCGATTATAGAGTCGGCAATAAGAATGATAAACGAAATGAACGACTTCGACCGTGCTCATATCACTAAATACTTCTAACAAATGAAAGTTTCCATTGACCACAACCTCAAATGGTACGACAAAGTTTGGGCTGCTCTCATCTTCTTTACGCGGCTTCCTTTCTGGCGAATCTACCAACCGCCAAAGACTGCATACGAAACAGTTGTGGAGCATTGGCCGCTGACTGGGTGGCTCACGGGAGGCATCATGGCTCTCACGCTCTATGGTTGTTCATTCATCATGCCCTATATGGCGGCCGTTATCGTGGCCGTTATCGTTCGCTTACTGATAACGGGAGCATTGCACGAAGACGGATTAGCCGACTTCATGGATGGATTTGGAGGTGGCGGAAGAGACCGCGAGCGCATTTTGGAAATTATGAAAGACAGCCGTATAGGGTCTTATGGAGTACTCGGTCTCGTCTTTTATGCCTTGCTATTAACAGCCTGTTTGCATAGTCTTCCACCCGTAATAGGTGCCTTGGCCATCTTTGCCGGTGATACATACGCCAAGATGTTGGCAGCCCAAATAGTACAGATACTAGCCTACGCGCGTAGTTCTGAAACGGCCAAGAACGGTGTAGTCTACCGCAAATTCAGCATTCCGGCCGGCATTAGTCTGTTCATTCAAGGCATTCTGCCACTCGCTTTACTGCTCTATTACCTCAACTTTATGAAGTGGGACTTACTCGTTTTCGTCCCATGCTTGGTGATGTATGCACTCTATCGACTCTTGTGGAGCCGCATCAAGGGGTATACCGGCGACTGCTGTGGCGCTATCTTCCTGCTCATCGAACTCAGTTTTTACCTAACACTCAACATCATTCTACATACAATATGAAAATAACACTCATCAGACATACGCGTGTCGGAGTGCCCAAAGGCACTTGCTATGGTTGGAGCGACGTACCTCTAGCCGACACTTTCGAGCAAGAAGCTACTATTACAAAGGGCAACCTGCAAGCCGACGCACCTTTTGACGCCGTGTATTCGTCACCATTAACACGTGCTAGAAAGTTGGCAGCATACTGCGGTTACACCTCTCCTATAGTAGACGAAAGACTTAAAGAGATGAACATGGGAGACTGGGAAATGAGGTTATATGATGATATTGCCAAGGTCGATCCACATATAGAAGCATGGTATCAAGACTATATGAACTTGGCAGCAACGGGTGGTGAGAGTTTCCCAATGATGTATGCACGCGTCGCAGCATTCTTAGATGAGTTGCGAAAGAAGCCCTATGAGCGCGTAGCTATCTTTGCGCATGGTGGTGTACTCATCTGTGCCGGCATCTATGGCGGCCTCTTTGAAAAAGAAAATGCTTTTGAAAACCTGACGGATTATGGAGGTATTGAGCGCATAGAAATATAATACCATCATCTATCTACAACGCTATAACTCTCTAAAAGAAAATAGGACCATCTCTCATCACTGAGAAATGGTCCCCCAAAAATTAGAGAGTTATAAAAAAAATCAAGTTTTCTTTGTTTGTAATGGCTTAACGGTAGAATTCTTTTTTGCCTGCTGCCAAGGTGTTCTTCATCAATGAACAAATGGTCATAGGACCAACGCCACCCGGTACGGGAGTAATGAATGAACACTTGGGGGATACTTCGTCGAACTTCACATCCCCATTCAGGCGGAATCCACTCTTGCGAGTAGCATCAGGAACGCGGGTTGTTCCCACATCAACGATAACTGCACCGTCTTTTACCATGTCGGCCGTCACAAAGTTAGGACGACCAATTGCAGCAATGATAATATCTGCTTCTCGACATTCCTCTTTCAAGTTAGCCGAGTGACTGTGGCAGACTGTCACTGTTGCATCACCATATTGTTTCTGCATCATCAACTGTGCCATGGGTTTACCCACGATATTACTGCGTCCCAACACCACACACTTCTTACCGCTAGTCTCTATGTTATAGTGCTTCAATAGCGTGATGATGCCAAGCGGAGTGGCACTGATGAAACATGGAAGACCAATAGCCATACGCCCCACATTAACAGGATGGAATCCATCCACGTCTTTGCGATAGTCTATAGCCATGATTATCTTCTGCTCATCAATATGTTTCGGCAGAGGCAACTGAACGATAAAGCCGTCTACATCGGCATCTTTATTCAGCTTATCTACTGTTGCCAGTAGTTCATCCTCTGTCACTGTATCTTCAAAACGAATCAGGGTTGACTTGAAACCACACTGCTCACAGGCGATAACTTTGTTCTTTACATAAGTCTCAGAACCACCATCATGTCCTACCAAAACAGCAGCTAAGTGAGGTTGTTTGTCACCTTCGGCAACAATTCTCTTTACTTCTTCTGCTATTTCAGCCTTTATAGCCGTAGCCGTAGCCTTTCCGTCAATCAGCTGCATATCGTCAATTATTGTTCTATTAGCTTTTTACTATAATCTCTTAACTTCCGTCTTACATCTTAGGCATACCCGGAATATTCATTCCTTTCATTCTGCTCATCATGCCTGCCATACCATTTCCTGTTACCATCTTCATCATCTTGCGAGTCTGGTCGAACTGTTTAATCAGTCGGTTTACTTCTTGTATATCAGTACCGGAGCCTTTTGCAATACGTTGACGACGACTTTGGTTCAGTATTTCGGGGTTGGTACGCTCCTTAGGAGTCATACTCTTGATGATAGCTTCAATACCTTTGAAAGCATTATCGTCTATATCTACATCCTTGATAGCCTTGCCTACACCCGGAATCATGCCTGCCAAATCCTTTAGATTACCCATCTTCTTGATTTGCTCTATCTGTCCGAGGAAATCATTGAAGTCGAATTTGTTCTTTTGAATCTTCTTCTGGAGCCTGCGAGCTTCCTCTTCATCGAACTGTTCCTGAGCACGTTCAACAAGCGAAACGATGTCACCCATGCCCAAGATACGATCGGCCATACGCGAAGGATGGAACACATCAATAGCTTCCATCTTCTCTCCTGTACCGACAAACTTGATAGGTTTCGTCACAACCGTGCGGATAGAGAGAGCCGCACCACCACGAGTATCACCATCGAGCTTCGTCAATACGACGCCATTGAAGTCCAAACGGTCGTTGAATTCTTTTGCCGTATTCACAGCATCCTGACCAGTCATGGAGTCAACTACAAACAAAGTCTCATCCGGATTCAACGCTTGTTTCAAATTAGAGATTTCGTTCATCATCTCCTCATCGACCGCCAAGCGACCCGCAGTATCCACAATGACAACATCATAGCTCTTAGCTTTTGCCTCCTTGATGGCATTGTTGGCAATCTCAACGACATTTTTGTTCTCCGATTCTGTATATACAGGTACGCCCACCTGCTCTCCAACGACCTTCAACTGTTCGATAGCTGCCGGACGATATACGTCACAAGCCACGAGCAAAGGTTTCTTATGCTGCTTGTTTTTCAACAAGTTGGCCAACTTTCCACTGAACGTTGTCTTACCGGAACCTTGCAAACCGCTCATCAATATGATAGCCGGATGACCGGACAAATTCAATTCAGAGGCCTCACCTCCCATCAAATCAGCCAATTCATCGTGCACTATCTTCACCATCAACTGGCTTGGCTTCACAGCTGTGAGTACATTCATACCCATCGCCTTGGTCTTTACCGTGTCGGTGAATGTCTTAGCTACCTTATAGTTTACGTCAGCATCAAGCAATGCACGACGCACATCCTTCAAGGTTTCGGCCACATTTATCTCTGTGATTTTGCCTTCACCTTTTAGTATTTTAAACGAGCGCTCAAGTCTGTCGCTTAGATTTTCAAACATAATTTCTTATAGACTGCAACTACATGTTATAACTCTCAATCTGTCTTATTTGCAGAGTGATAACAAGGATTCTTTATAAAATTCACTGCAAAATTACCTTATTAATAGGCAAAAAAAGAATAAAAAACAATGTTTTAAATTATTTTAAAACACTAAAAGCGACATTCTGCGCATACACCCCTATTTTGAGCGTATTTAAATAAGAATTATTTTATAAGTTCATCATATTCATCTGATGAGATAAAAGAATTACTCTCAACTGACTGCAAAGGCGAGGCAACATTGCTGTAAAGCCTCTGCAGTAAAACTGAAAAAGCCCTGCAGTAACACTGCAGAGACTTTGCATTAAATCCATATTACCAATACGTTACAGCTATTATATTTACTTTATTCTTCAACTCCGACTCTAAAGCGAGCTATCAAAGGCAGATGGTCGCTGAAACCATTGTTATATTGGCCCCCATTGAAATTACGTCGAGGTTGCAGTCCGCCATACTTCTCATCATCGGTCAATAAAAACGGGGCATCAAAGATATAACAACTATCCAACAACAACTGCATCGAGAGGCTACAAAATATATGGTCTAGACTCCCCCACTTGCCTTTATAACGGTATGTTCCTTTTGCTCCGTGCATGCCGATAACATTCTCTGACACGTCTTGTAACCCTCGTTCACCGATATACATCAGACTTTTATCACCCACATAGTCATTGAAGTCGCCTGCCACAATGATACGTGCACGAGGAGACAGAACGCGAATGGAATCTACAGAAGCCATCAATCGCTCAGCTACAGCCATGCGAAACGGACGAGAATGCACCTCACCACCCGACCGACTAGGTGCATGTACTACGAACACATGGAGCGTATCATCGTCTATCAATAGCCCCGAAACATAAAGAATGTCGCGTGTCGGACGCATATTCTTTATTGGTTGGATGCGGATAGAATGGTGATTGATGGGACGAAACGCAAAAGGTGAATACATCAAAGCCACATCAATACCTCGCTCATCGGGCGAATTGGTCATAATATATTCGTAGCGTGCTTTGCGCAAAAGTGACCGTTTGGTGAGGTCGCGCATCACCGTATCGTTCTCAACTTCGCACAATGCCACCATATCGGGCAACGTCCAACCTGCCGAATCGCCTCCACAAGCAATGATTTCCTGCCCAATGTGATTAAGTTTACGCCAGTATCGAGCATTGTTCCAATAATGATAACTATCCGGCAAAAACTCCGTGTCGTTCTTGAGAGAATCGTGTTGCGTATCGAAAAGATTCTCCGTATTCAGCTCTACAAATGTGAAAATGCTCAGTAAGAGGGTCAACAACGCCATCTTTATGCTAAATCTTGCTTCAGATTTTTACGAATCTTGGTGAGATAGGACTTCATTCCACTCGCATCTTTCTTATCTATTATCTCCAATAATTCCTTTAATTCCGTGCGAATTTGCGACACTTGGTCGTGTGTATAAGGGTTGAAAAGAATCTCTTGTAATAGATAATCGTCCTCAGAGAGCACTCCACGAGCTATGCGCATGTGGCGTTTAAAGGTAGTACCCGGTGCATCTTGATGCTTCATCACAGCCGCAAAGACAAACGTACTCACAAAAGGAATACTCAAAGAATAGGCTACCGTCTCGTCATGTTCTTGGAAAGTGTACTCGTAGATATTGAGTCCCAGTCGCTGATACATATCCTTAAAGAAGATACGTCCCATGTAATCGCCCTCGCTAATGATGATGGCGTTCTCCTCACTCAGTTGATTAAGGTTGGCGAAAGTAGGTCCGAACATCGGGTGAGTGCTCACATACGGGCGCCCACACTGCTCATAAAACTCTTTCAGTCCGGTCTTAACACTAGCTATATCACTAATGATACAGTCATCATTCAGGTAAGGTAATATCTCTTTAAAAGCACTGATGGTATACTTTACGGTCACCGCATTGATGACAAGTTCGGGATTAAACGCCTTCACCTCATCCAGTTGAGTGAACCGTTGACAGTTATAAGTGAAGCGCATACGTTGCGCATCGCGCTCATATACAGCAACCTCGTGCTCAAAACTAAGCAGGTCGATGAAGAAACTCCCCATCTTACCTGCACCCATGACTAATATTCTCATTTCTGATTGACTATTTCAAGTTGCTGACGAACACTCTCTTCATGTATCTCTTCAAAGATATGAGCCACACTTTCAGCGCTCAATCCACACAAAACACCCTGTGCTCCACGCTTCTCTAAGATTTCGTTGTAACGATTAGACTGCAATACTGTCATGTTGTGTTCCTTCTTATACTGTCCTATCTCGCGACAAACACGAAGTCGTTTGGCCAAAAGTTCCATCAATTGGTTGTCCAAATCGTCTATCTGACTACGTAGTTGGCGTATTCCTTCGGTCGTAGTATGCTCGTCACGGATAACCAACAAGTTCAGAATATAGTCGAGTACATCGGGCGTAACCTGTTGCAATGCATCGCTCCAAGCCGTATCCGGCGTGCAATGGCTTTCTATTATCAAGCCGTCGAAGCCCAAATCCATAGCTTGTTGGCACAAAGGAGCAATCAAATCGCGGCGTCCTCCGATGTGACTGGGGTCGCAAACGATTGGCAATGCAGGTATGCGACGATGGAGTTCGATGGGGATTTGCCACATCGGAAGATTGCGATAAATCTTCTTATCATAGCTGGAAAAACCACGATGGATAGCTCCCAACCGTTTAATACCAGCTTGATTGATACGCTGTAAAGCTCCTATCCATAGTTCTAAGTCGGGGTTTACGGGATTCTTAACAAACACCGGGATATCAATACCTTTCAAACTGTCGGCCAAAGCTTGCACAGCGAAAGGATTGGCACTGGTTCGTGCGCCTACCCACAAAATGTCTACACCATACTTCAAACACAATTCTACATGTTCAGGTGTAGCAACTTCGGTTGCTATCAACATACCGGTTTCTTCCTTAGCAGCCTTCAACCAAGGCAAAGCTTGCTCTCCACATCCTTCGAAACCACCCGGTTTGGTACGAGGTTTCCATACTCCGGCACGGAACATGTGGCAACCTTTGGCAGCCAACTGCTTGGCAGTGGTCATCACTTGTTCCTCTGTCTCGGCCGAACAAGGACCAGCCATCACTATCGGACGTTCTTGATCACTAGGCAATGTAAGGGGTTCTAATTCTAATTCCATATTCTATTGTATTTTAATTCGTTGTTGATAATGATATTCTTTGGATTCTTTCCAATGCTTCCTGTATCTTTTCGTCCTTCGCACAAAGGCTGATTCGAATATAACGTTTACCGTTGTTGCCAAAGATAAAGCCCGGAGTGATAAACACCTTTACCTCATGTAGTACTCTTTCAGTGAGTTCTTCGACATCCTGATACGTCTCAGGTATCTTGCCCCAAAGAAACATTCCCACCTGTTGAGAATCGAACTCACAACCTAACGTGGTCATGATTTGCTCGGCAATATGGCGACGGCGACGGTAAACATCTATATTATATTCTTGATGCCAAGCCTCATCGTTAGTCTGATAAGCCTCGGCTGCTGCCATTTGAATGCCTCGAAAGGTGCCGCTATCGATATTGCTTTTCACCTTAAGTATCCAATTGATGAACGTAGAATTGCTTGCACAGAGCCCTACACGCCACCCCGGCATGTTGAAACTTTTACTCATAGAGTTGAATTCTATGCAATAATCCTTTGCTCCGGGAACCTGAAGTATGGACAACTTCTCACCCTCATTCAAGATAAAAGAATAAGGATTGTCGTTCACAATGACGATATTATGCTTCTTAGCAAAAGCGACCAAACGCTCAAAAGTTTCCCGACGAGCATTTCCACCTGTCGGCATGTGCGGATAATTCACCCACATCAACTTAACACTTTCAAGGTTCATCTGCTCCAACTCATTAAAGTCGGGCTGCCAACCATTATCTTCTCGCAGATTATAATTGATGACGTTGGCACCCAACAGTTTGCTCAATGAGGTATAAGTGGGATATCCCGGATCGGGAACGAGCACCGAATCACCTGGATTGACAAACGCCAACGTGGTATGAAGTATCCCCTCTTTACTACCTATCAAAGGCTGAATCTCGGTTACTGGGTCTAATTCTACATGATACCATTTGCGATAAAAGGCAGCCATAGCGTTGCGTAGCTCCGGTATTCCCACCGTAGGTTGATAACCATGTGCCGATGGTTGTTGTGCTACCTCTATCAGTTTATCCACCGTTTGCTTCGATGGTGGCATGTCGGGAGAACCGATTGCCAAACTGATAACATCCTCACCATTGGCATTCATCTTTGCAACTTCTTTCAGTTTACGACTGAAATAGTATTCTTGTACTTCGTTTAATCTATCTGCCAGTTGTATCATTGTCTCTATATTTTTATTCTTTTATCACATAAAACTTCTCACTACTCACTCTTAACTCCTAACTTTCACAATATTCTCCCAGCACGGTGAGTTCTTTTACCAAGGGAGTTATGGCATCTATCGACTGTCGGTATCGTGTCAAATTGTTGAATGTGAGGTCTATATAGAACAAATATTCCCACTCATGACCGATAATTGGCAACGACTGTATCTTCGTAAGATTGATGTTATAGAAACTCAATATCGTCAGTATCTTACTCAGACTACCTTCTTCATGAGGCAGAGAGAATACCAAGTTCGACTTGTTCGACTTCTCCAAAGAGCGTAGGAAATCAGCCTTCTGTGGCGTACTCACAACCAAAAAGCGCGTATAGTTGTGCTTATTATCGTGAATATCTTCTTGTAAGATACGCATTCCGTACAGCTTGGCAGCATACGTTGAACAGATAGCAGCCCATCCATGGACTTGATGCTTGGCTATATATTCAGCCGAGCCTGCGGTATCTTCCGCCTCAACAGCTTTCATTTCAGGATGATTAGCAAGGAATTGTCGACACTGAGCAAGGGCAACCGGGTGGGAATGAACCTCTGTTATGCTGCTCCAATCGTCGTCAGGCAAACAACATATAGCATGTTCTATGTGCAGCTTATGCTCACCAACAACCGTCACACCTGAGTTACGAAGAAGTTCATAATTATGTAGCAAACTGCCGGCAATGGTATTTTCGATAGCCAACATACCAATAACAGTAGGGTCACGACGAATGTTTTCAAACACTTCTTCAAACGTTCCACAACATATTAATTGTATCTGTTCGCCTTCAAAGTATTGATGTGCGGCAATGTCATGAAACGAACCACGCTCTCCTTGTATTGCTATTCTCTTCATATCTGGTTTTCTCTATACTCCGGATAAGTTTATTCCGGTAAAACAAAAACGGTCCTCACTCTGATAAGCGGGACCGTTTCGTTATTTCGTTTGTCTTTTTTCTTAAGTTAAAATCTACACGCAACTTCCCGCTTCACAAATTCTTGCAAAGTAAAAATAAAAGTAATAAAAAGATGCATAAGACTTATTCATGCTTTATTTCTTTATTCTGTTGTGTTTATATTTGCCTACAAAAGTAGAATAATAATTTTATCTATCCAAGAAAAATGCTCAAAAATATGGCACACAAACTACAATTCGATATTTAGAAGCCATACGGATTGTTCGCCCGATATTTATTTTCCATCTTC
Source organism: Prevotella sp. C0026C3 (assembly GCF_056590795.1). NCBI lineage: Bacteria > Pseudomonadati > Bacteroidota > Bacteroidia > Bacteroidales > Prevotellaceae > Prevotella > Prevotella sp. C0026C3. Next base: position 132,989 of record NZ_JBWPWW010000003.1, on the reverse strand, counting down.
TGTTGAAGTGTTCCCGGCTCATTTTCATCAGCTTGCTGGGATATTCCCGATGCTACTGCCAGTTCCTGAGCCTGCTGTTCGTCGGCTTCAGCCTCAGCTATCTTACCTACCAATCGAAACATACCTGCACGTTCTTGGAATGCTGCTTGACAGAAAGGATTAACTCCTATTACCTTATTATAATAAATAATAGCATCCTCGGTATTTTCTCGCTTTGCCTCTATTCTAGCTTTCAAGAGCAACACATCTTCATTTTCAGCCACATGCTCCAGCAACCATTGCACGTCTTCATCGGCTTCGGTGAGTGCATCTTCTTTCAAATGTATTTCGCCACGAAGCAAGTAAGCATCGCCATATTTATCGTTCAGACCAATAGCCTTGGTCAACATAGCCACCGCGTTTGAGCTATCTCCCTGTCCCATACAAGCCTGTCCATAGAGATAATGTACCTCTGCACTGTCGTTATCTATCAACAATGCCTTCTCACAGGCATCACCCATAGCCTGATAATCGTCCATCATATAGGCCACATTTGCCATTCTCAAAAGAATCTTTTGGTTGTCGGGCGCCTTCTCAGCCATCTTTTGCAATTGCTCATAAGCCTGTAATGGCTCATTGACCATCATGAAAGTCTGCGACAGGTAATCCCTTATCTCCAAGTCTTCCTGTCTCTCCAGCGCATGCTCGAAACAACGAATGGCATACGAAGCATTCCCTGTCTTCATAGCACGAACACCATCATACTTCAGCACCTCGAAATCTTTCTCTTCTTGGTGCTTCTTTTCTTCCTCACTATCTTCGGTCTTTCCACCGAACAAAGCCCTTAAAAAATTCATTCTATTTTAGTTTTTCATAAGCACTTACAGGCACAATATCGGTGCGTTCCCACTTAGGCCAACTGCTACTCTCAATATATTTTTCACCTGCTTTACGGTACGACATAAAGAAGAAACGTGCATTGATATAGCCATCAGTGCCATCCTTAGCCAGTACATAACAATAAGCACGCTTGCGATATCCCGTTATCTTGCCTCCTTCTTTTACCGCCGTATTCAACCATTCCATCTGTGGAACGACAGCGCTAACAATTGTTGCATTGGGATATTTCTTCTTAAAGGCAGCCGTTGACAAGTCTATCAAGGTCTTATCATCACTGGGATTACCCTTCGCAAAGAGGTCGGTGGTATAGATTGGCATATATTTTACGCCATCAATTTCCTTCAAATCAGCATCTTTATCCACTCTATCATCAAATCCAATGGCGTCACCCAACTCGTGTCCGGCATTTACCATTGTCGTCTTTGTTTTCTTCCAGAACTTTGAAACCTTCTTACCAAAGTTCTCCTTCTGCGTCGTATTCTGTGCATGCACCGGCATACCAATCAGTAAAAGTGCTGCTAAAAATTCCATCACTGTTTTCTTCATCATTGTTATGCTTATTAGTTAGTTGGGCAAAAATAGCAAAATCCACCTGATACACCAAACTTATTCAATTTTATTAGGAAAAACTTCATTTGTATAAATTTAACACCTCGGAGTCACATTTGTTACTCATTCCTATCCAACTTTATACTTATATTTGCATCATCAAACATCATAAACGTCAAAAAAAGGAATATAACCGTATGGCAAATTCAATGAAAGAACATCTTCCGGAGATTGAACAAGAAAGGATGAAGGCGTTGCTCGACATCGAGGAGAAATACGAAACCGGTGCATTATCGCTCGAAGAGGCTAGAAAAGAACTGGCTTTGCGCGTGGGTAAAATACGCCCTTACCACATCGCCTTCGTAGAACAGAACATGATGGAAGCCGACGATGACGAATGCGTACGCGTGGATATGCGCATGACACTGCAACTACTAGATGGCATCCTTGACACTTCGCGCCCCAAACTTCCACCTTCTCATCCGCTCATGCACTACTATCGGGAGAACGACGAGATGCGCAAACTACTCTTGGCTGTAGAAGATTTGATTCAATATCCGATGATTAAGAACCAATGGCTGGAACTTTACGACCGGATAGGGCAGTACCCTATTCACTACAAACGTAAACAAAACCAGCTCTACCCGATGTTGGAGAAGAAGGGATTCACACGCCCTACAACCACCATGTGGAACTTCGACGATATCGTAAGAGACGAGATACGCGACTCACAGAAGCTCCTTAACGAAACAGACGAGGATAAATTCATCGCACTGCAGCGCACGCTCATCGACCATTGTCGCGACTTGATGGAGAAAGAAGAGGCCATCCTCTACCCCACTTCGCAGGCTCTGATTACCGAAACAGAGTTCGAAGAGATGAAAGAGGGCGACCAAGAGATTGGGTTTGCATTCTTCCAAGTGGAACATCCTACTGCAAAAGCAGAGCCGAGACACGCCGCTGCCGACGGATTCGCAGCCGAGTTACAGCAACTCTTGGGCAAATATGGCTACAATTCGGGGAGTAATGACAAGCTTGACGTGACTACCGGAAAGCTCACACTCGACCAAATCAACCTCATCTATAAGCATTTGCCCATCGACATATCGTTTGTCGACGAGAACGAATTGGTTTGTTTCTACTCGGACACCGACCACCGCATATTCCCTAGAAGTAAGAATGTGATAGGCCGAGAAGTGATGAATTGCCATCCACGCAAGAGTGCCCACATCGTAAGAGAGGTGATAGACAAGTTGCGGAGCGGCGAGCAAGACCGCGCAGAGTTTTGGATTAACAAGCCCGATTTGTTTATCTACATCATATACATAGCTGTGAGAGACAAAGAAGGAATGTTTCGTGGCGTGCTAGAGATGATGCAAGACTGCACGCACATACGCTCGCTCGAGGGTTCTCAGACACTGCTTACATGGGCCGGAGAGACGCCTGAACCTACTACACAAACCGTGGAAGATGAGGCAGACGACACAGAAGGGGTGGACGAAATCACTCGCAAAACCAGACTCAAAGACCTGCTGAAACAGTATCCCGGCTTGAAAAAACGCTTACCGGAGATTGCACCGGAGTTCAAAATGCTCAGTTCGCCGCTCGGAAAGATTATCGCCGCCAAGGCCGATGTACAGATGATGAGCGACCGTTCGGGTCTGAAACTAGACTACTTGATAGCCCAATTGGAACGTCTCACAAGCGAATTGAAACAATAGTTTCTCACACTTGGTCGGCTGCAAAGGCCATGCAGCGTCATTGCAAGAGCCTGACAGCAATGCCGCCAAGGCTAGACGGCGATGCTGCCAAGGCTCTGCAGAGAATTAACAGACGCGCTGACAAGCTGACGAATTAACGATTCGGGGCAACAAGACGACCTAGCCGAGATTACGATATAAGAAATGATAAAAACAAAAAGAGGGGGCTTTGCCATTTGCTACCAAGCATCCGGCATAGCTCCCTCACTGTTTTTGGACATTCAGTCCTTATTCTTCTTAATCTATATTGATAGTCAATCCCAAAGAAACTTGTATCTTACGCGTATATAAACTTGGAAAATCAGTTATGCGCTCAAACGTTCTTAGTATATTATATTGCGCTTGTGCATACAGTCCAAAAGTTTCATTGAGACTATAACGAAGCCCACTGTGCACATCAAATACACGAGACCCTATGCCCACACCGGTATAGAAATCTATTGTGGAAGGCAGCTTGAGTGCATCGTCCCAATGTATATCGACAGGAAAAGACAGGTCAACACCATTAACAAAGTCTGGTTCGTCGTCAGATTCAGACTTTCCTATAAACAACACAGAGCCTTTCATACCCACTGATACCCAATCACTCATGCCCCAATCATAGCACAATTCTACACCCGAACGGCCACCTACATTGAGATAACCGGCCGAAATCTTTCTGTCCAAATCGCCATCATAGGCTTGGGCAGATGCAGAAATCGAGATTCCTAAAAGCAGTATGATGAAAGCTATATATCTATACCAAGTTCTCATTTGATGGTGTATTTATTCACGTAAACAACCTTACGACGATCCCCGGTCTGCGTATTTTTAACCACATGTGTGCCGTATACCAAGAAGTTGTCGCCATACCAGTGACTCGAATTAGCATATTTGCCCTTCTTTACTTTTTCGTCTTCATTGTCGGTTTCGATGACTTCCTCCGTACGATCTTTGACTACCGCACCGGTTTGGTTATTAAACAGCTTCATCACAATGCGTTTCTTATCAGCAAATAGCATCTTAGCTCCGGCATCACTCAGACTAGTCGAAATAAATCTCTTGACGTAATATGGTTTGGTACGAGGTGCCATCTCAAAGCTATTATCCCACACCACATCACCTTGAGGATTGAATTTCACAAGAATAGCATGCGTATAGGCATAGCCATCGAACTCTCGAACCCATGTCCTACCAATCATCACCATTCGATAAGTGGGGTAATAAGCCTCACCAAGATAGAAATAATCCTTCCCATCGCTCATAATCTTGTGCGATGCCATGAAGTAGTTCCGCGTATATTCCTTACCCTCTTTAGCTTTCTTCTCTTTCTTTCGTTCTATCTTTTTCTGAGCCCTTTCACTCATATAATCAGCAAAATGCTTCAAATCAAGATAGTTATAGAACTTCAAGAAGCTAAAATTCCAGTCCTTCAGCTCACCGAAATAGATACCCTGCGAGCCCACTTTCTTCGTAGCATAGGTTCCTGTAACAAAGTATTTGTTACCGACTTTCGAGATAGAAGCAGACACTAGCTCTTGGTCGATATCCTTTGTAAGCAGCGTAGCACCCAACTGTTTACCTTGCATATCGATACGTGAAAGATACACTTCGCGTTCCGCACGCACGAAAGCATAGACGATTCCATCTATCACCTGCGTCTCCAAGATAAACACATTCTTGTCTTTTACTCCCTCAAAGTGAATATCGGCATACTTGCAATCACCCGTCTTCATATCGATAATACCCACACGCTCCAGTTTCTTCACGGTAGAACTGAACACCGCATAGCCGTCGACAATCTGTATATTACGCATGGTACCCTTCTTAGCATACTCACCTTCAGTCATTTTAACCTTACGCGTTTTAGCATCAAAAGCCAAGATGGCAAATTCACCACTACGTTCTCTCAACACCGTATAGAGAGTTCCGGCATCAAATATATTAGAGTGGATGTACATACGCTTATCTACCAACAGCGAATCAGTGCTGATTGGCTTCATTGCTGTAGAGAAAAATTGCATCTTAAAAAATCGCTTCCCATCTTTAGAATCTTTGGCAAAAGACTGTACCATCAATCCCTTATCCTCCATCGGGACAATGTTCTCGTCTTCATAATCATCTTTTGCGCTGAACTCCAAACGCCCTGTTATTTGCGCAAAGCTACAGCCCAAGGAGCCAAACAGCACCATACACATCAACAATAAAACCTTTTTCATGTCTACACTTTGATTTAGTTATAAATTTCATTGGCAAATATAGGAAATAAAAGAATTGCATCCAAGCAATTCTAAAACAATAATTTACATCTTCATCTAAATGTCGTATGATTAGTTCCAAATAAGTGCAAATTATCACTAAAGTTGTTTGTAGGTCTTGGTTTTTATTTTCTAAAAGTCTAACTTTGCCCATGATGAAAAGAAAGGTACTCATAGTAACTATCCTACTTGGACTTTGTACTATTAGCAAAGCCCAACAGACCGCAGACACCACAGCCACCGTGCTGCAGCCGCCTGTACCAATGTCATACGCCATGACACCTTATCATTATTATGGGTGGGGCCTCCATAAGGGACTGAACGTCCAATTAGGCCTTTCCGCTTTTGCTACTTTTGGCAAAAATGTACCCCATCGTGGAGGCTTCACACAAAGCTTGAGTGCAACTTACCTGACTCCGCTGACCAAGAATAATAAACTTTGGCTGGCAGCAGGAGGCTATGTTCAGAACATCAACTGGGGTAGCGACTCCTATAGAGATGGGGCTCTTTATGCTGCATTAGGCTACCGTTTCAACGAACATTGGGAAGCTTGGGTGTATGCAAAGAAGAATATAGCCAACAATTATGGTAATCGTTACTCTTCATTCTACCATCCCGGCTATTGGTATCATGGTCCCATGGGCGGCATGGGAATGTTTACCGGTGACGCAGATGTAGTTGGAGCAGCTGTGAAATACAACATCAATCCAAACATTTCTATCCAAGTGAATGTGGAAGGAGCGCATTACAACAACAAAGACTTCCAGTATTTCGACCAATACAACTACCCTTTAAGCAAGCCTTAAAGCCAAAATAATATCAATTATTCATCGCTCCACAAGACGGACAGCGCCCTTTCTTCGACATCAGAGCACCACAATTCCCGCACGTATAACGCACATATCCCGTCTTCAAATAGCATTTGAGGGCGAAATAGAAGTATAGTACAAGCAGTGGATAGCCTATATAATATAAGGTAGTAATGCTAAACACGATGTAATCGGCAGCACAAACTGCAGCCAATCCACTTAGATATGTGAGCGCAGCTCCAAACTTTAACTGGTGACGAGTATCGTCAAAAGCAGCCAATCCCACTATCAACATGGCCCAAACCAAAGCAAGAAAGATGCCAAGGATAGGCGGAACAGAGAATGGATTCAACGTGGGATGGAAATAGAAATGCCTCCATGTATCGGGCGCAAAGAGTTGAATACTTGCATACAGAGTCGCAGCTGTAGCCACAACAAGTGTCAACAATGTAGGATAAAACGAATTAATATCACGCAAATGTACGATACGTGCTCGCTGACGAAGTATCCTCCGCAACCAATAAACGACTCCGATGATACTGATGACGACCAAGAATATGAGCAAATGGACATCGGAAAAAGTGGAGATAAATTGTGAAATGGGATCATCGGGCACCACCTTTGGCATGAGTTTCGACTCATGTATCCATCCAAACGTATTCTGATCACGTGCCAACTGTACCCATACCGAGTCGACAGAATCATTCGGCAGCACCCGAATATCAGCTACAACCAAATGGTCATGCTTATATACGACCACTGAATCTGTCATCAAATCGGACATAGACTCTTCAGGTTGCTGCTGTATCAAGACGATAGAATCGCTCTTAACTACGAAGTTATAGTTGTTGGTATAGTGGTGTGTGCTCTGAAAAGAGAGCGAATCCAGTTGTCGCGCACTGTATTGTACCATTGCATCGGGCTTAGTTCTCTTCTTATGATAGCACGAAGAGACCATCATTATCAATAATAATGGTAATACACTGGCAATGATTCGATGTACCGATTTATTCTGCATAGATGTTCATTTGGCATTCCTTACAATTAAACTCCAACTCAAACCGTCGGCCATCTCCCAACACCAACTTGAGCGGTTCTTTCCATTCGGGTTTTCGTCCGCCATGCTTGACACAATAACCAAGCGAGAAACGAATGCAATGACGGCATTGCATGATCAGCGCATTGGACTTTGGCTCCACTTCAAAGGCCTTCCCTACCCTTGTCATTCCTTGCTTTTCATAAAATTGTTGAGCCAAGTGGTTGCTCACATTATATAAATATAAATGCTTCTTATATTCCGGTGTCCACGCCAAAGAGCCTATTCCTACTTCTTGCTTTTTCTTATTTTTTGCAGCAATCGGCACTTCGGCAACTGATAACTGTTCTACCAATTGCCTACGCATATCAGTTAATACACTCGAAGGCAAGAAGTAACGATCGACTCCATCGGCCACTGTCACCTCATCACAAAGATAGGGTGTATTGCCTAACTTGGATAGTTGACGAATAATATTATCTCGTTGTGGCTTCTGAGCCTCCTGATGTGCGAAGTCTACTGTAACGGTTTTACCTTCGGCCATCAACGAGAAACCATTCTCAGTAAGTCCAAACGACATCTTTATTTTGATTTTCCGCTCGGCTGTTTGTCCCGATAATGTCTTCTCAAATACCACGTCGTTGTTGCGATACAACCGCATTCCGGGCTTTAAATGAGTCGGCATCTTCAACGGGTAAAGCCTGTTTCCCTCTGCTCGATTTACTCGGAAACCTTCCAATTCCCTATTCGTATTGATGAAACAGAATCCGTCTCCATTGGCAAAGTTGGCCGTTCCAGCCACATTGAAGCTGTTATGACGTATTTCTTTCACCGTCCCGACAAACTCCCCCATAGCTTTGGGCGTATCAAAACTAGCTATAGCAGACTTTCGGCCATTCAAGAAATAGTTGGTAAAACCACGATTAAAAGTCTTTTGTAAGTTGGGCTCAAAGTTGTAACTCACCTCACCTCTTGACGCCCTACAATACTTTTCAGGATATTTCTGTACCAATTGATTGAGTCGTTTGCTATAGGCAGAGACCACATTCTTTACATATCCCACATCTTTCAAGCGTCCTTCTATCTTAAACGAGCATGCACCAGCTTCAGCCAAAGGTTCAAGTTGCTCGATTTGGCACATATCTTTAAGCGACAACAAATACCGCTGATGCTCTATCTCACGACCTGTCGCATCTACCAAATCAAACTTCATACGACAAAATTGTGCACATTCGCCACGATTAGCACTACGATTAAAACAATGTTGAGAGGCATAACAAACACCCGAATAACTCACACACAACGCACCATGTACAAAGACTTCCAACTCTACATCGGGATTCTGTTCATGAATAGAGACTATTTCGGCCACCGAAAGTTCGCGTGCTAGCACCGCACGCTCGAACCCAATAGCCTGCAACCACTTCACCTTCTCGGCCGTACGAGTATCACATTGTGTACTGGCATGCAATGCCGGCAACCTCAAATCGGGTTCTTCCTCATGTAATTGTCGGAACATCTCTACCATTCCCATATCTTGCACCAAGACAGCATCTACTCCAATACGAGCCAATTCGCGGATAAGCGACTTTGTATCGGCTAATTCCTGTTCATAAATAATGGTGTTGACTGTCACATAAATACGTACCCCAAACTGATGGGCATACCTACATAATTGTGCAATATCGTCTATAGCATTGCCGGCAGCAACCCTCGCACCGAAGTGAGTGGCTCCGATATAGACGGCATCGGCCCCATGTGCAATGGCAGCCAAGCCACACTCCAAGTTCTTAGCAGGTGCCAAGAGTTCCAACGTACGTATTTTTTCCATCAGCGAATATCGTCTATATTATAAGGAGTCTCCTGATATACGTAATAATTTATCCAATTGTTATAGAACAAGTTGGCATGTGCACGCCAGCTCACAATAGGCTCTAGTGCCGGATTATCATCATGATAATAATTCCGGGGTAACTCTACATCATCTCGAATATTCTTATCTCGCTTGTATTCTTTGTCCAAAGTGTCGGGTGCATATTCCAAATGTCCGGTGATAAAGAATTCCCGTCCGCCACGCGCCATCACCACACTAACTCCACTCTCGGCCGATTCCGCGATAATATCCAGTTCGGGATACTTCTCTATATCTTCACGATGCACTTCTGTATGTCTGCTTTGAGGCATGTTAAATTCTTCATCGAAGCCTCTAAAGATAGGCAATTGCGGTGCTATCGTCTTCTGTTTGAAGATACCGAACATTTTCTTATCCAACCCATATTTGGGCACATCGTAGAAATGGTATAGCCCTGCCATTGCCCCCCAACATAGGTATAGCGTACTCGTAACATGCGTACGAGCCCAATCAAAGATACGAATTATTTCCGGCCAATACTCTACTTCCTCATAAGGCATGGTTTCAATGGGTGCTCCGGTAATTATCATTCCGTCGAACTTCTCACGAGACAGAGCTTCAAAATCACGATAAAACATCATCATATGTTCCACCGGCGTATTCTTCGGAGTATGACTTTTCAACTTCATGAAGTAGATTTCAAGCTGCAAAGGTGTGTTTGATAGCAACCTGACTAAATCGGTCTCGGTCGTTATCTTGAGCGGCATCAAGTTGAGTACCACAATCTTTAGAGGTCTGATTTCCTGATTGTGCGCACGCGTCTCATCCATCACAAAGATATTTTCTTGCTTTAATATCTCTATCGCAGGCAGTCTGTCTGGTAATCGTAACGGCATTTATGTTCCTTTCAATCTATAAAACTCCTCGCAAAGATAGTGCTATTCATAGATATAACCAAATAAAATTGCAGCATCTGAAAGCGCATATTACAATCCAAACTCATTTACTAGTCTACTTAGTAACTTATCCATTACTTCGTTGCAGAGGCACATCAGCGATGCTGCAAAAACCAAACAGCAAGACTGCCTCGACTTGCCAGCAGTCCTGCCGTAGCCTTGCAGTAACCTCACCCCGTCCCTCTCGCAAGGAGAGGGAGACTGGTTCGAGCCACTCATTGGATGCTCCATCGCCTTGATTGACAGCAAACACCATATGCTGGAAGCAACAATCTTTGACTGCACCGTGCCAATGTTTCACCTCAATAGAGAATTGAAAATATGAAAAACAGAAGCTATGTATTGGACAAAAACAAAATATAACTATCTTTGTAGAAGCAAAGACTGCACTCGACAATCTGGGAATACATTTTCATTGCGCTCGTTTGCACTTCCTTTGTAAACATATCATGATTATCAGTAATTCTAAAAATCAATATCAAATGAAAAGACTATCTATTTTATTATTAGCATGTTGCGCCACACTTCTATCGTTGGCACAACCTGCACGACCGAAACTTGTGGTGGGACTTGCTATCGATCAAATGCGGTGGGACTACCTTTACTATTATTACGACCAATATGGTAAGGGCGGATTGAAGCGCTTGCTCAACGAAGGGTTTAGTTGCGAAAACACTATGATAAACTATATCCCGACAGTAACAGCCATTGGCCATACATCCATCTATACAGGTTCTGTGCCTGCTCTTCATGGTATTGCCGGCAACAACTTCCATCTAGGTAATAAAAAAGTGTATTGTTGCGAAGACAAAACTGTGCAAACCGTGGGTAGCAATAGCAAGGAAGGGATGATGTCGCCACGCAATATGTGGGCTACAACTATCGGAGACATGCTCAAAATGGCTACCGATGCCAAGTCGAAAGTGATAGGCGTAGCACTCAAAGACCGCGCTGCCATATTCCCAGCCGGTCATGCTGCCGATGCCGCTTATTGGTGGGACCACAGCTCTAGAGGCTATATCACCAGCACCTATTATATGAAGCAACTGCCAGCATGGGTAGAAAAGTTCAACAAGGCCAACCGCCCGGCTAAGGATGTAGACATTACCGGCATTCCCGATGGAGTGACCAGTACGTTCAAAATGGCCGAAGCTATCATCAAAAACGAGCAGATGGGTATGCGTGGACAGACCGATATGCTCTGTGTAAGTGTATCATCGACCGACATCATCGGGCATAAATACGGCACACGTGGCAAGGAAAACCACGATGTCTATATGCGCTTAGACAGGGATTTAGCAGAGTTTTTCAATTATCTAGACCGCAAAATTGGTCGTGGCAACTACCTCTTCTTCCTCTCGGCCGACCATGCCGGTGCTCACAATCCAAACGTATCACGCAGTCACAACATTCCTGCTGGTGGTTGGGATTATAAAGCTACCATGACAGCACTCAACAATCATCTGCAACAGAAATTCGGTGTAGCCGACCTCTTCAACGACATTTACTCCACAGCGATGTATCTAAACCACGATGTTACCAAGAAAGCCGGCCTTGACGAAAAGGCTGTTAAGGCTGCAGCAGTAGACTATTTGAAGGCCGATTCACAATTTGTATATGTGGTAGATATGGATAACATTGCCTCAGCTCCTATCAATTCCATTGTGCGCGAACGTGCTATTAATGGCTATTGCCGCGGTAGAAGTGGTGAGCTATTAGTTATCCAACGTCCTAACATGCTACCTTTCAAGGTTGCAGCCGACTACATCGGTACGTCACACAGTGCATGGAATCCCTACGATGCCCACATTCCACTTGTATTCATGGGATGGAACGTGAAACATGGCCAGACCTCTACGCCGACCTATATCACCGATATTGCACCCACTGTCTGCCAGATGCTTCACATACAAATGCCTAATGCTTGTGTTGGCAACGCTATATTGAAAATTGTAGAATAAGAATCTTACGGTATATAAAGAATAAAACCGGCATCTCAACAAGGGATGTCGGTTTTATTATATTGTTGAAGTTTCGCTATCATGCTCAACTTCAGCATTATTTGGAGTAAAACGCCTGTCAGGCGTTGGAGTTACAAAGGGGAGTTAATAGACATTTGTCTGTTTACTCCAAGGCTTTTTGAGGCTTTTACTTCTACTAACTCCTGATGACTCCCGAACATGTCATACTTGAGCTATATTATAGTAGGTATATCTTACCAAAGCTGCAAACGCTCGCTTTCAGGGATAAACATCTTATCTCCCTGCTTCACATCGAAAGCCTTATACCAAGCATCAATATGAGGAAGAGCACCATTTACACGCCATTCGCCCAGTGAGTGAGGATCGCTCTTCACACGGTTACGAATTTCTTTCTCAGTGATATTCTGTCCCCATACACCGGCATAAGCAATGAAGAAACGTTGATCTGCGGTGAATCCTTCTTTAGTTTTCAAAGGCTTCTTGGCTGTAGCATTCTTGTAAGCATAGTAAGCTAACTGAAGGCCTCCGTGGTCTGCAAGGTTCTCACCCAATGTTAATCGACCGTTACCTTTAAGGTCTGGCAACACATTAATATTGCTAAAGAAGTCGGCATACTTATCTGTACGCTCCTTGAAATTGGCTGCATCGCTGGCTGTCCACCAGTCTTTCATATTACCATCCTTATCATATTGACGTCCCTGATCATCGAATCCGTGAGTCATCTCATGACCGATAACCACCCCGATAGCACCATAATTAAAGGCATCATCGGCCTTAGGATCGAAGAACGGATACTGCAAAATACCAGCGGGGAAGCAAATCTCGTTAGTCGTAGGATTGTAATAAGCATTCACTGTCTGCGGAGTCATACCCCATTCGTCACGGTCTACCGGTTTGCCGGCTCTCTTTTCGATATGGCGAACACTCCAAAATTCGGTACAAGCCATCATATTTTCGTAGTAAGACTTAGCCGGATCAATGATCAATCTTGACATATCTTCCCACTTATCAGGATAACCTATCTTCACATAGAAGGCATCCAACTTTTCATGAGCAGCAGCCTTTGTTGTGTCGCTCATCCAAGTTTGTGCATCTATACGCTGTCCGAGAGAGATTTGTAAGTTGCGAACAAGTTCCTTCATACGCTTCTTGCTTGATTCCGGGAAGTAACGCTCAGCATACATTTTGCCCAACGCCTCGCCCAGAACACTCTCTACTTGATTAGTAGCTTTCTTCCAACGAGGATAATCAACCTTACGTCCACGCATGGTTTTACCAAAGAAATCGAAATTGGCAGCAATCACCTCGTCGCTCAAATAAGAAGCTGACGATTGAATAAGATCCCACTCCATGAGGGCACGAAGGTCGTCGGCAGAGAGCACTGCGGTCAATTTATCGACGCCGGCCATGAATGCTGGCTGTCCTACAACCATCTCTTGGATATAGTCGACCTTCACACCACGAGCCTTAGACATGGCTTCCAAATCGATACCGGGATAGTTTTCCTTGAACTCGGCTAATGTCATCTTATTGTAATTAGCCTGTGGATCGCGCAGTTCTGTATTACTTTTGGATATCAAAGCCACTGCCGTTTCAAAACGCATGATAGCATCTCGGCGACTTTCGGCTTCTGTCTGAGAGAATCCGAAGAGCTGGAACATACGCACAATGTGCTTCTTATAAGCTTCACGAATATCGGCTGTGGCCGCATCGTTGTCTACATAATAATCTTTCTGACCCAAAGTAAGACCACCCTGATAGATGCTCAGAATATTCATCTTGGCATTTTTGTCATCAGCACCAAACCATGTACTGAATGGAACACCATATCCGAAAGTAGCATACTTGAGTTGCAAAGCCTTCAAATCGGCAATAGTCTTGGCACTTTCAAACTCCTTCATACGGGGCATCACAGGACTAACGCCCTCTTTGTTACGACGAACAGAGTCCATAGCCAGCTTATAAAGATCGCTCAACTTCTGCTCAGTAGTACCCTGCTTGAACTTTTTCTTGAGGAGTTCATCCAAGATAGAGTTGATACGTTTGTTGTTATCTTCTTGCAACTTGTCGAAACTTCCGTAACGACTATAGGCTGCCGGCAGTGGATTATTCTTCTGCCAACCACCTGTTGCAAACTCATAGAAATCGTCGGCAGGACGCACGGTCTTGTCAAGATTGGCTGCTTTAAGTCCCGTAGCATTCTGTGCCATACTCAATTCGGGCATGGCCACGAAAGCCAACATGGGAACAATCGTTTTTAAATTCATCATTTCGTTATTTGGATTATTGATATATTCGTTAATCATCATGCTTGCAATTCCTCCAATTTCTCGGAGAGTTCCAACCATTTCTCATTCTCTTCGTCGAGCTTACGCTTCACTGCCGTGTACTCAGTAACCAACTCCATGTTGGAAGCATTAGCTGGATCGCAAAGCAAAGTATCCAACTCGGCAATACGCTTCTCCATGGATACTATTCTCGACTCGCTTTCCTTAACGGCTTTTTCTGCTTTATTAAGTCGCTTTTGTAGCTCTTTACGCTCAGCGTAACTCTCTTTACCGCTAGACAGAATAGGGGTAGTAACTGCTGTATCTGCTTTAGTTGAAACCGTTCGTTCAGCCATCGAAGCATTTTGCAAAGCCTCTCCTACGGTCTCGGCTTGGTATGCTTGCAGATAATCATAGATGCCTCCCAAATGCTCTCTCACCTGTCCACCGCGGAATTCATATACTTTCTCGGCCAATCCATCAAGGAATTCACGGTCGTGACTCACAATGATAGCCGTACCGTCGAAGGCACGTATAGCCTCTTTCAACACATCTTTAGAAGGCATATCAAGGTGATTGGTAGGCTCGTCGAGAATCAACAAATTGACAGGTTCGAGCAATAAGCGAATCATGGCTAATCTGCTACGCTCGCCACCACTAAGGAATTTCACCTTTTTATCAGAAGCCTCACCACCGA
Organism: Prevotella sp. C0026C3; assembly: GCF_056590795.1. Classification (NCBI taxonomy): domain Bacteria; kingdom Pseudomonadati; phylum Bacteroidota; class Bacteroidia; order Bacteroidales; family Prevotellaceae; genus Prevotella; species Prevotella sp. C0026C3. Next base: position 117,965 of record NZ_JBWPWW010000003.1, on the reverse strand, counting down.
ACATGAATGCTCCAAGAATGTCGTTGATACGCAGACGCACTTCGCCTTTAGCCACATGTTCTATCGTATCGTACACCGTCAGTTCCTCATCAAGCAACTGTGCCTGATTCTGAGCGAAATAACCAATCTGCACATTGTGTCCGACCTTAAGCTTACCTGTGTATGGTATCTCGCCCATTATACATTTAACAAGCGTTGACTTGCCCTCACCATTCTTGCCAACAAAAGCAACTTTCTCGCCTCGTCGAATGGTTAGGTTAACATGCTTAAACACAGTATGAGCGTCATAATCCTTACGTACATCCTCACAAATAACGGGAAAATCACCACTACGTAAGCATGGTGGGAACTTGAGGTGGAGCGCAGAGTTGTCGACTTCGTCTACTTCGATGGGCACAATCTTCTCTAATTGCTTGATACGGCTCTGCACTTGTACAGCCTTCGTGGGCTTATAACGAAACTTTTCAATAAAGTCTTTGATGTCGGCTATCTCCTTTTGCTGGTTCTCATAGGCACGAAGTTGCTGTTCTCGGCGCTCAGCTCGGAGCGTAACGTACTCATTGTACTTAACACGATAGTCTTCGGCACGACCACATGTAATCTCTATGGTGCGATTAGTGACGTTGTTGATGAACGCTCTATCGTGACTTACAAGTACCACAGCACTTGAACTTTGGATCAAAAACTGTTCGAGCCACTGAATAGAATCAATATCAAGATGGTTGGTCGGTTCGTCTAATAGCAATACATCAGGCTTCTGTAACAAGATTTTAGCAAGTTCGATACGCATTCGCCATCCCCCAGAGAACTCGCGAGTAGGTCGTTCGAAATCACTACGTTCAAAGCCTAAGCCCACTAAAGTACGCTCAATTTCAGCCTCATAGTTCTCGCCTCCAAGCATCATAAAGCGTTCATGCTCCTGCGTAAACTTATCAACCAAGGCAGCATAGCTCTCACTTTCGTAGTCGGTGCGGTCGGCCATCTCTTGTTGCATCTTCTCTATACGAGCCTGAAGATTGGTCGTACTCGCGAAAGCTTTGCGTGTTTCTTCGCGCACAGTGGTGTCGTCTTGCAGCTTCATAACCTGCGGTAAATAGCCTATCGTGCAATCATTAGGCACAGAGACAGTCCCGTCAGTGGGCTTCTGAATGCCACATAGAATCTTAAGCATGGTAGACTTGCCTGCTCCATTCTTACCTACAAGGGCAATACGATCATGATCGTTCACAACAAAACTAACATCGGTGAATAGCGGTTTCACACCAAATTCAACCTTCAAACCTTCTACTGAAATCATTATTTAGTACACCTTATTATATTGCAAAGTTACGCTGAAATAATAATATTACAAAATAAATAGTTTGAAAGTTCCCTTTATCTGTTGCATTGAAGTATCTTTGCAGATACTATAAAAAACAATTAGACATGAATCTATTTACAAATATCATAGCCCAAGCACTTTCTTTATCTGCAAGAAGTGTCGAGCATACACTTCAACTATTGGATGAGGGCTGTACCATCCCGTTCATCTCGCGGTATCGTAAAGAACAGACCGGTTCATTAGACGAAGTGCAAATAGCTGCCATCAGCGAACTAAATGACAAATACAAAGAACTCGTTAAACGCAAAGAGACCATCAGTAAGACCATCACAGAGCAGGGGAAGATGACCGACGACCTACTGTCGCGCATCAACAATTGTTGGGATGGCACGGAATTGGAGGATATTTACCTACCCTATAAACCCAAGCGTAGGACGAAAGCCCAAATAGCTCGCGAACAAGGATTGGAGCCTTTGGCCACTATTATCCTGTTACAAAGAGAGCAACATCCCCACCATGCCGCAACTAGATTCGTCAAAGGAGACATCAAAAACAGTATAGAAGCTATCAAAGGGGCACAAGATATCATCGCCGAAACAGTGAATGAGGACGAGCGTTCGCGCCAACAACTACGCTCACTTTACCGCCGTGGAGCGGTCATTACATCGAAAGTGGTCAAAACAAAGAAAGATATAGAGGAAGCACAAAAGTTCAGTGACTATTTCGATTGGCAAGAACCGCTAAAGCGTTGTTCCAGTCATAGATTGTTAGCAATGCGTAGAGGCGAGAACGAAGGGATTCTGCGAGTTAACATTTCGGCCGATGACGAAGAATGTTTGAGCCGTTTAAAACGACTATATATCAAAGGTTTTGGGGCATGTCAAAAGCTCGTTGAGAAGGCTGTAGAGGACGCTTATAAGCGCCTACTCAAACCTGCTATGGAGAATGAGTTTACGGCTTTAAGCAAAGAGGTGGCCGACCAAGAGGCTATCAAGGTGTTTGTGGGCAACTTGAGGCAACTTTTATTAGCTGCGCCTTTAGGGCAAAAGAAAGTCATGGGAGTTGATCCGGGCTTTCGGACTGGCTGTAAAGTAGTTTGTCTAGATGCTCAAGGAAATCTTCTCTATCACACGGTTGTAGACATATTACCACCCAAAGGTAATCAACTTTCGGCTTCGAAACAGTTCGCAGAAGTCGCCAAGAAATTCTCATGTGAGGCCATTGCTGTTGGTAATGGGACGGCCAGCCGAGAGACAAGCGATATTATTAAGCACACAGAGTTTTATCGCTCAGACTTGCCTGTGTATGTTGTGAGCGAAGATGGGGCCTCTATTTACTCAGCATCAAAGGTTGCTCGTGAAGAATTCCCAAATGAAGACGTCACTGTTCGAGGCGCAGTTTCCATCGCCCGACGCCTCATGGACCCACTGGCAGAACTTGTTAAGATTGATCCAAAGAACATTGGCGTGGGGCAATATCAGCACGATGTTGACCAAACACAACTTAAAAAGAGCCTTGATCAAACTATTGAAAGTTGCGTAAATACGGTTGGTGTCAACCTCAACACGGCTAGCCAGCAATTGCTTACATACGTAAGTGGGCTCGGTCCGACACTTGCTAGCAACATCGTTGAATACAGAATGAAGAACGGTCCTTTCGCTACTCGTGCTGAATTAAAAAAGGTTCCACGTCTCGGACCGGCAGCATTCCAACAATGTGCTGGCTTCCTACGCATCCCAAACAGTAAGAATCCACTTGATAACAGTGCTGTACACCCTGAAAGTTACGGCATTGTTGAAGCCATGGCCAAGGACAATCGTTGCACCGTAGCAGAACTTATCAAGCATAAAGACATACAACAAACCATCGATTTGAATCGCTATATCACCGCCGAAAGAGGCCTACCGACACTCAACGACATTATGAAAGAGTTGGAAAAGCCCGGCCGGGACCCTCGAAATGAGATTGAAACATTTGAATTCGACGAGCGAGTGAAAGACATCAAAGATTTGGAAACAGGCATGGAACTACCGGGTATCGTTACCAATATCACTAATTTCGGTGCCTTTGTAGATATTGGCGTGCACCAAGACGGGCTTGTACACATCTCTCAATTGTCCCATCATTTCGTCAAAGATCCCAATGAAGCGGTGCATTTACACCAGCATGTACGGGTGAAAGTATTAGAGGTAGATTTCCAACGAAAAAGAATCAGCCTCACAATGAAATTTTAATCAATTAAGATATTAAAATAATAACAAAATAAATTCGCTTATATTATCAAAAGTTACTATATTTGCAATTCAAATAATTTACCGTTAAAAACTAGAAACCAAACAAAATGAAACTCACAATGAGAAGAAGTAAAAGGTTTATGTTGGCCACTATTTGCACGTTAATGGCAACTATGTGGTCCGTTCAAGCATTTGCACAGTTCGACTGGCACTACACCATTAAGAACGGTACTGCCGTGACTGATGTGCCTACACGCCCTGAAGGCCAAAAAGATGTAATCAATTTGGTAACACCTAAATTGAAAGTTGTACGTGTAGCATTCGTAGGTTTAGGTATGCGTGGACCCGGTGCTGTAGAGCGGTGGACTCACATTCCCGGCATCCAGATTATGGCTTTGTGCGATCATGAGAAAGAACGTGCAGAGAAATGCCAAAACATTTTGAGAAAAGCTTCAATGCCTGCTGCCGATGTTTACTATGGAGAAGAGGGCTACAAGGAACTATGTCAGCGCAAAGACATTGACCTCGTGTACATTGCAACCGACTGGTTACACCATTTCATCGTTGCAAAATACGCTATGGAACATGGCAAACATGTTGCTATTGAAGTACCTTCTGCTATGAACATGAACGAGATTTGGACTTTGATTAACTTGTCAGAGAAAAATCGTCTCCACTGTATGATGCTGGAAAACTGCTGCTATGACTTCTTTGAGTTGAATACTTTGAACATGGCACAGCACGGTGTATTCGGCGACGTACTCTATACTCAAGGTGCTTATCGCCATGATTTGAGTCCGTACTGGTCATATTACTGGAAAAAAGATGCTAACGACAAGCTTGGCTGGAGACTTGATTACAATCAAAAGTTCCGCGGTGATGTATATGCAACTCACGGTCTAGGCCCCATCGCTCAGGTTCTTAACATCCACCGTGGCGACCGCATGCGTACCTTGATTGCCATGGATACCAAGTCGGTTAATGGTAAGAAGAAGGTTGAAGAAGCTACCGGTAAGGCATGTACTGAATTCAAGAATGGCGACCACACTACTACTCTGATTCGTACTGATAACGGCAAAGTGTTGGAAATCCATCACAATGTCATGAATCCACAGCCTTACAACCGTATGTATCAGCTCACCGGTACTGAAGGATTTGCTAATAAATACCCAGTAGAAGGCTATGCTGTATCTTCTAAGAAGATGCAAAGTTCGGGTGTAGCTCCCTCTTCCGACAACCTCTCTGGACACGAATACCTCTCGGCAAAAGATGCTCAAGCACTCGTAGAGAAGTATACTAGCCCCATAGTCAAGAAGTATGGCGAAGAAGCAAAGGAAGTTGGTGGACACGGCGGTATGGACTTTATCATGGATAGTCGCTTAGTTTACTGTCTACAAAACGGTCTTCCACTAGATATGGACGTTTATGATCTCGGTGAATGGTGCTGCCTCGCCGAACTAGGCGCTATCTCTATGGACAACGGCAACATTCCTGTAGAAGTTCCAGACTTCACTCGTGGACACTCCAACGACGTCAAAGGATACGCCCATGCATTCGCTAGTCCGGAGCAAGAAGCTCTGACTGCCGCAGAAGCTAAGGCTTTCACAGCGAAGCTCAAAGTTCAAGGTAAGAAGTATTGGGAAAAAATAGACAAGAAATCTAAGAAGTAATTACTTCGTAACATAGGAGGACTCCAATCCTCCTATGTTCAATTTCAAGCTATCATATCTTATCACGAACGTTATTAACTCATTGACCTACACCTTCTTATGAATAGAGAAACAGACTTAACAGTATCCACTTACGGCATTGCCAAAGACTTAGATTACGAAGTGATCGTGTTGCCTTGGGGAGCAACAGAGCCTCACAACTGGCACTTACCTTACATGACAGACTGTATTCTCTCACATGCCGTTGCCGCAGACGCAGCCCAATTAGCTTTTCAGAAATATAATGTAAGGTGTATGGTAATGCCTCCTATCACGCTAGGTTCACAAAATCCGGGACAACGCGAACTTCCTTTCTGCATTCACGGACGCTATGAAACGCAGAAAGCTATCCTCACCGACATCGTAAGTTCGCTCCATCATCAAGGTTTCCGTAAACTTTTTATTATCAACGGGCATGGCGGAAACAACTTCAAGAACATGATTCGAGACCTATCAATAGACTATCCTAACTTTTTAATAACGGTTAGCAACTGGTTCAATCATATCAATCCTAAAGACTTTTTTACCACACCGGGCGACCATGCCGATGAGGTTGAGACCTCTGTCATGATGCATTATCATCCCGAACTTGTCCGTCTTGATGAGACTGGGAACGGCAAAAGCCGTGGCTATGCCATCAAAGCGATGAAGACTGGCAACGTTTGGATGCCCCGACAGTGGGATATGGTATCGCATGATACAGGCATTGGCGCCCCTCACCTATCTACGGCTGAAAAGGGAAAGAAGTTTGCTAATGCTGTATGTGAGAGCTATGCCGAGTTTTTACGCGACTTTGCTAAAATCGAAAAAACAGAAGATTTCTACGAAGCATGGCCTTAAGATTTATTTTGTTATTACTAACTGCCTGCCTCACATCGATGTGTGGAGCAAGCCAAGAATATACGCTACAGATGAATATCCAACAATTAAAAGGTTTTCCTACTGCAGAAGCTGGTATAGAAAAGGGAGTATCGGCATGCTTTGCCGGACTCATTCAAGACCATCTTGTTATGGTCGGAGGATGTAATTTCCCCGAACGACCAGCAGCAGAGAAAGGAGAAAAAAGATACTATCAAGGTATCTACGCTACAGCTGTCAATGGTTCTGATACCAACGTTTGGGAAAAAGTGGGAGAGCTCCCTACCCCAATAGCTTACGGCGTAAGCATTGTGAAGGGCGAAACGCTCTATTGTATCGGTGGCAACAACGCTGAATCAAGCCTGAATACCACTTATGCCATCACGTTAAAAGGCGGTAAAGCCGAGATAACCAATCTTCCTACACTTCCTGCCAAGCTAGACAATCATGCCGGATGTGCCATTGGCGACAGTTTAATTGTGCTAGGTGGCAACTGGAACGGACATGCTTCTAATCGCGTATTGATGCTGGAACTGTCGGCACTTGATAAAGGTTGGCAGCAATTACCCGACTTTCCCGGAATTCCACGCGTACAACCAGTTTGCGCCTTCGTCGAAAATAGCATTTGCCTTTGGGGCGGTTCGTCGCCAAGGACGGAAGCTCAAGACACCCAATTAGGCTTAGAAGGTTGGCAATACGATTTCAATACTGCCACATGGACTGCTCTCCCTGCTGCTACCGACAACACAGGAGAGACCGTTTTCCTAGGTGGTGGATGTGCCACAACCCTGTCCGATGGAAGCATTATCGCCATGGGTGGTGTCAACAAAGACATATTCCTCAATGCCGTAAACCATCCCCAACTGGGCTATATGACCCATCCTGTAGAATGGTATCGCTTCAATCGGCTCGTCATGCAGTTTAAAGATGGACAATGGAAAACTATCGGAGAGAGCGAAGCAACAGCTCGTGCTGGTGCAGCATTATTCACCGACGGTACTCATCTCTATGAGATTGGCGGCGAACTCAAGCCGGGCATCCGCTCAACAGGCATTTACAAGATAACGATTAAATAATATCGATGAGGCCAATAAGCCCCATTGACTAATAAAACCAAAACCTAATGACAAATAAGAAATATTATCCATGGGTAGTCGTAGCCCTACTATGGATTGTAGCTCTACTCAACTACATGGACAGACAGATGCTTTCCACCATGCAGGAAGCTATGTCGCTAGATATACACGAGCTCAATAGTGCCGAGGCATTCGGTGCTTTGATGGCAGCATTTTTATGGGTCTATGGCCTTGCCAGCCCCTTCTCAGGCGTCATTGCCGACCGCGTAAGTCGTAAATGGCTCATCGTAGGTAGCTTGTTCGTATGGTCTTTAGTCACATTCCTTATGGGCTATGCCAACGATTTCCACACTCTCTACTGGTTACGTGGCATCATGGGCATCAGCGAAGCACTCTATATACCCTCTGCCCTATCGCTCATTGCCGACTGGCACGATGGAAAAACGCGCTCACTAGCTATTGGAATCCACATGACCGGCCTCTATGTGGGGCAGGCTATTGGTGGTTTCGGTGCTGCCGTAGCCTCACTATTCACATGGCACACAGCCTTCCATAGCTTCGGATTGATAGGCATTGCCTACGCCGTTGTGCTATTGTTGCTCCTCCACGAGAAACCCGAACATGCGAAAGCTTCGGCCGAGGAAGGCCAAAAACGTGGTATATCCTCAGTCTTCAGTGGTCTAGGTATCGTCCTCTCTATATGGACTTTTTGGATAATCCTCTTCTTCTTTGCAGCCCCAAGTCTGCCGGGCTGGGCTACTAAAAACTGGCTACCGACACTCTTCGCTACCAATCTTGGTATTTCAATGGAACAAGCCGGCCCCATCTCTACCATAACTATAGCCGCTTCTTCGTTCTTAGGAGTCATCTTAGGTGGTATCTTATCCGACCGATGGGTGCAACGATGCCTGCGTGGTCGCATCTATACCAGTGCCATCGGACTTGGTCTTACCATCCCATCGCTCCTGCTTTTAGGCTACGGACATAGTCTGTTGGCCATCGTCGGAGCCGGCTGTCTATTCGGTATTGGCTTTGGAATGTTCGACGCCAACAACATGCCGATACTTTGCCAGTTCATTTCCTCACGTTATCGTGCTACTGCTTACGGCCTCATGAACATGACCGGTGTGTTTGCCGGAGCTGCCGTGACACAGGTACTAGGCAAATGGAAAGACGGTGGAATGCTGGGTGAAGGCTTTGCTTGGCTCAGTTTGGTCATGTTGGCTGCCCTATTATTGCAGCTCATCTTCCTTAAACCGAAGGCCGACAACTTAGAATAAAACAGATTCAAACATAAAAACATACATATAATTATGAATATGGAAAAGATTATTGGATTGATTGACGCACCATTTACTCCGTTTTATGAGAATGGCGACGTAAACTTAGAACCCATCGGAGCATATGCTCGTATGCTGCAAAAGAATGGGTTAAAGGGTGTTTTCATCAATGGTTCTTCCGGTGAAGGCTACATGCTGACTACCGAAGAACGCAAACAACTGGCCGAAAAATGGATTGCCGAAGCTCCCGAAGGATTCAAGGTGATTGTCCATGTAGGAAGCTGCTGTCTGCGCGACAGCCGAGAATTGGCTGCCCATGCACAGCAGATTGGCGCTTTCGGTATCGGTTCTATGGCGCCTCCATTCCCTAAAATCGGACGCATTGAAGAACTAGTAGAATACTGTGAAGAGATAGCTGCCGCTGCACCGGAGTTGCCTTTCTACTATTATCACATCCCTGCTTTCAACGGAGCATTCCTCCCCATGCTCGACTTATTGAAGGCTGTAGACAGTCGTATACCTAACTTCGCCGGCATCAAATATACCTTTGAGAGCCTGTATGAGTACAACCAATGCCGCTTGTATAAGAACGGTAAGTTTGATATGTTGCACGGACAGGACGAAACCATCCTGCCTTCACTTGCTCAAGGTGGTGCTCAAGGTGGTATCGGGGGTACAACCAACTACAATGGACGCGAGTTGACAGCCATCATCGACGCTTGGAAGAAGGGCGATATTGAGGCAGCTCGCGAACATCAGAACTTCGCTCAGGAGGTCATCAACGTCATTTGCCATTATCGCGGAAACATCGTTGGAGGCAAACGTATCATGAAATTGATGGGCTTCGACCTTGGTCCTAATCGTAAACCATTCCGCAATATGACAGCAGAAGAGGAAGATGCCATGCGCAAAGAACTAGAAGCCATCAACTTCTTCGAGCGTTGTAATCAGTTCTAAAGATTAATATGAGGATTCCAAGGAATCCATTACTAATAATTGCAAAGGCCTTGCAGCGATGCTGTAAGGCCTTTACTGTAATGCTGACTAATTGAGACAGCAATGCTGCCAAAGCTTAGCAGCAACATCAAAGTATTATATGTAATACTCGGCAGAGTCTATCAAGCCTGCCCGAAGTGCATATTTAGTGGCTTCATGCACATTATTCACGCTTAGTTTACGGAAGATATTCTTGCGATGGGTATTGATGGTGTGGAAACTGGAAAACCTTTTTTCAGCAATCTCCTTGGTCGTCATACCGAGCGCTATATCCTTTAATATTTCGGTTTCTGTCTTCGTAAGCTCCACTCTTTCTTCCATCTGAGGAACCGGAGCCAGCAACATCTCTGCCATACGTTGGCTGATGAAACGTTGTTTCCGAATAGCATAATCTATCGAAGTCTTTATCTCTGACAAGGGAGATTCTTTCATAACGATACTGAATTCAGGGCCGCTTGCAATCAAATAGCGTACAAAATCCAAACTCAAATCTTCACTGAAAAGTATCCAATGGACTCGTTTGAAACGCTGGCTTAGAATCACCAATTCCTCACCATCATTAATATCGAACAGCGTATAATCGAGAATAACAATGCTGTCGGGATATTCGTGCAAACCCAACAATAGTTCTCCCTTATCCTCTATATACTTATAGTCTGCATCCGGTAGTCGCTCTATCAGATACATGAGGCCTGCGCGGGTGATATCTTGCCTGTCTGCGAGGAATATTTTCATATTGATTGTATTTTAAGAAAGCCTCTAGAATGTCATACGCAACATGAAACGAACACCGTTTTTCTTTGCTGTAGGCAAATTGTTGTAGTTCATGCGATGTACGAACTCCACATGCAGAATCTTGAAGATATTGTGAATACCAGCCACCAACTCCACATATGGCCGTTTGGAATCCATCACATACGTACCTTCGGGGAATGCCATCAAAACATGATCACCGGCATTCTTTTCAAGCAATGGATTATTCTTGTCGGTCAATTTGCCCCACAATGTCTTCACACCAAGGTATTCTCTCCACTTCAACTTCTTCAGCAAAGGGATACGATTGAATATCTTACCATTCAAATCCCAACTTACATCGAGGCTCGCATAGCGGTCGTTCAAGAACTCCATGTTGTTAATCATGTTGAAAGTTCCCTCTTGTACTATGTAACTAAGGTTGGCCGCAGGCATGATAAGCAGTGGATAAGGCACCTTGTTCCATTGTGCTCCAGCCCTCAATTTCACATCTACCTTACCCCAAGAATTCATCCAGAAGCGCTTATAGACACCAGCTTCGGTGAAGTTATAGTTATACTGACCACCCAATACTCCTTTAATACCCATCGTATGGCCAAGGGTAAATACCGGTGCATCGAGATTAATAGGCAGTCGACGTTGCTTGGTATTAATATAAGTACGTCCCGGTGCCAAATTAAACTGTATGCTCAATTCTGTCGTGCGAATCTTTCCGTTGTGTAAATATCGTCCAACCTCGCTATCATCCAGCACTGACAAGGTAGGTAACATAGAAGGATTAGTGGCCGAAATCGCACTAAGAGGCTCGAAAAACAGACGTCCCACAGCTTCATTGGCTTCCGTTTTGAGACCTATAGTGGTCTTCAATCCCCACTCTTCTTCGTATTCAAACTTCAATTGTTGGCGATTGTAGAACATCATTTTATCTACCTTTGCCCACTTGAATGCTGTAAATACATTATCCTTATCGGTTTGCATGAAACGGTCGGAAGGCGACATCACATCATAAGCTGAGGTAAACGTAAGGGTACGCTTGGGGAATTCGCGCGGCAAATAGTCCTTCTTATTGAACGAATAAGTAAGATTTCCCTCGTAATAAATCTTCTTACTGCGCCATCCACGAGCCAAATATCCCGATGCAAACCAATGCTTATTCAGATTAGCAGTGGTCTGTGCGCTCACGCGAGTACGCAATCCATCAATGAAATTCTTGGTCAACATAGTGTTGATGGGGCCAATATCTACCTTGCTCGGATGGTTTAAATCGCCAGTTTCAACAAAATTTTCAATGAAAGCTTTGGCTCCGAAGATGATGTATTTGAATCCTTTGATTTGCTCAACTCGGTGGATAAACGCCTCCATAGAACTTTCGCTCTTTGTCAATTCCACCCCTCTGTACCTGTTCCAGAAAGCTTCGTCGCGCATCATAGAGTTGGCCTCACGCCGCTCCTTGCCCTTACCTTTAAACAATTGTTTTGGCAATTCATCGAATGCATAGTCGCTTAAACGGGTTGTCCGCACCACGAGGAACTTGGAAAGAAAGCTAGCTAGCTTCATCTCCACAAACATATCGTCGACGCTCAACACCCATTCGCCATTCTCCAATTTCTTGAATTCCTGCGTTACATGTAGATTCTCGACGAAGTTTACATCGCTTCTTTTCGGGATAGTAAGTTCACATCGTTTCACATGCAGGGTAGAATCGGCCAATACATACAGCTCTCCACGGAATCCAAAATCTTGTTGATTGTTGGGTAGAAACTGTAGATGATAACATAAATCATGGTCTACATAGACCGTATCTTCTATATAATAACGGTAAAACGACACGGCATTCTTACCTATAGGACTTGTAAACGGATACTGTAAAAGCCTGATTTGGTCATCGTACAAGTCGACATCGGTGAACACATCCTTCATGGCTGTATTCAGAATATCACCGGTCTGGATAAGTTGATTGATACCATTGGAGTTCTGACCGGTGATAATATCCTTCTCAGACTTCGGGTCTTTACGATAAATATGCTGCGAAACGGTCTCGTCTACCGATACAGGAAGAATCAGTTTGTTAGTATATGGGCTCGTCTCTATTTGGTCTATGAGCCATTGTTTCTTCGCAAAGAAACCGCTATCTATGTCTAATGGCTTAATATCATTGACTGCTAGAGTTATCTTCTGATACTTATTATACTGATAATAAGGATGATTATCCAAGTCTGTCTTCTTCTTGGCAGCAACCACACGCTTCATCAATTCCACTGCAGGATTATTCTTTCGAGAGTACTTACCACGACTACTTTTAACCACAACTTCGGTTAATGTCTTCGTATCCTCGCGCAGTTTTACATTCAATACCGACGGGGTATTTGCCTTAATCATAAAGGTTCGTGGCTGATAACCTACTGCACTGATGGTCAATACCCATCCTTCGTGCCGCTCAATACTGTACAATCCCGAAGCATTACCACTTACTGCGATATGGTGTCCTTTGTAAGATGCACTAGGATAAAACAGTGTATCGCCTGTCGCTGCATCGGTAACGGTACCCGTTATCTGCGCTTTTACTCCTGAAGAGTATAGCAACAGTCCTATTAACAATATGTATATCCTGAATATTCTTTTCATAACTGCTCTAAATCAGTAATCACTTTGTCGGGCAACGACTCGTCATATTGCTTGTCGGTCCACCCCTCTCCCTTAAACCATACGGTCTTACAACCGATCTTCTGTGCGGGTTCTATATCTTTATAGAAGCTGTCACCTACCACAACTACGTCTTCGGCGTTCAGCCCCAATCGTTCTACTCCAATCTTAAAGATACGGGAATCGGGTTTTCTGATGCCCACAACAGCACTCTCTACCACACTCTTAAAGAATTTCTCAAATTCAAATTCGTGCAATACAACTTCTACATTACCATAGAAATTGCTCACCAATACCATGGGATAAACCTTTGACAGGCGGGTCAATACCTCACGGCTGTGCGCCGTATTACACTTTACAAGTTCGTAAACTTCGTTTAATACGGCATCGTGTGCTCGGTTAAAGGCTTCAAGATCTGCATCCCAAGCCCCATGTTCGCACAACCATTCCATCTCTAAGCGAATCTTTACATCAAGCGTTCGGTAGAAAGTAAAGTCCGGTTTGATAATAGGACTATTGCCTAATGTACGCTCTCCATACACATAAGCATCTCTAAACTGCTGCTCGGTCACCGGGACTTGCTGCCGTTGATAGGCATACCACAAGACTTTTCCCCAATGACAACCAGCAGTATCAAGCGTTCCCCCATAATCAAATATATATCCTTTTATCCCGTCCATCATCTTTTTACGCTTTAAAATATTAAATAACTATTGAGCAAGTTTACCGGTCAGCCGACCACACAGGCTCTCGTGACGACTGTGCATATAGATATAAAGACAGGTCATCACCGACAATTCAAACAACGGATAGACCCAAGGACAATTCAACAAACACGTAATGTAAATGACAATAGCACGTGTATTGAAAGTCAAAATATTGGTATAAGCCATCAATGGGCGGCTTCCTGTTAAGAATTCTTGCCTCACCACCTCGTTAGGCTGCTCTTGCCAATGCTTGAAGAAAGCCTGAAATTTAGGCGTACGACGCTCTTGACTCTTGCAATAATTGGCATAATTGTAGTAGAATATGCGTCCCAAGAGATTACCATCTCGCTTCATCTGCTCGTAAACAGCACGCTGACTGGCATAATTATCTAGCTCGCTACCACTCTTACCTTTCAAGAAGAACAGATGTATCTGACGATAATAGTCGCTTAAAGAGCTTTGTGGAGAATGACAAACAAGCCCGGCAACAATATTAAGAAGCCAAATCCATACGCCCCACTTGACATCTGTATAAGGCATATACTCATTCATGAGGCGCAAACTAATCGCTATATAAATACAAGCAAACCATACATCGCCCGAAAAACCATCCAAAACACGACCTACCAAAGTCTTCTTACCGGTGAGACGAGCCATCTGTCCGTCGGTAGAATCACAGAAATTGGCAAACATCAACAGCAATACGCCCATGATATTATGCGTCAAATCTGTGAAATAGAACATATATCCGGCACCTATCCCTAAGAAAATAGAGAGGATAGTAATTGCATTTGGATGGATATTCAACTTATTCCAAAGGAGCGCAAACACCAGTCCTATGGGACGGGTAAAGTGTACATCCAACCACTCCTCGGTATCTTGGGATTTAAACGATGCCTGTAACAGCTCTTTAAAACTACTTTCCATTTCTTTTATCTATCATTATCGACGGCCAAACGTGCTATCTCTGCAGCTGCTTCCTCGCGACAACGAGAGAAGCTAGGCCAGTCATTAAAATCTATAATATAATAATGTCCGGTAGCATCAACAATGGCATCACCACCATAGACAGCCAAACCGGTAATATCAGCAACCTTTGCCACGGTCTCTTTCAAATCGTCTAGAGCAAACGGATAATGCTGGGCTTGCCCGTTAATCGCCTCTGCTCCAAACTTACTGATACCATCATCACTGGGATAATAATACTTGAAAAAACCTCCTCTAACGCCATAAAATTTAATCAAATCGCCCAGAACATGTGCACTCACCACCCAGTTTGTAATGCCACGGCGCTCAAATTCAGTCTTAGCAGCAGCCAATTCATCGGCATCTCGACAATAGACGACATCGCTTTTTTGTTGTGCTGCGGCATCGCCACGCTTCAACCAATAACCGTTTCGTCCCGTTTTTTCCGGCATAGGAACACCCATTGCCGCCATCATTTGCTCCAGTTTGGTACGCGAACAGTTCTCCACACTAACCGGAGAATTAATAACCAAAGTTCCCCGTTGCTCCAATAAGCGAAGCACTTGTAGCGTCTTGGGTAGGCGAGCCATAGAGAATATGATGTCGGCTTCAACACTCTCATCGAGCAATGATTCATCTATTACGACCATATCCATAGCCAAATGGTGTCCGACAGCCTCTAAAATCAGCCGATCTTTCTCCACAGAATTAGGTGAAAAGCGATCGTCTCGACGAACACCTACAACTTTTAACTCTCTCGTTTTCAACTCTTTCAAGTTATTGATTAGACAAAAACGTCTCTGCTTTTACTATATCCGACGCATGATCAACATCCATTACCTTCGAAAAGGCAAATGCTTTCAACCGGCGACCATCTCTAACTAGTCCGCGTTGGAAGTTGCGCATACGACTTTCTCCTCGCTCCATGCAGTCGGCAAGTGTATTGATTGCGCTCCCCGTCAAGCCATATATACCACCCGATATATACCGACATCCCTCTACAGAGTCATCATAGAATCCTGTCACATTCATCTCTTGATCGGTTCCTACATACAGCGGTTTCTCGTCATCAATGTAGTCTGTTACTCCCATCAGCCCATCTTCTCCCACTTCGATAGTCTTTTTAAAAGCTTGAATATAGTCAGAAAACTCATCCTCACGGAAGATTGTATCTACTGTAGTCAGCACGAACGGCCCATGAGTTAGATGCTTACTCAACTCAAAGAAGCTATGCATCGAACTTGGGGTAGACTTTACCAAGAAGTTCAAAGGTATAGGGCGCCCATTCAAACCATCTCTCTCAAGATTAACCAAATGTAAACTTACGTCGGACATTTTGCTATTACAGATGACAAAAATCCTCTCTGCATCATTCGCCATAAAGATTCTTATCAGTCTATCAATCAAATGTTCATCCTGAATTCTAACTAGAGGCTTCGGCGCTTCCACCCCCTCTTGGGCCAAACGAGAACCTTCGCCGGCTGCAATAATTGCATAATCCATTAAAACTGTCAATATATTAAACAGTGACAAAGTTAAGCATATTCACTAAAAAGCAAAAACTTTTTAGCACATTTTTGTTTTTCACGATACACATTATGCACACCTAATCTAATAAGCGTGCATAACATACATTCTATTTCACTTGTGTTCTAGTCTATTTCCCTACACGCAAATCAGACACATCAATATCTCCTGTACCACGAAGTGATTGCTTCAACTGCTTGACTTGTCCCTTTAGGGTGATGTCACCCACACCCGCAAGTTCGCAATCTACCGTTCCACAACGATCTAAACTGGCATCTATATCGCCCGTACCATGTACACTAAAATAGGCACGAGCAGCATTTCGTAGGTTCATATCAATATCACCTACCCCCCGTACCTGCACATCGCTGCTCACTGTTTCTACATGTCCGAAGCGCATATCGCCTGCTCCATGAAGCTGAGCTGCAAAATAATCGCATACAATATCAGGCACATTCATATCTCCAGCACCCCGCAATATCAACGATAATGTATCAGTATCCAGTTTGCCATCAACTTCAAAAGAGCCGGCTCCCTTTAATTCGACAGCCGTCAAATCGGGAGATGAGATATAGATAGTAAGTTTTCCATCTTGATTATTGCCAAAAGGGAAAAAGTTAACGCTGTTCTTTTGACTCAAGACAATACGATTTCCGTCGTACGAAACCAATACGTTATTAACCCTATCTTTATCTCCTTCCAATCGTACTCCCAAAGTATCAGCCTGCTGATAAACAACTTTTCCCAACAGACGGGTTTCTATTTGTTCAAAAGGACGAACCTGAATGCGTCGTCCTATCTGCTCTTTCGAGCTGCTATTGCTATACGAACGACAACCTACTGTACCTAAAATAAAGACAGCAACCAATGCCAATGTCAATAATTTCTTCATCTCTATCCGTGTATTTATTTGATTCTAGATGTTTGACGTAGACTTACTTAGAAAAGTTGCAAGCCGATATAAGAAAATAGGATAAACTCATATGCAATCTTCATGGCAATCACCCATTTTACTGCCGAGCACAAACAGCAATGTTGCAAGGGGCTTTCAGCATTTCTGCAGGGGCTTGGCAGCAATATTGCCAAGCCCCTGCAGAAATCCAACTTATCTATCCTAAAGAAATAACAGTTATTGGATTGTAATGCTATTCGACTTACACCACTTCTTCAAATAAAAACAAGACTACACTTGCGCAGCCCCTCTTGTGAAATCGGGAACGCTTACTGGCATCGCCCCATGGGCTATGGAGAGAGCCGACAATTCACTCACACAACACCATTCGGCCATATCATACACATCCATATCGAGCGGCAAGCCACGATGTAGACAATAAGCCAACCGATAATCCATATAAAACGACATACCACCACGTGGGTCTAGCTTGTGAGCCAAGGCTTGTTGCTCGCCGAAATAAGTAGGATAATGCGCTTGAAGCAGTGGTTCCACCACATCGTTACTCAACACCTGATTAGCAAACTCCAATGGTAATTGCAACTGTTGGAGGCTACCCTCTGCCAACACTACTTGTGGATGAGGATATTTTGAAGCATATCCTTGTGTGCCGACAACTTTATATCCACGACTATAAGGGCGTGGATTCATCACATTATGACTGAGCGTAATAGTTTTTCCACACAATGTTCGAATAAGCATAGTGGTTTCGTCGCCATTCGAGAATTCCTCACATGGTTTATCCATCAGGCGCTGATACACTGCTCCACCGGTATAAGCATCGCTCTGCATAGCCACCAAATAATCGAAGCGATCAGTGCGATGAATATCAAGCAACTGGCAGAGTGGTCCCAATCCATGCGTGGGGTACACATCACCACAATGTGTTCGGTTGTATTCTATGCGCCAAGTCGTCCATTGGTCGGTCATAAAATGAGTGTAACCACCCTCCACATGCACAACATTACCGAATATTCCACGATGATATAACTGCCGAATAGCAGTTTCAAAATAATCGTATACAGAATTCTCCAACATCATACAATGCCGTCGAGTCTGCTCCGCCTTGTCTATCAACTGCCATATATCGGTCAGCGACAAAGCTGCCGGCACCTCTATGCCCACATGCTTGCCATGCTCCATAGCACATAGTGCTATCTCGGTATGGCTCTGCCAATCGGTACATATATATACAATATCGAGACTAGACAATGCACATAGCCGGGCATAACCATCTTGCCCAGAAAATAAATTCACGTTTTCCTTCCCAATGACAACAGCACATTGATTGACAAAATCGATATTAACATCGCATAATGCTACGATTTCCACTCCATCAATATGCGACCATCGCTTGACAGCCGACTGTCCACGATACCCTAATCCTACAAAACCAATGCGTATTCTATCTAAAGGTTCCGTAGCCAACTGCAATACATCCTGTTGTCCTCTCTTTCGATTTGGTATGATAGTTGAAAGGGGTTGGGAATTCATCTTCATCTTTTCAAATGTTGATTATATGCTGCAAAGATATAGAAAAATAAGAATCTGACAGACAGTTCTGACAAATATGTGATGGTGGGACAAAGGATTACATTGTCTAAAAGTTGCTAAAAATCATAATTCACACATACAAAAAATAGCACATTCATACACTTATGCAGACAAAAAATGATTATCTTTGTTCCCAAATTATTGATACATCAACATCGGAATGAGTCATGAACATCTTACTCGTGTGTTGGCACAGACAGTAGAAGAGCTATCTGAACCACGCTCATTGAAAGGTTTGTTCCATCAACATCGCGACGGCGACCCTATTCCCTCAGGCAAGGTGCTTGAGGAAATCATCGATTTGTCACGTGCAATTCTATTTCCCGGCTATTACGGAAAATCTTCCGTAAATACCAATACCATCAAATTTCATATCGGTGTAAACGTCGAACGCCTTTATAAACTATTGTCCGACCAAATTCTGGCGGGCTTATGTTTCTCCGATTGTGATAAACAAGAGGATGAACATGTGATGGATTCACTTCGCCAATCGGCCGAAGACTTGGCCATGAAGCTCATAGCTAAGTTACCAGAAATCAGACAAACACTGAGCACAGACGTCATAGCTGCTTTCAACGGAGACCCTGCCGCTGACAGTTATGCAGAGATTATATCATGTTATCCGGTGATAAAAGCGCTGACAAACTATCGTGTGGCTCACGAACTATATAAATTAAACGTGCCTTTGATTCCTCGTATGATGACAGAGATGGCACACTCCGAGACCGGTATCGACATCCATCCGGAGGCCACTATAGGCCAATATTTCACCATAGACCACGGTACGGGTGTGGTTATCGGTGCTACCTGTATTATCGGAAATAACGTAAAACTCTATCAAGGTGTGACGTTAGGAGCCAAGAGTTTCCCACTCGACGAGAACGGAAACCCCATCAAAGGCATCCCACGCCACCCCATCTTGGAAGACAACGTAATAGTTTATGCCAACGCTACCGTATTAGGTCGCATCACAATCGGCGACAGTTGCATCATCGGAGCAAACGTATGGGTGACCGAGGACATGGAACCGCAGACGAAGAAATATAAGAAAAATTAAACATAGCAAATTAAACAATGGAATTTGAACTCATTGCCAAGACCTTTATGGGATTGGAAACAGTCTTGGCACAAGAGCTAACCCAACTGGGAGCAAACAATGTACAGATTGGTAGACGCATGGTTTCGTTTACCGGCGACAAGCGAATGATGTATCGTGCGAACTTCCAATTGCACACAGCTATTCGTATATTGAAACCTATCGCACACTTCAAAGCGAAGTCGGCTGACGATATGTACGAGGAAGTAAAGAAGATAGACTGGAGCAAATATATAGAAGAAGGTAAGACTTTCTCGGTTGATTCGGTGGTTTATTCAGAAGAGTTTAGAAACTCACGTTTCGTGACTTACAAGGTGAAAGATGCCATTGTAGACCAGTTTCGTGAGAAAACCGGCAAGCGACCCAATATCAGTGTAAGCAATCCGGACATCAGATTGAATATTCATGTAGCCGAAGATAAAGCCACACTGTCGCTCGATTCCAGTGGAGAAAGTCTTCATCGCCGCGGTTATCGACAAGAGTCGGTAGAGGCACCGCTTAACGAAGTACTTGCAGCGGGTATGATATTGATGACTGGATGGAAAGGCGATACCGACTTTATAGACCCAATGTGCGGTTCAGGTACCATCGTTGTGGAAGCCGCTTTAATTGCTAGAAACATCAGTCCGGGTGTATTCCGCAAAGAATATGCGTTCGAGAAATGGCCCGACTTCGACCAAGAAATGTTCGATGAGATATATAATGACGACTCACAAGAGCGCGAGTTCACACACCATATTTATGGTTACGACATTGATATGAAGGCCGTAAACACAGCAAGACTGAATGTTAGAGCTGCCGGACTTACCAAAGACGTAACGATAGAACAGCAAGATTTCAAGAATTTCACAAAGCCAGAGACCCCTGCTATCATGGTGATGAATCCTCCATACGGCGAGCGTATCTCCACACCTAATCTATTAGGCACTTATAAAATGATTGGTGAACGACTCAAGCATCAGTTTACAGGCAACGAAGCATGGGTATTAAGCTATCGTGAAGAGTGTTTCGACCAAATTGGCCTCAAGCCTTCTATCAAGATACCTGTATACAATGGAAGTCTGGAATGCGAGTTCCGCAAGTATGCTATGTTCGATGGTAGAATGAAAGAATTCCGTTCTGAGGGCGGTATCGTGAAGACTGAGAAAGAAAAAGCAGAAATGGCAGAGAAGCATCGCTTTAAGAAAAACCGCGAATTCAAGAAACGATTGGACGAAGAAGAAGAGAATGAAGCAGCCGATATTCGCTCCTTTAAATTCCATTCATTGGAACGTCGGGAACCTCGCCGGGCTGATGATGACGACTCACGTCCACGTAAACGCTTCACCAACGACCGCAAAGGCTCGTTCGGAAAGAAAGATTTTAAAGGTGGATTCGGTAAAGGTGACCGTCGCACAGGATTTGATAAAAGACGTAAAAGATTTGATAATGATGAAGATTAAGAGTTTACTTACCATTCTATTCATAGCAACCACGACCATGAGTCAGGCGCAATTAAAGCACTTTACCCTTGAAGATCTCAACTTCGGAGGTAACAATTATTATAATATGGTGCCCCAAAACCGTTACACAACATGGTGGGGAGACCAATTGGTGCGACTTGATGCCGACGCATGCAAGACTATTGATGCGAAGAATGGTAAAGAGAAGATACTCTTTAATCTATCAGATGTGAACAAGCATGTGGCCGATAGCTTGGGCAAAGTACATAGTTTATACTATGCAGAGTTCCCCTATAGCGGTAAGACGGTAGTTCTATTGACCAACATGAAAAGCCGTCTTCTCTATGATTTTCGGAAGAAATCGGTTGTTTGGTCACAGTCTTTGACTGGACAAGAGCATGCAGATTGGAATGCCATCAGTAAGGCCGTAGCTTATGTGAAAGACTCTCAGCTCTACGTAAAGCAAGGAAATCGCACCGTACAACTAACCACCGATGGCAGTAATGACATCGTTTATGGACAGAGTGTACACCGCGATGAATTCGGCATATCAAAGGGAACATACTGGAGCAACGATGGTAATAAGTTGGCATTCTATCGTATGGATCAGAGCATGGTGGCTTCGTTTCCCCTCGTTGACATCCCCGAAAATGACTGGAAGCCCCAAGATGGGCAATCGCGCATGGCTACCCCTGCTCCGCTAAAATATCCTATGGCTGGCGAGACATCGCACAAAGTGACCGTCGGAGTATACGATTTGCAGAGCGGCCATACTGTTTATTTGAAAGCAGGTGACCCTACCGACCGCTATTTCACGAACATTTCATGGAGTCCAGATTCCAAGATTATCTACATGTTTGAGCTCAATAGAGACCAAAACGATTGTCGATTGGTGAGCTACAACGCCACTACAGGTGATAAGATTGCCGAACTTTATCGCGAGACAGATAGCAAGTATGTAGAGCCTCAACACCCTATCGTCTTTTTACCATGGGATCATTCTAAGTTCATCATGCAGAGCCAAAAAGACGGTTACAACCACCTATACTTGTTCAGTAGCGATGGTACGCAACTCAAACAAATTACCCAAGGCAATTGGGTGGTCATGGATGTGCTCGGATTCAATACCAAACGCCGCGCGATTATCATCTCTAGCAATGAGTGTAAGTCCATTCAAAAGAACACATGGCTTGTAGATATTGAGACAGGAAAGCGTGCTTTGATGGACAATGGTGCCGGTTGGCACACCGCAAAAATCAGCACTAGCGGACAATACATTCTTGATAACTATTCCGAACCGACTGTTCCACGCAACATCGACATCATGAATACGGAGAATGGAAAGCACATCCGCTACTTCACTGCGGTCAATCCATGGAAAGATTACGATGTTCCGGAATACAGTTGCGGCTCTTTGAAAGCCGCAGATGGTACCACCGACCTTTATTATCGTATGGTGAAACCTACCAATTTCGACCCAACGAAAAAATATCCGACTATCATTTACGTTTACGGAGGGCCTCATGCACACAACGTAGATGCCCGTTGGCACTATGCAAGTCGTGGTTGGGAGACTTTCATGGCGCAGAGTGGATACCTTCTTTTCATTCTTGATAACCGCGGAAGTGAGAATCGTGGCAAGGCTTTCGAGCAGGCTACATTCCGCCAACTTGGCCAAGAAGAGATGAAAGACCAAATGCAAGGCATCGCATACTTGAAGACATTGCCCTATGTGGATGCCGATAAGATAGGCGTACATGGCTGGAGTTTCGGCGGATTTATGACCACCTCGCTCATGACCAACTATCCCGACGTGTTCAAAGTGGGCGTTGCCGGTGGTCCGGTTATCGATTGGAAGTGGTACGAAGTGATGTATGGCGAACGCTATATGGACACTCCACAGAACAATCCGGAGGGATATGGCAAGACGAGCTTAATCAAACAAGCCAAGAATCTCAAAGGAAAATTGCAGATAATCATTGGCGAGAACGACCCCGTAGTGGTGCCACAACATGCCAAAGCATTTATCCATCAGTGCATATTAGATGGTACTCAGCCTGATTTCTTCATGTATCCGGGCGAGCCACACAACATGCGTGGGCATCAAAGTACCCACTTACACAAGCGTATCAGCCAATACTTCTTTGACTATCTGCCCGTAAATAAATAACAAGCATATTGGTGTAAGAATCTACATAACCCTTTAAATCCAACAACAACGATGAATATATTATTACTAGGAAGCGGAGGTCGTGAGCACGCCTTGGCTTGGAAGATTGCACAAAGCAACAAAGTAGACCAATTATATATAGCTCCGGGCAATGCCGGAACGGCCAACTGCGGCACCAATGTGAATCTCAAAGCCGACGATTTCGACGCTATCAAAGACTTCGCTTTGCAGAATAATATCCACATGATAGTCGTTGGACCGGAAGATCCATTGGTAAAAGGAATCTACGACAACCTGAAACAGGATGTAAGAACGGCTCATATCCCAGTTATCGGTCCCTCTAAAGCAGGAGCGGTACTTGAAGGTAGCAAGGATTTTGCAAAGGGTTTCATGATGCGACACAACATACCTACGGCTCAATATCGCACTTTCAACGGTACAAATATTGAAGAAGGAGTGAAGTTTCTTGAGACATTGAAAGCACCATACGTGCTCAAAGCCGATGGATTATGTGCCGGAAAAGGCGTCTTGATACTCCCTACACTCGATGAAGCCAAGCAAGAACTCCGCGACATGTTGGGTGGAATGTTCGGCGATGCCAGTGCTTCCGTGGTTATAGAGGAATTTCTCAGTGGTATCGAATGTTCTGTATTCGTACTGACGGATGGTAAAAATTACAAGATTTTGCCCGAAGCCAAAGACTACAAACGCATTGGTGAGCACGACACGGGGTTGAATACCGGTGGTATGGGAAGCGTTTCGCCGGTTCCATTTGCCACTAAAGAGTGGATGCAAAAAGTCGAAGATCGCATCATCCGCCCCACTGTTGAGGGATTGGCTACCGAAGGTATCGACTACAAAGGATTTATCTTCTTTGGCTTAATTAATGTTGATGGCGAGCCAATGGTTATAGAATACAACTGTCGTATGGGTGATCCAGAGACCGAAAGCGTCATGCTGCGGCTCAAGAGCGATATTGTCGAACTGTTCGAGGGCGTTGCCGAGGACAATCTAGACCAACGTTCGATTGAATTCGATGACCGTTCGGCCGTCTGTGTCATGCTTGTTAGCGGTGGTTATCCACAGCAATATGTCAAAGGTTATCCCATTTCAGGCATCAAAGATGTAGAAGATTCCATCGTCTTCCATGCCGGCACAGCTCTTAAAGAAGGCGAGGTTGTCACCAATGGTGGCCGTGTTATTGCCGTTAGCAGCTATGGAAAGGACAAAGAAGAAGCTCTCCAAAAGAGTTTCCGAGGTGCTCAGAAGATTATATTCAAGGATAAATACTTTAGAACTGACATCGGTCAAGACTTGTAATTCAATAACTATTATTCACTAAAAACATAACAAGGAAGGTATAGCAGATTGGTAAACAAGAGTTTACAGAGAAAAATTGCAACCAGTAGATACGCGCTCCCATTGACCAGCATCTATGCTTTGGGAGTGTGTGCCTATGCATTGATGGAGCATCAATTGTGGATTCAAACGGCTTGTTTGGCATTAGCCTCATTCATGATGGTACAACTTAACAATGCATATGCACTTATCCGTATTTATAGTCGTATGGTTTCCTGCTCCTTCCTCGTGCTATGTACGATGGCAGCTTTCTTGCTTCCATCCTTAGAAGGAAGCCTTTTACAGTTATGCATCATCGCTTTCTTCCTGTTTTTCTTTAGAGGATACCAAGATAATAGAGCCACCGGCTGGGTGTTCTATGCCTTTGCGATGTGGGGCATTGCCAGTATCTTCTTTGTTCAAATACTCTATTTTGTACCCATTCTTTGGGTGATACTCTACACCAACATCCTTGCCGGAAGCGTGAAAACCCTATGTGCCAGTCTGCTCGGACTGTCAGTCCCCTATTGGTTCCTAGCTGGTTATGATGTATGGATGGATAACCCTACGGAATTGATTTTGCATTTCCAGCAACTAGCCCTATTCCAACCTATAGGACAAATCCAGCAACTTCCATTCAACCAACTACTCACTTGCGGTTTCTTAATCATTCTTGCCATGACCGGAACTATCCACTTTTTCCGTCATAGCTACAACGATAAGATTAGAACCCGCATGTTTTATGAAGTCTTTGTCGTGATAGATGCAGCCGCGTTTATTTTCATTTTTCTACAGCCTCAACACTATTCTGAGCTACTACGCATCAGCATTATCACCACAGCACCACTCATTGGGCACTTCTTAGCACTCACTCGTACGCGGATAACCAACATTGCTTTCTGTATGATGTTGGTCATAGCACTCACTCTAACAGCCATCAATCTATGGGTTCCATCACTGAGTTTCTAATCAATTGGGGCAATTGGGGCATGCTGTTGGCTGCCTTTTTGGCCGGTAGTTTCTTACCATTCAGCAGCGAAGCCGTTATGCTAGGACTGTTGGCTGCCGGTTTGAAACCTTGGCCTTTAGTATTTTCTGCTACCATCGGCAACGTGATGGGCGGACTCTTCAACTACAGTGTAGGGCGCTTAGGGCGTCTCGACTGGATAGAGAAATATCTACATGTAAGTCCAGAAAACCTTAATCGTGCCACGAAATTCATGGGTGGACGAGGCGCTTGGATGGGATTCTTCGGTTTCATACCTTTCCTTGGAAGTGCCATCACCATTGCATTAGGGCTCATGAGAGCCAATTTTTTTATTTCAACTATTAGTATGAGTATGGGAAAGTTTCTAAGATACGTCATCCTTATCCTGTCAGTGGCCTCACTGACTTCGTGTACGGGTGGCAAAGTAGACAATCAACGCACCATCATGGTGTCCATAGAGCCCCTTCGTTATTTCACAGAACAGATAGCAGGCGATAAGTTCAAAGTCATCACCATGGTACCCAAAGGTGGCAATCCCGAAACCTACGAGCCCACGCCTAAGCAAATGATGGAGCTCTCGAAGAGCGATTTGTTTTTAAAAATAGGCAATATCGGATTTGAGCGCACATGGATGAAGAAACTCATAGCCAACGCTCCGCACACCATCATGGTAGATACATCAGACGGTATAGCCCCTGTGAAGACCCTTAATGGCTTCGACGACCCCCATACATGGATGAGTGCAACCAATGCCCGCATCATTGCCATCAACATTTTCAACAAGTTAAAAGAGATAGATTCGCGAGACAGCCTCTATTTCAAGCAGAATTTGGAAAATCTACTAGACCATATCAGCATGGTAGACAACGAGGTGAGAGAGCATATCACTCAGGAAAAGGCCAACGCTTTTCTCATCTATCATCCCATTCTCACCTATTTTGCCCGCGACTATGGGCTTACTCAAATACCTGTTGAGGAAGAGGGACACGAGCCAAGTGCTGCACAACTGCAACAAGTCATTCGATTAGCCAAGCAAAAACAGGTAAAAGTCATCTTCGTACAAAAAGAGATAGCCAATCGAAATTTGAACGTTGTTGCAGCTGGAGTAGCTGCAAAGCAATCTATCATCAATCCACTAGGCTACCATTGGGATCAAGAGATGGTTTATATTGCAAAACTTTTGAAGTAAGACATGGCACAACCAATCATCGAACTCAACCATATCTCAGCCACCTACGGAGCTGTCATGGCATTGGAAGACGTGTCGTTGAAAGTCTACGACCACGACTATCTAGGCATCATAGGGCCTAACGGGGGTGGCAAAACTACGCTCATGCGCGTCATACTCGGCCTGATGAAGCCACAAACAGGAGAAATTATCTACCGACGCGAAGGCAAAGTTGTAAATGAACTTTCCATGGGTTATCTGCCACAATATAACAAAATAGACCGCAAATTTCCTATTTCCGTATACGAAGTGGTACTCTCCGGACTCAGCAGACAGAAACGTTTTCTACATCCCTACACCAAAGAACAACACCAACAGGTACGTCACGCCATTGAAAGGCTGGAGCTCGAAGGACTCGAAAAACGACACATTGGACAGCTCAGCGGTGGCCAATTACAACGTGTATTATTGGCGAGAGCCATTGTTTCCAATCCCGAAGTCGTGGTATTAGACGAGCCCAATACCTACATCGACAAACGTTTCCAAGAACAGATGTACGAGATGCTGCACCGCATCAATGACGATTGCGCTGTCATTGTGGTAAGTCACGACATCGCCGAAATCATTGAGAACGTGAAACACGTAGCTTGTGTCAATCGCACACTGCATTATCATGAACACACCGACATACCCATAACCAAAATAGAACAGCATTTTCTATCTATCAGACCATAGAAGTGGTCTATAAAAACTCACCATTCTTCACTCCTAAATCCCCACTCTTAACTCCAGACCTCGTCAACTTGTCTACTCGTTAACTTGTCAACGAAATGACTGCAAAGCCTCGGCAACTTTCCTGCCTAGCCTCTTCAGCATTTTTGACAAGCCCCTGCAGCAATACTGCCTAGGCTCTGCAACAAAATAAGTTTGTGAGTTTATAAGTTCATTAGTTAATGAGTTACGCCATAAGAGAGCCTAAATAGCCATACAATAATGTTTAAAAACGCAAGCAATATTTTGCAATATGCTTGATTTAATCTATCTTTGCAATCATTATTCACAAACAAATTTATGAGACAGTACAAATTAGTGGACAATATACTTGGATGGGTTGCATTCTTTATTGCGGCATTCGTATATTGTTCAACAATTGAACCGACAGCCAGTTTCTGGGACTGTCCAGAGTTTATCACGACTGCATTTAAACTCGAAATCGGACACCCACCCGGAGCACCATTCTTCATGCTCACCGCAAACTTGTTTAGTCAGTTTGTCAACGAGCCTTCACAAGTAGCTCGAATGGTGAATACAATGAGCGCATTATTGAGTGCTACGACCATCATGTTCCTCTTTTGGACCGTCACACACTTAACCCGTAAGCTCATCATGAAGGACTGGGACGAGCTCACAACAGCCAAATTGATCATCATTGAAGGTGCAGGTTTGGTCGGTGCATTGATTTATACATTCAGCGATACATTCTGGTTCTCAGCCGTAGAGGGTGAGGTTTATGCCTATTCATCGGCCTTCACAGCCATTGTATTCTGGCTCATATTGAAGTGGGAAGACCACGCCGACGAACCTCATAGTGACCGTTGGCTCGTGCTCATAGCCTATATGACCGGCTTAAGCATTGGTGTACACCTGCTCAATTTGCTGTGTATTCCGGCTATTGTACTGGTTTACTGCTACCGCAAGTTCCCCAATATCGAACTTAAAGGTTCACTGTTCGCACTCTTAGGAGCGTTTGTCATTGTGGCAGCCGTTCTTTATGGTGTCGTTCCGGGAATCATTACCGTGGGTGGATGGTTTGAATTGTTGTTCGTCAACGTACTCGGATGCCCATTCAATACAGGTGAGATTGTCTACATCATTCTCTTGGTAGCTACCGTCATTTGGGCTATTTACGAGAGCTATACCGATCAAAGTGAGAAACGACAAAATCTGGCTTTCGTGCTTTCTGTTGCCATGTTGGGTATTCCTTTCTTTGGTAATGGTGTGGGCGCAGCCGCAGTTGGTATCATCGTATTGGCAGTATTGTGGTTTGCCCTCAACCTCAAAAAGACAGAGGGAAAAGCAAAGGTGAGCTACGTCTCGGCTCGTATAAAGAATACAACCTTACTCTGTATGCTCATGCTGATGATTGGTTACTCCAGCTACGCGCTTGTTGTCATCCGCTCATCGGCCAATCCACCGATGGATCAGAACTCTCCTGAAGACATCTTCACGCTCGGAAATTACCTGAGTCGCGACCAGTATGGCGACCGCCCATTGGTTTATGGACAGGCCTACACATCGCAGGTGGCATTGAAAACAGACGGCAATATGTGCCGACCTGTTACCAAACAGGGTGCACCTATCTATAGTCGCAAGGAAAAAGCCAACAAAAACGAGAAGGATTCTTACTTCATCGTAAGCCATAAAAACAAGTACCAATATGCACAGAACATGTTGTTCCCACGCATGTATGATGCTCCCCACGCCCAAGCCTACGAAGACTGGATGGGCGGTGTAGACGGTTACGACGTGGCATATGATCGTTGTGGGGAAGCCATGACGGTGAAAATGCCTTCACAACTGGAGAATATCCGCTTCTTCCTCTCCTACCAATGCAACTTCATGTATTGGCGTTACTTTATGTGGAACTTTGCCGGAAGACAGAATGATATACAAGGTAACGGAGAATTGGAGCATGGTAACTGGATTACCGGTATTCCTTTCGTGGACAATGCACGACTGGGCGACCAGAGCAAACTGCCCGATGACTTAAAGAATAACAAGGGACACAATGTGTTCTATTGCCTGCCTTTGTTGCTCGGATTGCTCGGATTGTTCTGGCAAGCATGGCGTGGACAATGTGGAATACGCCAGTTCTGGGTGGTATTCTTCTTGTTCTTCATGACTGGTTTAGCTATCGTTATCTATCTGAACCAAACACCTATGCAGCCACGTGAGCGCGATTACGCCTACGCCGGTTCGTTCTATGCATTTGCAATTTGGTGTGGTATCGGTGTCGCAGCAATCTATGACCTCATCAAGAAGTACCTGCATGTAAGTGGAACTGTCGTAGCTGCCGTCGTATCATTGCTAGCATTGCTCGTTCCAATACAAATGGCAAGCCAGACATGGGACGACCATGACCGCAGTGGAAGATACACTTGCCGCGACTTCGGACAGAATTATCTGATGACATTGCAAGATAAAGGCAACCCCATTATCTTTACCAATGGAGATAACGACACCTTCCCGCTATGGTATAATCAGGATGTTGAGGGTGTTCGCACAGATGCACGCGTCTGCAATCTCAGCTATCTACAGACCGATTGGTATATCGATCAGATGAGGCGTCCGGCTTACGACTCCCCTTCTGTGCCTATCACATGGCCTCGACTCGACTACTGTTCAGGTACCAATGAGTATGTATCGATTCAGCCCGAAGCCAAAAAACAGATTTTGGAGTTCTATAAGACCAATCCAGAAGCAGCCAAGAAGCAATTTGGCGACAACCCGTTTGAATTAAAGAACATTCTGAAATACTGGGTACGCTCAAAGGATGCTGATATGCATTTCATCCCTACCGACACCGTATATGTAACGGTTGATAAAGACGCTGTGCGTAAAAGCGGTATGTTAATGGCCAGTGATACCATCCCTGATCGCATGGTTATCTCTCTAGCTAACAAGGATGCGCTCTACAAGGGCGACCTGATGATGCTCGAAATGATAGCACAATGCGACTGGAAACGTCCTATTTACGTGGCTCTGACAGTAGGTGAAGACAACTATATGAACCTTGGTGACAACTTCGTACAAGAAGGATTGGCCAATCGTATTACTCCTTTCACCACCAATAAACCCGGTGCTAAGCGCTACGATACGGAGAAAGTGTACAACAACTTGATGAATCGTTACAAGTTCGGAGGCCTCTCCAAGCCCGGACTTTATCTCGATGAAACGGTCATACGCATGTGTTATACACATCGAAATCTATATGCCGAACTGGCCAATCGACTCATT
The DNA here is from genome assembly GCF_056590795.1 of Prevotella sp. C0026C3. Lineage (NCBI taxonomy): Bacteria > Pseudomonadati > Bacteroidota > Bacteroidia > Bacteroidales > Prevotellaceae > Prevotella > Prevotella sp. C0026C3. The sequence goes on along the minus strand of NZ_JBWPWW010000003.1, from coordinate 87,170 downwards.
GCCGAAGGACAAAAGCAGAAGGCTTTAAAGGTATTAGAGAAGGTTGACAAAGAGATTCCAAGCTATAATGTACCCTACAGTGCATCATATAACGGGTCTTATCTGTATGCCATAGGGGCTTTGGATTTGGCTCGTGCATATGCTCTTTTGGGCAAAAAGCAGCAATCCATGACCATTATGAATGACGTATGGAAGCATTCTAAGCAACTCATGGAGTGGTACTTGAGCCTCAATGCCGATCGATTTGCACAATCAATGAGCGAATGCCTCCGCGAGATGACTATTATGCGACAAATTGCAGACGACGCTCCTATGGTTGATAAGAAGCTGGCTGGCAAGTGGAACAATATGTTTAACACCGTATTTGCACGTTATCGAGCAAAAGGTGGAATCTTACCAAACAGGGATTAAAGGCGCATGCTAATTGAACAACCTGCTAAATGGCTGCGCTGGTTATATCCCGGTGCTATTTGGAGAATGGATCCTAACGATCATTCAGTGTATCTGACGTTCGACGATGGACCCATTCCCGAATCAACACCTTTCATTCTTGAGACCCTGAAGAAGTACAATGCGAAAGCCACTTTCTTCATGGTTGGCGAGAATGTGTTGCGCCATCACGATCTCTACAACCAAATATTAGAGGACGGACATCAGGTTGGAAACCACACATTCAATCACATCGGAGCTTTCAAACATTGGACATTCACTTACGCTATCAACACGCATAAGGCCAATGAATTGATACATGCCCATCTATTCAGGCCTCCCCACGGTTGGTTAAGACCCAGTGAATACTGGTGGTTGAAGCGTGGTTACAAGATTATCATGTGGGACTTAGTCACTCGCGACTACTCTAAATGGCTGTCAGGCGAGGATGTTTTGAACAACGTAAAGCGTTATGCGCGTAACGGTTCCATCATTACTTTCCACGATTCTCTTAAAAGTATCGATAAATTAAAGTATGCTTTGCCGAGAGCTTTGGAATGGTTGCAAGAGCAAGGATATGAGTTTAAAATCTTCGAATAAGCAAGAATTAAGCGAAATAATAAAAGCCGAGGCTAAAAACCTCGGCTTCTTTGCTTGTGGCATTGCGCAAGCCGACAGAGTAGACGAGGCTACAGCATGTCACGTCAGACGCTGGTTGGATGCAGAATATTATGCCGGTATGGCTTATATGAATAACTATACCGACAGGCGACTCGACCCTCGACTGCTCATGGATGGACTCAAGAGCATCGTATGTGTGGCATTAAACTATGCTCCGGCACATGATTTTGAGGACGGAGAACTTCGTTTTGCCGCTTACGCATTGGGGCAAGACTACCACGATATCGTGAAAAATAAACTCAGAGAGTTGGCAGATAAGATAGGAGTAGAAAACTATCGTGTGTTTTGCGACAGCGCTCCTGTGCTCGAACGATACTGGGCTGCGCAAGCAGGATTGGGCTGGATAGGCAAGAATCATCAATTGATTATTCCCCATGCAGGCAGCATGTTCTTCCTTGGAGAGTTGTTTTTAGACATTGAGTTGGAATACGATGAACCAGCAAAGAACCGATGTGGAAACTGCCATCGGTGTATAGACAACTGTCCGACAGGCGCTCTACAAGAAGGAAAGGAACTCAATGCACTTGCTTGTCTGAGTTATCAGACCATTGAAAATCGCAATGATATACCACAGAAATATGCATGTAAGATGGGAGAAACCATCTATGGATGCGACCGTTGTCAACAAGTATGCCCATGGAATCGCTTCGCTCATCCCAACGATACACCCGAATTGCAGCCCAAAGAAGAACTTTTGCGTATGAAACGGGGCGATTGGATAAATCTAAGCGAGGAAGATTACCGCAAACTTTTCAAAGGGAGTGCTGTCAAGAGAGCCAAATATGCCGGACTCATGAGAAATATCAAGGCCGCTACTTGCGATTATGAAGGAAATGAATTAACTTTGGATACCAAACAACAAGACGATGAATAGCAAACACGTAAACAGTTATCAGGCCACAACCGCATTGATAAGGGCATTCTTCGAAGCCTTTACCATGGGCATCATGGATAGTCTCTACCCTACCGACGACACCGACAAGAAATACAACCCGCGTAACATCAAGCAAGCAATGCTGGAACATTACGACCAGATTGCAGACGCTTTCTTCATGATAATGTTCACCATGTTCATCCGATTGAACTACCGTGACGTAGCAGATGCACAACAACGACTCACCAAAGAGTTTGAAACGAAAAAGCCAACAATGCAAGATTACCTGCGTTTTGCATGTAAAACACAGAAGTTGTACGATGCTATGGTCACTGAATACAAGCAAAATTTCGACTACTTACTGCGTGGAAAGTTCTATGATGTAGCCGAATACCTGAAGCAATATACGCATGGCAACCAACTGTCTGTAGCCAACGAGCCACTTGCTATCAACTTGATGGTGCGCACAATCCTTAAATCCTACACTACAGGCATCAAACTTTCAAAAACCAAGAAAGCCTCACTCCATCAGCCAACTATCCTCCGTTTGCTGATTATCAACATCCATTTACTCATCAATGACAGCCAACTTAAACCCGGAGAAGCCGATTTAAACGAGCTATTCCTCACTGCTTGTGGTAGCGAAACCAACATGAACGTGATGTTGAACACCCTTGATGAAACCTATCAAGAGCTTATCAAAGAAGAAGGAATCGTCTCTACCAATGACCAATCAAATTAGAAAAGAGAACCTCAAAAAGACGGCATTGTATGCCCGTATGAAACAAATAACGCAGTATCTAGACCAATATTATCTAGACGCGGTGATTGGTTTCGTACCCGGCGGAATCGGAGATACGGTCGCAGCCCTATTTTCTCTCGTCCATATCTACTTCAGTTTGTTCAAGCTACGGTCCATTCCACTCACGCTTGCAATACTCAACAACACGCTGCGCGATGTGCTATTGGGCTTGATTCCTTTCTATGTTGGCAACGTAATAGACTTCTTTCATCGCGCCAACAGCAAGAATATGCAACTTCTAGATGGCTTTATCAACGATGATAAAACCGTTATAAACGAAGTGAACAGAAAGGCTGCCCTTTCTGTTCTAACCCTCGTTGTATTAATCTTGATGATTATTGGTATGATATGGAGCCTCATTTGGCTCGCCAAACAGATTTACCTCATTTGGTAATTCCATTTTTATTGCATATCATAAACCACCTGCATCAGTTTCTTACCAATGGCATCGGCCTCTTCCATTGTTGCAGCTTCACTGTAAACACGGATAATTGGCTCGGTATTACTCTTACGTAAGTGAACCCACTTATCGGGGAAATCAATCTTGACACCATCAATATCGGTCACTTGTTCGTCTTTAAACATCTCCTTCACCTTCTCCAAGATAGCATCAACATCGGTAGATGGAGTCAAATCAATGCGATTCTTAGCGATGAAATAGTTAGGATAGCTAGCACGAAGTTCGCTCACCTTGCAGCCCTTATGAGCCAATAAAGACAAGAAGAGGGCAATACCTACAAGTGCATCACGACCATAATGGCTTTCAGGATAGATAACTCCACCGTTGCCTTCGCCACCAATAACAGCGTTCACAGCCTTCATCTTGGTTGTAACATTTACCTCTCCAACAGCAGCGGCAGCATACTGACAACCATATTTCTCCGTAACATCACGCAAAGCACGCGTAGAACTCAAATTACTTACGGTGTTACCGGGTGTATGCTCGAGCACATAATCAGCCACAGAAACAAGTGTATATTCCTCGCCATACATCTTTCCATCCTCACAAATGAACACCAAACGGTCTACATCGGGGTCAACCACAACACCCAAATCGTATCCGCCCTTGGCTACTTCGGTCATGATATCCCCCAAATTCTTCTCCAATGGTTCCGGATTATGAGCAAAATCGCCATTTGGTTCACCATTCAATAAAGTGTATTCCACGCCTAATGCTTCAAACAAATGAGGCAGGATAACACCACCAACACTGTTAACTGTGTCGACAGCTACCTTGAAATGAGCATTCTTAATGGCTTCTACATCAACCAATTTCAATGCCAGCACCGACTCTATGTGTCGCTTATCAAATGTAGAATCGGCTGTATACTTACCTAAGTGGTCTACATCAGCATACTCAAAGTCTTCTTTCTCAGCCAAAGCTAACACTTCATTACCATCGTCTTTGGTCAAGAATTCACCTTCATGATTCAACAATTTCAATGCATTCCAATGACGTGGGTTATGACTGGCAGTCAAAATAAGGCCACCAGCAGCACCACTCATACGGACAGCGAGTTCGGTTGTTGGAGTCGTTGCCAATCCAATGTCAAGCACATCGTAGCCAATACCCATCAAAGTACCGCATACTACGTTCTTAACCATCTCACCAGAGATACGTGCATCGCGCCCAACCACAATCGTATTGCTGCTAGACTGCTTGCTACGACGAATGAAAGTTGCATAAGCTGAAGTGAACTTGACGATGTCAAGTGGATTCAGTGTGTCGCCCGTAGAACCACCAATCGTTCCACGGATACCTGAAATAGATTTTATTAATGTCATGGATTAAGGTTTTAACTATGTTGTTTTTATTAGATATCTCGTTGGAATGTCAACTCAAAGAGACTGGGATAGACCGCACGAGAAGCCGCCAATGTACCTCGATCACTAGGAACAATAATCTTTACTTTGGCTATTTCTTCATTCTCTTTAGTTTGGCGTCCCAACTTAATATAGGGGAACACCGACATCCAACCAGTCGGAACTGAAGTGCTTTTATAAGCAGTAAACATCACACTATTGCGACTATCAAACACACCGGTGTATGTTCCACTGGTATTCCAAACCGTCATTTTATCCGAAATCATCGAATAATAAGCTACATTATTACTCAAGATGACAGAGTCGGTCATCAAGTTTGTCTCTGTAAAACGACACAACACATTAGCAGTCTCACCTTTCTTAATAGGCTTACCTGCTCCCCTCCTGACTATCTGCAAATAGATTCCGGAGCTTTCAAGTAGCACAAATTCGTTCTTACTGACATCGGTAGTTGTATCTTTAAAGAACTCCGATTCATTAATAACATTGACTTTTTCCTTCGCAAGATACTGAGATATAGCTGTACGTTCTTTCTTCTTCTTATCTGCATACGTCTCATGATCGCGACAAGAAGCAAAGATAATGACACCTATCAAGGCGAGAAAGAGGAATGTAAATTTCTTCATTGTGTTGTATGTTATCGCGCAAAGGTACAAAAAAGATTACTATTTATGATTGACCTTACATGTTTTATAAAACTTTTAACCTTTTAAAAAACTCTCATAATGGGCTATGGCGCGACGTGCTATCTGCTCTGCTTCGGCCATAGAGCAATGTAGTTTTCCACCTGCAGCATTCATATGGCCGCCACCATTGAAGAATTCAGCAGCCAAAAGGTTACAAGGGAAGTCGTCGACCGAGCGTGTACTCACCAAAACAGTGTTCTCGTGACGGTCGTCTTCACGCAGAGAAATAGAGAGTTTCAGCCCCTTGATACGTAAAGGTTCGTTCACCAAGCCTTCCAAATCGCCCTTGATGAAATGGTAGTCTTCCATATCTTGCTTAGTAACGGCAAAATAAGAAGCATGCAAATCTTCAAAGACATTTAACTTTTGACTCATCAAATAGCCTCGGAAACGAATGGCCCAAGAACTATAGTTGTTGAATACTTGCCGATAAATCTTATCCTTATCAAATCCTTTGGTCAAAAGTTGACCAATGATAAAGTAAATTTCCGGACGCGAAGAATTATACGTAAACCCACCCGTGTCGGTCATCATGCCACAATAGATAGGCACAGCTATCTTCTTGGTCATCATATCGAAGGCTCCCAATTGCCATATAATGCGGAATATCATCTCCGAAGTACTGCTCATTTCCGGATGAGATACCGTCAAAACTGTGTCCATATCAGGATTCAAATGATGGTCTATCATAATCTTCTTGGCAGGTGATGCCGTGAGCACTTGTTCCATATCTTCCACCCTACCCAGCACATTGAAGTCGAGACAGAAGACCAAGTCGGCCTGTCCGAACAACTTTTCCACACTCTTTGGATGGCGATCATGGCGCACAATACGCTCCACACCGGGCAGCCATTTCAGAAAATCGGGGAAGGCATCGGGTATAACCAACGTAGCTTCTTTGCCTGCTTGACGCAGATACTCGGTCCATGCCAGCGACGAACCGATGGCATCTCCGTCCGGTCCTTTATGACAACACACCACTATATGATTCGATTCTCCAATAGCCTGCTGTAATTGTGCAAGTTCAATATCGTTTAGAATGTTCATTTGCATAGTGCTGCAAAGGTAATAAAAAAAAGAGAATGCCATAGCCGGAGAGCCACACATTCTCTTAAAACAGAATACTCCTATCACTCCAAACTATTCACTTCTCACTCCTAACTCAATAAATTCTCACTCCTAACTCATCACTCTTAACTCCCTGCAACGCCCCTGCAGCATCACTGCCAAGGCTTTTCAACAAAAATGCCAAGGCTCGGCAGCATCGCTGTTAAGCCTTGGCATCAAATCAAAAGAAGCATCCTCATGCTCGAATAGTAATCTTATCAAGTAGCAACCTTGATACTATCACGAGCCAAGGAGTATCTCATTTAGAACAATTTATTAGGGTATACGCCTTCAGAAACAAGGCTCTGAATGCGATCTACAGTAGCTTGACGGTCAGCAGCATAGGTTACACCGAACCATTTACTTGTAGTATCAAGTACCTTAACGGTAGCAGTACCTTCGTTCACGAGCTTATTGACCATCAATGGAATGAAGAACTCAGCCTTCAAGTTTTCCATGTTCTTGGGGTCGCTAAGGAACTCTTTGAAGTAAGCATCGCTATGTTCGAAGTAGTCGGGAGTGAATCCCCACATGTTCATAGACACAGGTGTGTTGTCTTCAATGGCTACCCATTCACCATTTTCATCTTTATAAGACACCTTACCATCCACACGCATAATCTCAGTACGCTCTACTACAGTAGTCAGATTGCCTTCCTCGCTCTTGGCACAGACTCCACGAGCCACCGTACCATTATCGCTCAACGTGTTACCTACACGGAAACCTACCATAGAATACTGATTCTTAGCACCCTCAGGCAGGTCGGCCAAGAACTTACCGATAACCATAAAAGAGTCACGATTGTAGAAATCGTCGCAATTGATAACACAGAAAGGTTCGTTAATGATTCCCTTAGCCATCATCACAGCATGGTTTGTACCCCATGGTTTTTCTCTTCCTTCGGGTACACTGAACCCTTCGGGCAGACTATCTAGTGCTTGATAGCACAGTTCGGCAGGTATATGACCTTCGTATTTAGACAATATTTTCTCGCGGAAATCCTGTTCAAAGTCCTTACGAATCACGAAAACAATTTTTCCAAAACCGGCTTTCATGGCATCATAGATAGAATAATCCATGATAGTCTCACCATTAGGACCTAATCCGTCTAACTGTTTCAGTCCACCATAACGACTGCCCATTCCGGCAGCAAGAAGCAACAAAGTTGGTTTCATACTATTGATTTTTATGTATTTTGGTATATATAGATTTTCTTTTATGCAAAAGTAAACAATTATAATGAGAACCCGAACATTTCCACAAAGGTTATTTTGCTAGAACGGATAGCCCACAGCAAGATGTATACTCTGTGCATCCTTGAAGCTGGAGACATTGTAGAACCCGCTTTTTCCGGTATCATAAGGCACGTGGAGACCTATTCCCCAGTCCACACGAATGACAAACATGCCCATATCATAACGCAAGCCAACACCTGTTCCCACCGCCATATCGCGGTAAAAGCGATTCAACTTGAACTGGGATTGGGGACGTGCCTCATCTTTTTTCAGTGTCCAGACATTGCCGGCATCCAAGAATACAGCACCATGAAGGCTTCCGAAGAGTTTCGTACGGTATTCCGTGTTGAACAAAAGTTTCAAATCGCCCGTCTGTTCTATGTAAGAATACTTGGAAGACGTAGGTTTGTAACGTCCCGGTCCGATGCTCCTGACCGTAAACGCACGCACACTATTGGCACCACCTATGTAGAATTGCTCGTAATAAGGGGCTTTCGTAGCATTTCCGTAGCTCCATATTGCACCGGCAGAAGCATGTCCCACGATATAAGAAGACTCTGACAAATGCCACAACTTCACAAAGTCGCCCTCCAGCTTAAAGAATTGTGCGAAAGGATTCTTAAACATCTTCTTATTCTTATCGTCCCATTTCTTACCCGCAACCATATATCCCAACGAGATTAGATTGCCGGCCTCGCTCACTGTAGCCGACCAAGTGATAGGATTACGATAAGTAGATGGGCTGGTATACTGATAAGTATAGCTCATCTTTGGTACGAATTGGTCGCGCATAGAAACCTGCAAATAGGCATTTGTATTTAACAGGCTGTCAAACGCATGTGTCGTACTCGTCATGTATTCATAAGAAAGTATCAAGGGACTAAAGCTGTGATGAGACTGTGCACTGGTCCAAAAATCATACGTAAGTTCGCCGGATACCACATGTCTTTTGTAGTATCCGGCTCTGTTAAGCACATCTGATGAAGCTTTAAGAGTTGTTGTCGGCATGAAATAATAATGTCGACGATTGCGGTCAAGCAGCTTGGTATAATCTCGACGGAATCCAAACAGATTCCTAGGTGTCAACAATCGAGGAAGTACCAAAGCCACGTCTGCACCATAATAATAAGAGTTTATCTGCGCAGCAGCACCTTCAGAGCGATGGGCTGTCTGCCATTCGTAAGAACCATGAACGTTAATATCGAGCTTTTCACCGCCACGGAAAGTGTTCAACTTGGTAAAACCTAGTACGAGTTCAGGCCCCATCCGCCCCGTAGTCTTACCTTTTGCATTGGCTCCAACATAGAAGTCATACCTCTTTTCCATCACACAATTGACAGACAAATCGAGGGTATCCGTCTCCGTATCTTCGCTTCTTTTAGTGAAAACCAAATCGCTATTGGCAAACAATCCTGTGCCTTGTAGATACTTGGTTGTCTCTTCTTCATCGGCCAAACAGTACAACTTACGTGGACGAAGACGCAGACCACGTAGCAAAACACCTGTTCGTATGGGCGATTTACGACCGTTATAGTTAATGGTTATAGCTCTTCGGGTAGTCGAATTGTATAATGTATCAAGGAAAGAACGTCTCAGATTATATGTCACCTTGCCTATATACCATTTCGTAAGTACATCGGTATCCAAACTATCTGCCATCTGTAGCTTGAGTGCAACCTTGCCTTTAGCATTCAAAGTATCTGCCAAATAAGAGCTATAACCTGCTTGTTGGTAATAGAAACCATTGTTACGGAGCAATCGGGCAATGCGCTGACGCTCGCCATCCAGTGTAGATACACTGAACGGATACCCCCTCTTGATGAGCGCATCGGCTCTACTAGCACGTATAAGACTATCTGTTGTCATCGGAAAGTTTGTGTATTGCAGTGTATCTACTGTCCACAAATGTCCCATATCGACCGTATAAGAGAGCTTGGCTTTCTTTGGATTATGTCCGGTTTTGATGTTATAAGTCACCTTTCCATTGAAATAACCGAACTTCTTGAGCTGAGATTCGGCCACCGAAGAGCGCAAATCAGGATTCACTTGGCTCATTAGTTTAGGCTGAGTGCCAAATGTTTTCGTCATCCATTTGCCTAAAGTAGACTCCGATTGAGAAAAGGCATTCCATATCCAAAGGCGTATTGGGAAAGGCGTACGGTAATAACTGCTGCCAAAAAGCGATCCATTGGGAATGGCAGCAAGTGCCGATTCCATTTCCAACTGAGTGGTTTCAGCATGCAAATTCTTTTCGTAATTGGTGTATTGTATCTTCTCTAACCCCGTATAAAGTTGTTCACCATCGGGGATAGCGCTTGTTGAAGAACATGAAGTCAACTGTGTTGCTAACAGAACAATGGCTCCTAACAACACTTGCACGACTATCTTATTGGCATTCCTTTTCATTTTTTCTTCTTCATTTTTACTGAATCGGCAGGCAATGCAGGCAGTTCATTCCCCTTAGGAGTATTGAATCGGAATATATCTTTGAAGTGATCAAGTTTCCGACGCCACTTAAAACCGACCCCATATTCCCCGATTAATCCTTCCAACCAGTCGTAGGTGCTGTTGTTATAGAACAAACGGAGGTACTTACTCGACTTTTGGTCAAGTCGATATTGCATTTCCACGTTGTCAAAGAAAGTATTGCTACGAGTTTGTTCCAACTCCGAACCAGTGGAAACTTTACCTCCTACGATGATTTTCAAACGATTATTCCACAGTCGTTTAGCAAAACGGAAGTTATAATCAGTATGCATTGCACCACTCGAAGTAGTGGCATTGTCGACACTCATGCCTATATCAAGACCCATAGAACGCATGGCTGTGCCGGTAATCTTGCTGATTTCACCCTGTAAGAATGAACTCAATGCACTGTTCATAGAGAACGCATTGGTGTTTCCATCGACCAAATACATACCCGAAGCAAGCATGGTAATGGCCACTTTACCCCTACCTTCGGTCGACATCGTGTTCAATTCATTAGCTATTGTCATATCATTGGGGGCATCAATAATAAACTCTACGCCCGGTTTATTGAGTGTTTTACTCAACTTCACACCACATGTAAAGTCCACAACTCGCCCATTGCTGCCCGATTCATTGACCGTTGCTTTCACGGTTTCGGTCGCCGTAATATGAAGATTCGGGTTCATTGGATCGCCCGTAAAGCTTAGATAACTCCCATCTTGAATGTTAAACGTCTTCAAAGGAATAACCGGTAACGAGTATTTCATCTCACCGCTGTTAAGCGTATAACGCCCTTTCAGCCCGACAAAGTCTACTGCATTATACGTCATTTGTAGGTCGCCACCCCCCATTAGGTCTATATAATTGGTCTTATCTGCGTTTAATGCACACACGACATGGGCTCCCTCATCGATACTAATGCCCAATGCCATATTGAAACCTTCGGGCTTTGGCCGTTCAACAACTTCTTGTATAGAGTCTTGAAGGTCTGTAAACTTCACGAGTTCATCTAGTTGTGTGTCGGTAGAAAGCTCTGAATCACGGAGTATATAAGTCATATCCGTAGAGCCAAGAACATTCAATTTGCCTCTCAACTGTAGGTTCTCAACACGTCCATTCATTCTTCCGAAGAAGTCTACATAGGCTTTACCAAAAGTCTCGGAACGCAAGTTTTCCTTAGCATCTATCAATAAGAAGTTGTCCGCACGCATTCTTACATCCATCAACATGTTGTCTAAATCGGCGAAATCCAGATACCCTGACATTATTAACGGACTATCGTTATGCGAATACATCATGAAGTTTTCGAAAAGTAATCGACTGTTTGTGATGGTCACAGGGTCATTATCGAATCGCATTTCCACTCCATACGGCTGGCTAACCAAGTAAGCAGAATCCACATACAGTTCTCCATTGACATTCGGTTTGCTCAAACTTCCCTTGACATCTAGGCTTCCTTCGGCATATCCTTTGAACCCAAACAACTGCTGAGGGATAAATCCATTCACCATCAACAAGGGCAATTTATCGAATCCAAGCGTTGCATCTAGATAGCCATCTCCCTTAGATAGATATGTACCTTTGACCGTTGCCACCTCCGAACCATTGTGCATGAGAATGCCATCTACATAATGACTACCATCAGCCTTAGGCATATAGACGAACTCAGCACCCACATTGCCCATCGGACTCTTTTCATATACCATATTATCTATGGTCATATTAGATGATACCGACAACTCATCTTTGGTCTGTATCAGGTGATAATCGCCATTCAAGATACCCGCTAAATCAGGCGTATAAGGCACTACCGAGAGTACTTTCTTTAAATCAAACTGATTCAAACTGAACGTTATGTCCTGCAATGCTTCCTCGTTTTCGTCATCAGAATAAACCTGTACGCCCATTCCATCAGCCGAACGTAACTTCAAATCAGCCCTTACGCGTCGGTTATCACCCAAGAATACGAAGTTACTATCGTTCACCGAGAAAGTCTTATAGCCCAATACTGGCTGGTCATCCAAATGCAATTGAATGCCATTCGACTCCATAGAAGCTGTCAAACCGACCCCTACTCCAAGATTATCTTTGGCATCATAGAGCCTTACTTTGAGGTTAGCACCCCGTTCATGTAGCCCTCCATCGAAGAGCGCATTAAATACATACTGTGGATTTCTAGCATTGTTGCGCACCTGAGCATAATATGTAAAGGCATTATTCGTAGAATAAATATTAAACCGAACAGTATCTAATAGCATACTATCAGCTACCAATGAGTCGATTTGCAAGCGACCATTAAGCCCTGTTACATGCGAAGACACCACATTAATATCAGCACTTGCGAACTGATAACCATAACGATTGAGCATATGTACAAAGAAGTTATCCTTGCCACTCACCAAATACAAGTTGGCATCGGGCAATCTTTGCCACAACTTCACTTGGTCTATCCGCTTGTTCTTGAGTTGCAATTGCACTTCTTTCATGAAACTGTTAGCCTGCGCCATCAATCGCTCATAACCTCCACGACCATTCATCTTCAAGTGGAAATCACCGCAATTGAGCACAGCATGAGTTGTATCACGGCGCGTCAACATATCTATATCCAAGCCACCGGGTCGATATATCTGCTTCCCATCGTCTATGACAACATCTTGCATGGTACCTTTGACCATATAAAAGTGCTTCATATCGATCTGCAAAGCTACATTGGCACGCATTGAAGCAGTCAAAGGCGTCTCGGCAATGCGTAGATGATAGAAGTCGGCTTTATCTAGATTGCACATCACTTTAGCATCCACATGCTTGCTATTCAATTTTGCATCCAGATGTATATTACCTTTCAACAAGTCGTTTTTACTCACAATATCGGCACGAGCAAGCCCACGATTCACCGTAGCATCAGCCGTCGTGTTGTCTAGATTATACTTCCCGTATCTGAATTTCTGTATACGTGCCTTGGCCACAAGATGTGTTCGGGGCGAAAGCATGTCTGTCCCGACACCCGAAACATCTACAAATCCGGTAAAAGGATGTAAATCCATGTTGGGAACAAAGTTCTGAAGTGGTAGCTGCGAAGCCGTGAGACGAGCCGTATAAGACATTCTTGACGCGTCGAAACGAGCAGTTCCGCTCAATCTACCGCCTCCTTGACCGGCCACAAAAGTTGATGCATAGCTCTGTCCATTCACTTCTACATGCCCATTAAACGTGATTCCACTCGGTACTCGAACCGTTTTCATCAGTTCCCTGTCCAATAATGCGGTCAGGAAGTCCATCCGATAGCTCGCAGCTTTCAAGTCCAAGCTAGCTTTCATATGCTTGGCATCAGTGGGATTCTGTATATATCCGGTAGCTCGGACATCGAAGGCAGAAGGTAATTTTACGTTCAGACCCGCCAAAACAATACGTTTCATATTACCTCGCACCACTCCATCGACAGATAAAGGATAGCTGGGCCACGCCCTACGGAATGCTGGCGGCATGTCGTTCATGAATATCATAAGGTCTTGTTTGCCGAATCTTCCATGCACGGTAGCATTGAATTTCCCGGGGGAGGGATCGGCAAAAGTATTCAAGTCCATATCCAAATCACCATGAAGCGATGATTCCGACGTCTTAAATGTAACCTTTGAGAGATACAACTTCGTCGAATCCATCAGCACACGCCCAGCTATTTGCTGCACTTGCAAGCCACTTTTCTCGTCGAACTGGCACTCACGTAAGTTCATAACAAGCTTCGGATTGCAATAATCCAAGGAATCTAGGCCCAGCGATATATTACTGATTGATAGATGATTATAATCTAATCCTTTAGCGAATATTTCAAAATTGTTATCATATTTCAGCCGTCCTGCTGTCCAATCAAGTTTCCTTACCTGATACAACTCTTTGTATAAATCAAAATACCCCCCTTCAGCCACAGCCTTACCCATATAAGCTTGCACTTGCAAGGTGTCGCCCGGCATGTGTACAGTCACGTCTGTACGCTCCACATTAAGCCTATTCACTGATATCTTCCAGTAGCTTTTCTGCTGTGAAGTGTCCGGTGGAACAGTATCACTCAACTCAATATTCACTCGTGCATCTTTCAGATTGGCATCGTCAATCTTCACAGAATCGGCCTTCAAATCTATACTATGAGCTTTCAGATTGAGTTCTCCGATCGTACCTTTCACCCTTGCCTCGTGAATAAAGTTAGTCGTATTCACTTTTAATTGGATGAATGCGAGTTCGTCTATCTGCACTTGTTGCTTGAGTAAAGGCCAAAGTTGAATATCGGCTACAACCTTACGGATGTCTGCCACCGTATCTTTTTGCTGTGGAAGAGAATCATTCTGCTGAATCACCTTGATGCCTTCGACTCCCAAATCAAGCGGAAACTCCAGATTCACATGCTCTACAGAGATTTCCATACCGGTTTTTTCAGAAGCATAGGCAGCCACTCTAGCTACCGCCCAATTCTGAAAGGGAGGGAAATAGAGCAACAATGCGAGCACGACAAACAAGAGTATCGGCGTCAGAATAACGACAGCGACCCACTTCAGCTTCTTTTTCATAGAAATCTAATACTGTTTTCGGGCAGCAGACAGCCCATTCTTAGCTACATGCAAAGTTAGCTATTTTTTAATAGAATGGCGAATGCCTTCAGCTATAATTTTCAAAAAGGCCTATATTATAATAGGTGGGATAAGCCTATAACTGCATTATTTAAGGTTCTCGATACTGATCTACCGATTCCAACTTACCATCTCTGAGCTCCAAAGCCTACATTAATTACAGTAGAGACGGGCGACCTCCCATCTCTACTACAACTACCAGTATCTTTCACCCATTCACATCTTTTCCCTAATATTTATTTACTTGTCTACTCGTCAATTTGTCAACACATCATTACCATTACTATTTGTATCTTCCAAACTCTTCACTTCTCACCCCTAGCTCCTCACTCTGAAATTACTGCAGTGGCTTGGCAACATTCATGTCTAGGCTCGGCAGCAATACTGCAAGGGTTAGTCAGCAAAACTGCCACGGCCTTGCAGTCAGGTAGTAGACAAGTTAACGAGTAGACAAGAAACAAAACTTTGAAACGAGGAAGGATAAGTTTAAAAGGCATAAATGGCTACTTTCACGGCGCAATAGCACTCCACAAACGGTCTTCGGGTAATGGAGCTACAACACACAATGACTCTTTAGACACAGGATGAACGAACGCTACTTGATGCGAGAGCAGTGAGATACTGCCGTCGGGATTGCTACGCTGAGCCCCATATTTCAAATCGCCTTTGATAGGCCACCCCATTGCTGCGAGCTGACAACGTATCTGATGATGTCGTCCAGTGAGCAATTCTACCTCTATCAACGTATAGTTGTCCGACCTACCTATTACCTTATAATTTAAAACAGCTTTCTTCGAACGTGGCACTTCATGGTCGTAAGCATAGCTTTTGTTCTGCTTTTCGTTGCGCACAAGCCAATGTGTAAGGGTTCCTTCGAGCTGTTTGGGTACGTTACGAGTAATAGCCCAATAGGTCTTATGCACCTCTCCGGTACGGAACATCTCACTCATTCGCGAAAGAGCCTTGGATGTTTTGGCAAAGACAACGAGTCCCCACACAGGCCTATCTAGCCTGTGTATCACACCTATAAATACATTACCCGGCTTTTGGTATTTCTCTTTGATGTATGCTTTCACCGTCTCGCTAAGCGGTGTATCGCCAGTCTTATCGCCCTGAACAATCTCTCCACTACGTTTAGAGACGATGATGAGATGATTATCTTCGTAAACTACTTGCATCGTTTTATTTGTTTATACGAATACAAAGATACAAAAAAGGATGAGAATGCGAACAATTCTGCATCCTCATCCTTTTATCCCTGTTGCATCTGCCGAAGCAATTGCTTCTGTCGTTCGGTCAATCCCGTGGGCAGAGTGACGTTGTAGGTGACTATCAAGTCGCCGAAAGTACCATCTCCCCGATTCATTCCCTTGCCACGCAATCGCACCTTTGTGCCATTCTGTGTTTCGGGTTTAATCTTCAACTTAATCTTAGTTCCATCACCCAACTGTACGATTACCTCGCCACCAAGCAAAGCTGTATAAAAGTCTATGTTCACTTCGGCATTCACACTACCCGAACTTTGCCGAGCCGAACGACCAGTATTGGCAGTTCGACCACTTCCAAAAAGGTCTTTAAAGAAACTGGAGAAACCGCCTCCACCAAAGCTATTAAAGTCGAATCCCTCGAAAGGATTACCACCACCGGCCGAAGACCACTGGTAGTTTCCACCACCTCTGCCACCATTAAACATATCGGCCTCGCGCCACTTCTCACCATATTGGTCGTATTTGCGGCGTTTCTCAGGGTCGCTCAACACATCGTAAGCCTCGTTTAATGCTTGAAACTTGGCTTTCGCTTTCGGATCATTGGGATGCAAATCGGGATGGAACAGCTTTGCACGCTTCCTATAAGCCGCCCTGACATCCTTTTGTGGGATGCTCTTATCGACGCCTAGAATCTTGTAATAATCTATAAATGCCATAATTTCTGTACTCTTTTATTCTTTAATAAGAAGTAAGCAAAAACCATGCCGCATTCATAAAAAAACGCTATCTTTGCACACATAAATGAAAAAGCAAAATGAAAAGAATCTTCATTGCATGTCTCATGGCTCTCTGCCTTTCCACATACGCCATGGGAAAGAATAAAACCATCAATATCAGAGTGATTGAAACGAGCGATGTACACGGAAGTTTTTTCCCTTACGATTTTATCAATCGCAAACCAAAAGCAGGTACATTGGCTAGAGTGAGCAGCTATGTGAACTCGCTACGCAAAGATTATGGCAACAACGTAGTGTTGCTCGACAATGGCGATATACTCCAAGGACAACCTACATGTTACTACTATAACTACATAGCTACGCAAGAACGGAACGTGGCAGCAGACATTATCAACTACATGAAGTATGATGCCGAGTCCGTAGGAAACCACGATGTAGAGACAGGACATGCTGTGTACGACAAATGGATAAAAGAGATTAACTGCCCCATGTTGGGTTGTAACATCATCGATACCAAGACTCAAAAACCGTATGTAAAGCCTTATACCATATTAAATAAGGATGGTGTGAAGATTGCTATCATCGGTATGCTGACTCCGGCTATCCCCAGTTGGCTCTCTAAGAATCTATGGTCGGAACTCTACTTTGAAGATATGGTAGTTTCGGCACGTAAGTGGGTGAAGACAGTTCAAGATACCGAGCATCCCGATATCATTATCGGCCTCTTCCATAGTGGTAAAGACAACGGTATCAAGACAGACGAATACGAGGAGAACGCTTCACATCGTGTAGCCAAAGAGGTACCCGGATTCGACCTCATATTGTTCGGTCACGACCACACACGTTCTAATGAGACTATACAAAATGTGGCTGGTAAACTGGTAGTTTGCCTAGATCCAGCTAACAACGCTATTACTGTGGCTGACGCAGAGATTACCGTCACCCTCAACAAAAAGGGTAAGATGATTGACAAAAAGGTCGTAGGAAAACTGGTAGATATGATTAATCAACCTGTTGACGAGGCTTACATGGCCTACTTCAAAGATCATATAGACAAAGTGAATACCTTTGTTAATCGTGAAATAGGTAGCTTTAAGAACACCATTTATACACGCGATAGCTATTTCGGCAGCTCTGCTTTTACCGACTTAATACTCAATTTGCAATTGCAGATTACCGGTGCCGATGTAGCCTTCAACGCTCCTTTGGCTTTCGATGCAAGCATCAAAGCCGGCACGTTGCATGTATCTGATATGTTCAACCTGTATAGGTTTGAGAACCAACTCTACGTGATGCGGCTCACAGGTGAAGAAATTCGTAAGCATTTGGAGATGAGTTACGATCAATGGGTGAACACGATGAAGAGCCCGAACGACCATCTTTTACTTTTGGCCGATACCAAAGGAGACCAACAACGACTTGGTTTCAAGAACTTTACATTCAACTTTGACAGCGCTGCAGGAATCATCTATGAGGTAGATGTGACTAAACCCGACGGACAAAAGGTACGTATTATCAGTATGGCCGACGGCCGTCCGTTCAAAGAGAATGAATGGTATAAGGTAGCTATCAACAGCTATCGGGGAAACGGTGGAGGCGAGTTGCTCACACGAGGAGCAGGTATTCCGCGTGATAGCTTGGAGAGTCGTATCGTCTGGAGAAGCGAGAAAGACCAACGATACTACTTGATGAAGGAAATAGAAAAGACGAAGGTAATGGATCCGAAGCCCAATAACAACTGGAAATTTATACCGGAAGCATGGACACGTGAAGCTGCTAAACGCGACAGTATGCTACTCTTCGGCCGCGCACAAGATCCGAAAGACATTAAATAATGAAGACTTATTGGTTTGTATTTTGTAAATCAGACATTCTATTAGAGTGTCGGGAAGACGGTAGTTGTTCCATCCCATGTGAAGAAGAACCACCTGTTGCCCTCAAACCATGGACACATGTAATCAACATTCCAGCCTTAGAAGACGGTACACCGGCCAAGGCTTTCAGCGTTGATGCGCCAATAACAGATTATCCGGGATTCAAAATGTGCGGATTACGCGCATCGTATTATGAACTAAGCATGGAACTTTACCTGAAAGCAGGTAAATGTCATGAGCTGTTATATTGGGATAAGAATACGCAATTCTGTGGTGTTTGTGGTGCCCCAATGCGCATGCATACCGACATCAGTAAGCGTTGTACATCGTGTGGAAAGGAAGTTTGGCCCCAGTTGGCAACCGCTATTATCGTGTTGATACATCGCGATGATGAAGTCTTGTTGGTTCATGCAAAGAACTTCAAGACCAATTTCTACGGTCTTGTAGCCGGTTTTGTGGAGACAGGTGAAACCTTGGAAGAGGCAGTTCATCGCGAAGTGATGGAAGAAACTGGCATCACCATCACCAATCTGCGCTATTTTGGGTCGCAGCCGTGGCCCTATCCCAGTGGATTGATGGTAGGTTTTAATGCCGACTATGTGTCCGGTGAAATCAAATTGCAGACCGATGAGCTGAGCAAAGGGGCTTGGTTCACTAAAGAGACCTTACCTACCATCCCCGAAAAACTAAGTATTGCCCGCATGATATTGGACGACTGGCTAACTAACAACAAATAAATCCTTTAACATAAATAATCAATATGAGTTTTCTTGAAAAAGCACTTGGATTCAATCCACAGACCATGAAGGTGAAGACGGAGCTTATTGCAGGCGCCACAACCTTCTTAACGATGAGTTACATTCTTGCTGTTAACCCCGCTATCCTAGCTACAACAGGTATGGATAAAGGTGCATTATTCACCGGAACGGCCATAGCTGCCGCCATAGCCACGCTCTTGCTGGCTTTCATGGCAAAGCTTCCATTTGCCCAAGCACCCAGTATGGGACTGAATGCATTCTTTGCCTACACCCTATGTCAGGCTATGGGATACACTTGGCAACAGAGTTTGACCATCATGTTGATAGAAGGTATCATCTTTATCTTGATTACTTTCTTAAACGTCAGAGAAATGATTCTCGACTCAATCCCGCTGAATCTGCGTTACGCCATCAGTGCCGGAATCGGTATGTTCATCGCTTTTATCGGATTAAAGAATGCCGGTATCATCGTAGCCAAGGAAGGAACATTCGTTGGTCTAGGTGCTTTTACACCTGAATGTATATTAGGGCTCATCGCCATCTTGGGCAGTGGAATCCTCATGGCAAGGAATGTGAAAGGCTCTTTGTTCTATGGCATCTTGGCAGCAACCATCATTGGAATCCCCATGGGAGTCACTCAAATGGAGTCAGGATGGTCTCCCGTCTCCACTCCACAGGATATATCACCTGTCTTTTGGAAGTTTGATTTCGACGGATTGATGAACTTCAACACGGTCATCGTGGTGTTCACACTTCTTATTGTCAACGTTTTCGATACCATCGGAACACTCGTTGGCTTATCAGAAAAAACCGGTATCGTAGAAAAGAACGGTAGCATTCCACATGTAAAAGAGGCCATGATGAGCGACGCTATCGGTACTACTTGCGGTGCAATGCTAGGAAGTTCCACTATCACAACATACATTGAGAGCGCTTCAGGAATTGCTGAAGGCGGTCGAAGTGGACTCACCTCGTTCATTGTAGGATGCCTGTTCCTGCTCAGTTTGTTCTTGAGTCCGTTATTCTTGGTTATTCCCAGCGCAGCTACCAGTGGTGCATTGGTACTCGTAGGAGTCTTGATGATTGACTGTGTAAAGAAGACTAACCTTAGCGATGTGAGCGAAGCATTCCCTGCTTTCATCACAATGATTACGATGGTACTTTGCTATTCTATCGCAGATGGTATCTGCTTAGGTATCCTTGCCTATGTCATCATCAAGTTATGTACAGGACAATTCAAGGTGCTCAACCCCATGTTGATAGCTCTATCCATTATCTTTATCCTGAAATTTGTATTTGAATAAATAATCAAACAAGCATAAAACAATAAAGCCCGACACTTGTCGGGCTTTATTGTTGGTAAATATCAACCTCCATTTTCATCTTTCAAAATAGGCAATGATATATGGTATCGAACGGCCAAGAAGCGAATGACGCAGATAATCAAAAACGTAACAATAGACGCTATACCCACATTTACCTCTAAAGAGACAAGCCCCCAATACACCAAACCGCCTGAGATACTAGCCATGGCGTAAATATCTTTCTGGAAAATAAGCGGTTCTTTATTGAGAAACACATCTCTTATCACTCCACCAGCGGCTCCGGTAATGCATCCCATGATGATGGCAACCCAGAAAGGATAACCGAATTGCAAGGTTTTCTGCATACCGGCAATGGTAAACAGAGCCAAACCTATGGTGTCAAAAACCAACCACGCATTGTCCAACTTATTAAGTGACCGTGCAAAAACAATCACAAACAACTGCGCAATAACCGTACAAACGATATAAATAGACGATGTCATCCAAAAAGGAGTGGTCCCTAACATGACGTCGCGCAGCGTTCCGCCACCAATAGCAACAGCAAATCCACACACAAAACCGCCAAACCAATCGAAATGTTTAGCCGCCGCCTGACGGATACCTGATATAGCAAACGCGAAAGTACCGACGAATTCTAGAACTTGTTGAACCGTACGAACAACCTCAGGATCTTGATAGAACATGTTATTATGAGTTTACTACATGAATAGGATGACCATCAATAAAAGCTTTCACATTCTCTACACAAATATCAACCAAGCGTTTGCGTGCCTCAAAAGTGGCCCATGCCACATGCGGAGTTATAAAAGCATTGGGCTGACGGAGCAATGGATTGTCTTTACGAGGAGGTTCCTCGTACATCACATCAGCCCCATATCCAGCCAATTGGCCACTTTCCAACGCGTCAGCCACATCTTGCTCATCAACCAACGGACCACGCCCGGTATTGATAATAATAGCACCTTGCTTCATCATCTTGATGGTTTCCTTATTAATCATCTCCCTTGTTTCGGGCGTAAGTGGACAATGCAAAGTCAGAATATCGCTCACAGAGAGCAGTCCATCAAGCGTTGTTTTCTGAATGCCATCAGGTAAATCAGCCGAATTCTTGCTTGTATAAGCAAATACATCCATTCCGAATTCCTTAGCAATCATTGCTACTTTCATACCAATATTGCCTAATCCAATGATACCAAGCGTCTTACCGGCAATCTCATGTAACGGACTATCCCAATAACAAAAGTCGGGATTGTCGCTCCATTTGCCTTGTCTGTTAAGCTCAGCATAATGGTCTACCCGATTCATAATATTAAGAATATGGGCAAAAGTCATCTGCGCCACACTATCAGTGCTATATGCCGGAATATTTGTCACGACAATACCACGTTTCCGAGCTGCCTCCAAGTCTATGGTATTATAGCCTGTTGCCATCACACCAATATACTTCAACTTAGGCAATTGGCTCATTTCTTTCTCACGAATAGACACCTTATTGGTCAGTACCACGTCAGCATCTTTGGCTCGTTCTACAACTTCTTTGCCCGTAGAACGTTCATATTCCACAAATTCGCCTAATGATTTCAACCCTTCCCAAGACAGATCTCCGGGGTTGATAGCATGAGCATCCAATTCAACGATTTTCATTTTATCAATATCTTTATACCTTTATATATATTACTTCTCATATCTATCACCCCAAAAACGAGTCATGCGATCTTTCAACTTCGTCTCTACCGCATTGGGTTGTGCATGCCATAACCTGTCGTTCACCAGTTCATCGGGCATATACTGTTGCTGTACGAAGTGCTCAGGATAGTCATGACTGTACTTATAACCATCATGATAACCCAACTGTTTCATCAGTTTGGTCGGAGCATTACGCAAATGTAGCGGCACAGGAAGGTTTCCTGTCTGTCGCACTTTCTCCAACGCTGCATCAATACCAAGATAACTTGAATTGCTTTTGGCACTCGTAGCGAGATACACAACAGCCTCCGCCAACGGGATACGCCCCTCAGGCCAGCCTATTTTCATGACCGCATCGAAAGCCGCATTAGCCAATAACAGAGCGTTGGGATTGGCTAATCCTATATCTTCGGAGGCACTAATGACCAGTCGGCGAGCGATAAATTGAGGATCTTCACCGCCTTCTATCATCCTAGCCATCCAGTATAAGGCTGCATCAGGGTCGCTCCCACGGATGCTCTTGATGAATGCTGAGATGATATCGTAGTGCATTTCCCCCTCTTTATCATAGGCCAAAGGGTTCTGTTGCAGCCGGTTTACTACCAAGTCGTCGGTAATCACCACATCGTTCTTCCCCTCCGACTCTACTACCAGTTCCAATATATTCAGCAATTTACGCGCATCTCCACCACTATACCGCAACATGGCTCCGGTCTCTTTCAGTTCTATACGGCGCTCTTTCAAATATATATCCGTCGTAATAGCTTTATGGAGCAGTTCCAATAAATCGTCTTGCTCCAACGATTTCAAAACATACAACTGACAACGTGACAACAACGGCCTAATCACTTCAAACGAAGGATTCTCCGTCGTAGCCCCGATCAATGTCACCACCCCCTGCTCCACTGCACCAAGCAAGGAGTCCTGCTGCGATTTACTAAACCGATGAATCTCGTCAATAAACAAGATTGGCGATGCGGTATTGAAGAATCTGCTTTCCTTGGCCTTTGCTATGACGTCGCGAACGTCCTTTACTCCACTTGTCACAGCACTTAAAGTATAGAACGGAGTGTCTAACTTATTGGCAATAATACGTGCAAGTGTAGTCTTTCCAACACCCGGTGGTCCCCATAACAAAAACGAGGAAATCCTACCTGTGTCTATCATTTGGCGCAATACGGCTCCCTCTCCTACGAGATGTTTTTGGCCGACATAATCGTCCAAAGTTTTGGGTCGCATTCGCTCTGCTAACGGTTCACTCATATATGTATGCAAAAATAGAGAATAAGGGGGAGAAATACAAAAAATCCTTTTGAAAAGTTTGTGAATATGATACAGAGTATGTACTTTTGCAGCGCTATCCAAGACTGAGTTTAAGGTAAGATAAATAGCAATCACACATATGAGACAACAGAAAGTATTAACCCTAAAGACGCTAAGCAAAAGCAATGTATGGGATATTCAGGAGAATGACATATTCCGTATGTGGGAGGCTGCTGAGAAAGATGCAGACCTCAAGGATAACATGAGACATTACATAGATGTCATCAAAAGTGCATTCGATGCAGAAGAAATTAAGATTGATAAACCAGAGGTCATCAGGAAGTATGAAGACCGCGGATTCAAGATTGGACGCATCAGAATAGACGAAAACAACAAGAACAAGTGGGCATTGAAGAAACGCACCATCATGCGTGTATCCGATCTTACCTACGAAAATATACACCATATCTCTGCTACAAAGTTGCTAGAATGCATCGACCGAAATTTTGGCGGTGGCTGGGATTCACTTTCACAAAGCATCAGAGACATCATCGAACATGGTTTCGACATCAGCACTACTACTCTTCCCAAAGACAGACTACACAAGAAAGGTGGCATGTATGAGAAGAAGGTAGCCGACGGATTTGATGTGCTTGAAATTCCAAAGGGTGGATGGATTGAAGCCATCTTCGCTAAAGAGAAGCCTGAATTAGAAAGACCAAGGGTAAGATTTGATAGTGATGACGATATGGATAAGTTGGATTTAGATGGAGATACCATTGATACCGATGATGAAGACTTACCGGAAATCAAGGATAGTTACAACGAGCCCGATGACGATGAGGATGTTTTCGACGAAGACAAATTGACAGAAGAGAGTTATCGCACGACCTTTGAGGAAAATCCGGACGACCTCAATATGGAAGCCGAGGATATGTCTGACGACGACAACTATTAAACAGAAAGATATTACAAACGACCATCAGGGGAATCGGGCTAAACCCGATTCCCCTTTTATTGTGCCTATCTCCCATCCTCAAGTTCCTTATTTCCCACTCCTAATTTCTCCCCCTTAACTCGCTGCAAAGTCGAGGCAAGCATGCTGAACAAGCACTGCAGCAACGCTGTTCGGCCATTGCAGTAACGCTGCCGACACTTTGCAATAAGACAACTATGGCTATCGAAAATACTAATAACAGCACTCTCTGAATATAATTACCACCACTTGATGTTCTATATTAAATGTAATAACTTTGCAATTGCAAAATCAATTACGATCAATCATGGAAATTATCGAGCACTTATTTCAAGGAATGCCCGGACTATGGGGTGGCGGTGTAGCCCACTCCGTACTTATTCTATCCCTTGTTATAGCAATGGGATTGTCGCTAGGAAAAATCAAAATAGGTAATGTATCGCTTGGACTGATGTGGATACTCTTCTTCGGTATCCTGTTCGGCCAATTCAATTTGAACCTCGACGAGCATCTATTGCACTTCATGAAAGAGTTTGGACTAATTCTCTTTGTCTACTCTATCGGTATGCAAGTAGGTCCAAGTTTCTTCTCTTCATTCCGTAAGGGTGGTAAAACACTTACCATGCTAGCCATCATCACGATATTCTTGAGTGTGATTATCACCATCACGCTGCACTTCACCACGCAGACTCCTATCACCACATTGGCCGGTATACTCTCCGGAGCCGTGACCAATACACCGGGACTAGGTGCTGCTCAGCAGGCAAACAGCGACTTGAACGGTATTGATGCACCGGAAATCGCACTAGGTTACACCGTAACTTATCCATTAGGTATATTCGGTGTCATCTTAGCTTTCATGCTTTTGAGATACATCCTTAGAATTAATAAGGAAGAAGAAGATGAGGATGCACGCACCGGATTAGGACACTTGGAGGAGTTAAGCGTAAGAACATTCACTGTAGAGGTGACCAATGAGATGATTGATGGCATGACCATCAAACACATTCGTCCTATGGTGAAACGCCAGTTCGTCATCTCGCGTATTGTCCATGCCAATAATGCAGCTCACAATGCACTCGTCAACGGACAAACAACCATTCATCTTGGCGACAAATTGCTGATTATCGCCAACCCTAAAGACATTGAACCTATCATCGCACTGATGGGTAACTCCATTGAGATGGACTGGTCTCCATACGAGAAAGAGTTGATTTCGAGAAGGATTCTAATTACCAAACCGGAACTAAACGGCAAAAGTTTGGCTCAATTAAGAATCAGAAGCAACTTCAATGCTAACATTACGAGAGTGAATCGTTCGGGTGTAGACCTTGTAGCCACACCACAATTGCAACTCCAGATGGGCGACCGTGTGACGGTTGTCGGCTCAGAATTAGCCATAGGACATACCGAGAAGATACTCGGTAACTCCATGCGACGCCTCAATACACCAAACATTATCTCCATATTCTGGGGTATTGCATTAGGTTGTATACTAGCAAACGTACCCTTCGTGATACCGGGTATTCCTGCACCTTTGAAACTTGGACTGACTGGTGGACCGCTTGTCGTAGCCATATTGATGGGATGTTTCGGTCCTAAATATCGCATCGTGACCTACAATACCATCAGCGCCAACCTCATGATACGCGAGATTGGTATCTGTATCTTCTTGGCGTGTGTGGGCTTGGGAGCCGGTAACTCGTTCGTAGAAACTGTTATCAGCCGACAAGGAGCTACTTGGATAGCCTTCGGTTTCATCATCACACTGCTTCCAATCTTAATAGGTGGACTCATAGGTCGCTATGTATACCATCTCAACTACTTCACGTTGCTGGGCGTATTATCGGGTGCCAACACCAACCCGGCAGCACTGGCATACAGCAACGATTTGACTACGACCGACTCGGCTGCCATAGCTTACGCGACCGTATATCCGTTCTCGATGTTCTTACGCATCGTTACGGTACAGATAATGATATTTGCAATGGGGTAAAGAAGATTAGTATTTTAGATTTAGACAAGAATTAACCCATTCTACAAGTCTGCTATCTACAAAATCGATAGCAGACTTTTTATATTTCTTCAGAAACATATTTACGTCAATATTTATTTGACTAACTTTGCACAGAAAATTCAGATAACATCATTTCAAAGACTACAAAAGAAGCATGGATAATAATTGTAATTCAGAAGCAATCGTCATTAAGAAGTTAGAACTACTCTTAGACACAGGATGTCTCCTCATGTCGAGTAACGCCGACACAGCTCGTATTTCGCGCAATATGAAGCGTGTTGCCGCATTCTTAGGCATCATTGAGGAAGACATGCATATCTACTTTAACTTTAATATCTTGATGGTCAACGTGTGTATCGACGGCCATTTATACAGCAAATACAAGCGTTGCGACAAACACGGCATCAACATGGCCACCATCACTGCCATCAGTAAACTATCATGGCTGGCTATAAAGGAAGACTATTCGCTCGAACAATACGAGGAAGCATTGAATGAAATCAAGAACAAGAAGAACAGTTATACCGATTGGGAAGTAGCAGCTTGCAGCGGATTTGCCTGCGGTGGCTTCTGTATACAGTTCGGATGCGACTGGACCGCCTTCTTCTATGCTTCAATAGCAGCCATGTTTGGCATGCAACTGAAGACATACTTGAATAAGAAAGGGTCGAACACGTATGTGAATATTGCTATTTCGGCTTTCGTAGCAACACTCATTGCTTGGCTATTTGCCAACTTCTCACTCTCTACAGAAGTTATGGCTGCTATGCCTGATATGCTGGCTTCGGTACTTCATACAGACACTCCGTGGCATCCATTGATGGCATGTACGCTATTCATAGTGCCGGGTGTGCCCATCATCAATTCAGTAAGCGACATGCTGACAAATTACGTCCAGATAGGCATAACACGTGCTGTCATCACGCTTATGTTTGTTCTGTCTATGGCATTTGGTATCGCATTAGCGATAGAAGTATGCGGTATTGACAACTTTGTCAAAGACCTGAGTATGATACCTCACCACACTTATCTTGAATTCTCTATTGCCGCAGCCATCTCGGCCATGGGATTCGCAACCATATACAACTTCCCCAAACGTCTGTTACCAGTGTTAGCCATAGGCGGAATCATTGCAGTCTGTACACGAAACTTCGTGAATCTAGGTCCCAGTACTGATAATATAGGATTGGATATGGGCTTGATTACAGGTTCATTTGTGGGTTCGGCACTCATCAGTATCATCTGTACGCAAGCCATGCACTGGTTCCACATGCCTCATCATTGCCTGTCTATACCCTGCGTTATCCCTATGATTCCGGGCGTATTGATGTATCGTTCACTGTTTGCATTCATCGATATGCACGGTATTGTGGGCGAGGTAACGGTGGCTATGTACAATGGTATCAGAGCTACACTGATTATCTTGTTCATCGCCATAGGCTTGGCTATTCCCAACATCTTCGTTCGTCGAATGGTAACACCGAAGCGCAATAAGAAGCTTCTCGATATGGTGATAGAGCGACAGCGAAAACACGAAGCTGCCACAGAGTTGAAACAAGCATAAGGAAACTACTGATAAAGCACAAAGAAAAAGAGCGGATGCCCTACCGGACATCCGCTCTTTATATATTATATGGCCTAGCTGATTAATATTCAGACCAACTCTTAATCTCTATTTCATCCAAAGGTACGCTACAGAAAGCATGAATGAAAGCACTTGCCAAACGACTGTTGGTAATCAATGGAACGTTCAAATCAATAGCTGCACGGCGTATCTTGTAACCGTTGGTAAGTTCATGAACCGTCAAGTTCTTAGGAATATTAACCACCATATCAATCTTATGCTCATGTAACATGGTCAAGGCTTGGGGCTCTTGTCCTTCTTCTGACGGCCAGAAAACGCGTTCGTTTGCCACTCCATTCTCTGCAAGATACTTGCTGGTACCACCCGTTGCATAGAGTTTATAGCCATGTTCGACCAATTCTCTAGCAGCATCAAGCATACCGGCCTTCTCCTTTGCACCACCCGTAGAGAGCAGAACGGTCTTAGCAGGGATACGATGGCCGACGCTAAGCATACTCTTGAGCAATGCATCATTGGTATCGTCACCCAAACAACCAACCTCTCCAGTAGAACTCATATCCACTCCTAAGACCGGATCGGCCTTCTGTAAACGGCTGAAAGAGAACTGACTGGCCTTAATTCCTACGTAGTCGAGGTCAAAAAGGTTCTTATTTGGTTTCTCTACAGGGAGTCCCAACATCACTTTGGTAGCCAGCTCGATGAGATTAATCTTCAACACTTTGCTGACAAATGGGAACGAACGTGAGGCACGAAGATTACATTCGATAACTAAAATATCGTTATCACGAGCCATAAACTGGATATTGAAAGGACCGCTAATATGCAGTTCTTTAGCTATCTGGCGACTCACATGCTTGACACGACGAACAGTTTCAACATACAACTTCTGCGGTGGGAAAGCGATGGTAGCATCTCCTGAGTGCACACCGGCAAACTCTACGTGCTCACTGATGGCATATGCAAGAATCTCACCATTGCGAGCTACGGCATCCATCTCGATTTCCTTGGCGTGCTCAATAAACTTCGATACAACCACAGGATGGTCTTCACTGACGTTAGCAGCAAGTTGTAAGAACTTCACAAGTTCCTCTTCGTTAGAGCAAACATTCATCGCTGCCCCCGAAAGAACATACGATGGGCGAACCAATACCGGAAATCCTACACGCTCGACAAACTTTCCGATGTCGTCCATACTGGTCAAAGCACTCCATTCGGGTTGGTTGATTCCATTGCGAGTAAGCATGGCTGAGAACTTAGCGCGGTCTTCAGCGCCATCAATATCTTGCGCCGCCGTACCAAGAATAGGTACATTTTGCTCGTCGAGCTTCATGGCTAAGTTGTTCGGAATCTGCCCTCCTGTGCTGACAATGACACCATGCGGAGTCTCCAATTCAATGATATCCATGACACGTTCAAACGTCAATTCATCGAAATAAAGACGGTCGCACATATCATAATCGGTAGAAACAGTCTCCGGATTATAGTTAATCATCACCGAACGGTAACCTTCTTTGCGAATAGTATTCAAAGCTTGAACACCACACCAGTCGAATTCTACTGAGCTACCAATACGGTATGCTCCCGACCCAAGCACGATAATAGAGCGCTTATCCTTCTCAAAGTCAATATCATTCTGTACTCCTGCATAGGTCAGATAGAGATAATTAGTCTGCGCCGGATACTCTGCTGCCAAAGTATCTATCTGTTTTACCACCGGCAATATGCCATAGTTCTTACGCAGATTTCGTACCAATAGCTGTGCCTTGAACATGTTATGGAGTTCTCCTTCAAGCCCTACGGCACGCGCAATTTGGAAATCTGTGAAGCCATAAACTTTGGCTTTCTGTAGCAATTCCTTATCAAGTGTATTGATATTGCATGTCTTCAACTGCTCATCAATATCAATAATATTCTTCAATTTCTGCAAGAACCACTTATCAATCTTCGTCAATTCATGAATCTGATCAACCGTATAGGCCTTGTGCATAGCCTTTGAGATGACGAAGATGCGCTTATCGGTAGGTTCTTTCAAAGCTGCATCAATGTCTTCTATTTCCAATTCCTTGTTCTCGACAAAGCCATGCATGCCCTGCCCTATCATGCGTAAGCCTTTTTGGATGGCTTCTTCGAAGTTTCGACCGATCGCCATTACCTCTCCGACAGACTTCATGGAAGAACCCAATTCCTTGTCTACTCCACGGAATTTTGACAAGTCCCAGCGTGGAATCTTGCACACTACATAGTCCAATGCAGGCTCAAAGAAAGCGCTGGTAGTCTTTGTAACAGAGTTCTTTAAGTCGAACAAACCATATCCAAGACCTAACTTTGCAGCGACAAAAGCCAAGGGATAACCGGTCGCCTTAGACGCTAATGCAGACGAACGGCTCAATCGTGCGTTCACCTCAATGACTCTATAGTCTTCGCTCTTGGGATCGAATGCATACTGAACATTACACTCTCCGACGATACCGATGTGTCGAATGATGCGTATAGCCAATGCTCTCAACTTATGGTATTCGCTGTTTGTCAATGTCTGAGAGGGCGCAATGACGATACTTTCACCCGTATGGATGCCCAAAGGGTCAAAGTTTTCCATGTTACATACGGTAATACAGTTGTCGAAACGGTCGCGTACTACCTCGTATTCTATTTCCTTCCAGCCCTTCAAACTTTTCTCAACAAGTACCTGAGGTGAGAAAGAGAATGCCTTTTCTGCAAGCTTATCTAGTTCTTCTTCGTTATCAGCGAAACCACTACCAAGTCCTCCAAGGGCATAAGCAGCGCGAATAATCACCGGATAACCGAGTTCGCGAGCAGCTTTACGAGTCTTTTCAATATTGTCACAAGCCTCACTCTTGATAGTCTTGACATCTATTTCGTCCAGTTTTTCAACGAAAAGTTCACGGTCTTCTGTATCCATAATGGCCTGAACGGGAGTTCCTAGTACCTGTACATTGTACTTTTCTAAGATGCCACTCTTATAGAGTTCCACACCACAATTGAGTGCTGTTTGACCTCCAAACGACAGTAAGATACCATCAGGACGCTCCTTTTCGATGACACGTTCAACGAAGTAAGGCTGCACAGGCAGGAAATATATCTGATCGGCAACACCTTCCGATGTTTGAACAGTTGCAATATTAGGATTGATTAATACGGTATAAATACCCTCTTCACGCATGGCTTTAAGGGCTTGTGAACCCGAATAATCGAACTCACCGGCCTCTCCAATCTTCAAAGCACCAGAACCTAAGAGGAGTACTTTCTTTATCTTTTCATCTTTCATCTTCTCTTTTACTTTAAGGTTGCAACAAAATCATCAAATACAAACTCCGTATCTACGGGACCGGAACATGCTTCCGGATGGAACTGACTAGTAAACCAAGGATTCGTCTTATGCTTGATTCCCTCGTTACTTCCATCATTCATATTCACAAAGAGTTCTTCCCAATCTTTTCCGATGGTCTTGATATCAACGGCATAGCCATGGTTTTGACTGGTCACAAAGCACTTATTCGTGCCTACCATACGCACCGGCTGGTTGTGAGAACGGTGTCCATATTTCAATTTATAGATGGATGCACCACCTGCTTTAGCCAAGAGTTGGTTACCCATGCAGATACCGCATATCGGTTTACGGCTCATACTGATTTGCTTACGAATCACATCGACAGCCTCGGAACACATATCCGGGTCACCGGGACCATTACCCAAGAAGAGACCATCAAACTCCATTCCGGTATAATCATAATTCCAAGGCACTCGAATCACTTCTACTCCGCGATTAATCAAGCAACGAATAATGTTGGCTTTCACGCCACAATCCACGAGAACAACCTTCTTTCCAGCACCCTCATTATAACGAATAATCTCCTTACACGAAACCTTATCCACGAAGTTTACACCTTCATAATCAGCTTCAGGAATATTATCGGGCTCATCGTCAAAGATAATTTTCCCCATCATCACCCCATGAGAACGCAACACTTTGGTCAACTCTCGCGTGTCAATGCCCGTTATTCCCGGCACATGTTCGCGTTTCAACCAGTCGGATAAACTCTCTACGGCATTCCAATGAGAGTACTCTTCACTATAATCAGCAACAATAATGGCAGAAGCATATATCTTATCACTCTCCATAAAAGTGGGCAAACCAGATGGCTCAACCGTAAATGCAGGCACACCATAATTACCTACAAGCGGATAAGTCAACGTCATCAACTGCCCAGCATAAGATGGATCTGTAAGACTCTCCGGGTATCCCATCATGGCAGTATTGAATACAACCTCGCCCGCTACAGGCGCATCGTAGCCGAAAGACTTACCATGAAACTTTGTTCCGTCTTCCAATATTAATGTTACTTTCTTCATTCTATTCTCTTTATTGAATATTATTCACTCTTATACACATTCTCAAAGTAATCCACAAAGGCCTCATTACACAACTTTGTACCACCGGGAGTAGGATACTTACCAGTAAAATACCAATTACCTCTGTGATTAGGTATAGCCATCTGCAAGCCCTCTATAGACTGATAGACCAACTCCACAGGAGTCTTCATACCCTCAGGACGCAACATCTCAACAATCTTATTGTTGATTTCTTCGGTCGTGAACGGACTATAAATTTCCCTCACTCCATTCTTCATTTCATCCTTCGACTTCTCTAGTTCGGCCTTACATGAGCGATATACATCCTCTATCACATGTTGCAAACCACGTTCCTTAAGCAATTGAATGGTTGCGCGGAACACACAGAATTCCTCCAATCGAGGCATATCAATACCGTAATAATCGGGGTATCTAATCTGTGGAGCACTACTAACAATAACTATCTTATGAGGATGAAGCCTATCCAAGATACGCAAAATGCTCTCCTTCAACGTCGTACCACGTACTATACTATCGTCTATGATAACGAGATTGTCTACATGAGGTTCAATACTTTCGTAGGTAATATCATAAACATGTGATGCCAAATCGTTGCGCGAGTTACCCTCAGTAATAAAGGTACGAAGTTTAATATCCTTCCATGCCACCTTCTCACTGCGTACATCTTCTTGCAGAATACTCATTAACTCTTCATGACTTGGCGTATGTCCAAGGTTCGACAACCTTGCTATCTTCTGCTCATTAACATAGTTCTTGAATCCATCAAGCATACCATAGAAGGCAACCTCGGCTGTATTCGGAATGAACGAGAACACAGTGTGCTGCGTATCGTTGTCGATGGCTTTTAAAATAGGTTGCGTAAGCTGCTCACCTAGCTTCTTACGCTCCTTATATATATCGCGATCGGAGCCACGACTAAAATAGATTCGTTCGAAAGAGCAGGCTTGACTCTCTTTAGGTTCCAACACTTGTTCGATGGAACACTCACCATTCCGCTTCACCAACAATGCGGCACCGGCTGGCAGCTCTTTCACATCGTCACATTCCAAATCAAATGTTGTCTGCAATACAGGGCGCTCACTGGCCAATACAGCAATCTCGTCGTTGATATAATAGAAAGCCGGACGAATACCCCAAGGGTCGCGCATAGAGAACATCTCGCCCGAACCGGTGAGTCCACAGACTACATATCCACCATCAAAGCCGGTCATGGACGTCTGCAACACGTTAGACATCTGCACGTTGTTCTCAATGTATTCTGTAATATCCATGCCCTCTAAGCCTTGCGCTTGAGCCTGAACGAAATTCCGTTCAACCTCTCTATCCAGCCTATGACCTAGTAATTCGAGCATGATATAACTGTCACTATAAATACGTGGCCACTGCCCTTGTGCCCTCAAGCGACCGAAAATCTCATCAATATTAGTCATATTGAAGTTTCCACACAGGCACAGATTCTTCGCACGCCAGTTGTTTCTACGCAAGAACGGATGCACGTACGAGAGACCACTCTTGCCAGTCGTAGAATAGCGGAGGTGTCCCATATACATTTCTCCCGCAAAAGGAACGTGACGTTTCACGTATTCCACATCGTTCAACTTCTTCGGAGAAAAGTCTTTAAACGAGCGATGTACCTCGCCAAAGATCTCTGTAATGGCTTTCGTACCTTCTGCTCTCTGACGAAACATATACTCTTGTCCGGGCTCAGCTTCCAGACTCACGCAGGCCATACCGGCACCTTCCTGCCCTCTGTTATGTTGTTTCTCCATCATTAAGTATAGCTTGTTCAAGCCATACATCCATGTACCGTACTTTTGCTGATAATATTCCAGAGGTTTCAGCAGCCTCACCAAGGCTACACCACATTCATGCTTTAGAGTTTCCACTATTCTATATTCCTTTTAACTACAGTTTCCCTATTATACAAATGGCGCGACAACATGGTCGCACCTTATGCCTCACAGAAGCTCAAATCAAAAAAGTGAAAGACTGAAACCATAACCTTATCAATCTTTCACTTTCTCTTTGTTTATCTTACAATATTTATTACCAACGATGCTAAACTAGTTAGAATACCAATAACCGAGAACCAAATGGTTGTCGAAGAACCAATAGCAGCATTCTGTGCCTTCACCTTATTGGGTTCAACATACAGAATATCATTTTGTTGTAGATAATAATATGGAGAATTAATCAAGTTCGCATCATTCAAATTGAGGCGATGAGTTTCCTTTCTTCCGGTAGCATCTTCTCGGATAAGCATCACATTGTCGCGCTTACCATAAATGGTCAAGTCGCCCGCTTGCGCCAAAGCCTCTACCACACTCATCTTTTCAGTAGACACCGGCACTACTCCCGGATGGCCGACTTCACCGATAACAGTAACTCGATAACTAGCCATCGAAACTGTCACAATTGGATTTTGAGATTTAGCCAAGTAAGGAGCTATCTTCTCTTTGATTAAGTTCTGGCACTGATACTTCGTCAATCCTACAACATGCAACTTACCAACAACCGGAAAGTTAATGTTACCTTCATTGTCTACCAAGTAGCCTTGAAGCGAGCCATAGCCGCTGCTAATTTGTCCGCCCGAACCGATCGTGTTCTGAACAGAGAGGTTGAAAGGTGCAGCCACATCGGGATCGGTCGTGATAACCGTAATAGTAAGCATGTCTTTCGGCATGATTTTCGCATCGTAAAGACCTTGAGAAGCCTGCAAACTTATAGAATCAATGTTCTGAAAATAAGCTACATTCTTCGCACCAGAGCAACTACCTAATACCAAGACAGCCGCAATAAAGAGTAGAATCGTTAGAGTTTTTTTCATAACTACAATAATAGCATAATTATCGTTTAATATTGTGCAAATATAATTGTATTTTTTTAATTTGACAAGTTTTTATTCCAATAAAATGTTTGCACCTTTTAAGTTTAATGACTACACCCACATGAGCCTTCATTAACATACATGTAAAAGCATGAAAATAAGAATATCAACTCACTGCAGGGCGTCGGCAACATTGCTGCCTAGCCCTAACAGCAACGCTGCCAAGCCTCTTCAGCAAGCTTGCCAAATCCCTGCACTAATACAACTTGAAATAATTGCGTGCATTATTATAACTAATGTCTTCCACCATACGAGCCAATTCAGCTTGGTCATTAGGTATCAATCCACGCTCAACATCATTACCAATGATGTTACAAAGCAACCTTCTGAAGTACTCATGTCGGGGATAACTCAAGAAAGAACGGGAGTCGGTGAGCATCCCTATAAACCTACTTAGCAGTCCAAGGTTCGACAAAGCATTGATTTGGCGGGTCATTCCGTCTAACTGATCATTGAACCACCAACCGGCACCAAACTGCATTTTCCCCGGCACACTGCCGTCTTGAAAGTTTCCCATCATCGTTGCCACCACCTCATTATCGCAAGGATTCAAGCAATAAACGATGGTACGCGTCAGCATTCCTTTCTGATTCAGTTCGTCAAAGAAATGACTCATGGCTCTCGCCGTGCTAAAAGTACCAATGGAATCAAATCCAGTGTCAACGCCAATTCTACCAAGCATCAGTCCATTATTGTCGCGAATAGCACCATAATGATATTGTTGTGCCCAATCAGACGCAGCATCCATTTCTGCACACATGGTCAAAAAGGCATGCTTATATTGCCGTATTTCAAGCGCAGAGAGCATTTGTCCGCGCATCGCCTTCTCAAAAATGGTCTCTACTTGGCTATCCGTATAAGGCTCATCATAAAACTCTTCGATACCATGATCGGAGAGTTTACAGCCGTTTTCGGCAAAGAAATCATGCCTTTTTTGCAAGGCATCGACCAAATCGGAGAATCGTCTGATGTCTATACCCGATACCTCAGAGAGTTGTTTAACATAGCCAGCATACTCCTTTTTCTCTATATTCATGGCCTTATCCGGACGCCATGCGGGTAACATTCTCACTTCAAAGTCGCTCTGGAGAGTTGCTTGATGATACCGTAAATCATCTATCGGGTCGTCGGTAGTACATACCGTCTCCACATGGTAATGTCTCATCAGTCCTCTAGCACTATATTCCGACGAAGCAAGTTTCTCATTACACTCGTCGTATATCTCACGTGCCGTCTGCGGAGAAAGTAGCTTCGTGATACCAAAAGCGGTCTTCAACTCCAGCTGACTCCAATGAAACAGGGGGTTACGATAGGTATAAGGCATTGTATCGGCCCATTTTTCAAACTTCTCCCAGTCCGAAGTCTCATCGCCGGTACAATACTTTTCGGGCACTCCATTAGTACGCATGGCTCTCCACTTATAGTGGTCGCCACCCAACCACAGCTCCGTGATACTGGCGAAACGATGGTCTTCGGCTACCATCTTGGGATTCAAGTGACAGTGATAGTCTATGATTGGCTTCTGTGCAGCATGATTATGATACAATTCTTGGGCGACAGTGGTCTCCAACAAAAAGTTCTCATCCATAAATTCTTTCATCGGTAATCGAATATTCTTTATATGTTATGACAACGAGTTCGTCTGTCTTAGATTGTAATGCAAATATAATTCATTTTTTTGTGTAGCTAAGTAATTTAAGCTATATTTGCATTTCAAACGAAAGAAATAACGACACATGAAAGATTCAAAGGTTCTTTTGATATATACAGGCGGGACTATCGGCATGGGACAAAATCCGAAGACAGGCTCACTGGAGCCACTTGATTTCAACCATTTCATTGGTAAGATTCCCGATTTTGCCCTGCTATCGGTTGGCGTAGATGTATACCAATTCAGCGAACCAATTGATTCTAGCGACATGTCTCCACATCTTTGGGGCACACTTGTCCAAATTATCAGTGAGAAATACGGCGAGTACGATGGCTTCGTCGTGCTACATGGTACCGATACGATGGCTTATACAGCCTCGGCATTGTCCTTTATGCTGGGCAATCTTACCAAGCCTGTGATACTCACAGGTAGCCAATTGCCCATCGGACTGCTTCGTACCGACGGCAAGGAGAATCTCGTTACAAGTATCGAGTTGGCCTCTATGAAAAACATAGATGGGCGCCCGGCTGTCCCAGAGGTGTCGATATATTTTGGCGGGAAGTTGATTCGAGGCAATAGAGCGACCAAGCAGAATGCCGATGGATTCAATGCTTTCGACTCATTCAACTATCCCCACCTGTGCGATGCAGGCGTAAACTTCACCTTTCACGACCATCATATCCTCACGCCCGACTACACTAAGCCCATGATTCCGCACATTTCGATGAACCCGAATGTTATCGTATTCTCGCTCTTTCCGGGCATACAAGACAGTATTGTGGGACA
Source organism: Prevotella sp. C0026C3 (assembly GCF_056590795.1). Classification (NCBI taxonomy): domain Bacteria; kingdom Pseudomonadati; phylum Bacteroidota; class Bacteroidia; order Bacteroidales; family Prevotellaceae; genus Prevotella; species Prevotella sp. C0026C3. Next base: position 49,299 of record NZ_JBWPWW010000003.1, on the reverse strand, counting down.
CGTCATTGACGCACCGGAGCTAAAAGGTATCGTCATGAGGAGTTACGGGAGTGGCAATGCTCCACAAAGTCCATGGCTTGTGGAGCTCCTGACCAAAGCATGTAAACGTGGAATAACAGTCGTAAACATCAGTCAATGCATTTCGGGAACAGTAGAAATGGCTAGATACGACACGGGATACCAACTCAAGGAAGCCGGTGTCATCAGCGGATATGATAGTACTGTGGAAGCAGCCGTCACCAAATTGATGTATCTGCTAGACATCTACGACAACCCAAAGATAATAAGAAAGCAGATGAATACCTGTATTGCAGGCGAAATAACAGTCAAATAAACAAGCCGACTAGACGATAACGCGCGTCTTATGATAGTTCTCTCTGAACCCAGAAGGAGAACAGTCTTTGCGCTTTTTGAATATTCTATTGAAATTACTAAGATTGTTGAATCCGCATTCATAGCTGATTTCGGAGATGCTCTTTGCCGTATCTACCAGCATACGCGAAGCATATCCTAAACGAATATCGATAATGTAGTCGGACAAACTACGCCCTGTATGCAACTTAAAGAAGCGACTGAATGCACTCGGACTCATACCAACCATCTCTGATAATACCGACAATCGAATCTCATCCATGTAATTCTTACTGATGAAATTCTTCACCTTGAGGATGCGACGGCTATCATCTTCCACTGAAATTTTGGCGAAACTAGACGACGAAAGTGTACGGGCATCAGAGCATTTTGAAAGTTCGTAGAGGATTGAAAGGAACTGAGTGACAGCATAAAATCCATCTTGTATGGCACTCAAACCGTCCAACATCTTGTACACGCGTACGATAGCACTCATCGGAAAGCATAGCCCTTTACGCGCCTCCACCATCATCTTACGCATGCTAACAAACGGATTTCGACCAAAGAGATTGTCTTCCGTCATATTAAAATCGAACTGAACGGTAATCTCACGAATATCCTCACTGCGACATTCATGCTGTTCCCAGACATGTTCCAAGTCGGGACTAGTGATTAAGACAAGGTCATATTCACCTATTACTTCGCTGGAATCGCCCACCACTCTCTTCACTCCGGCAGCGCGTTCCACAAAATTCAACTCGTATACTTCGTGATTGTGGATAGGGTATGTGAATTCTTTCTTATGGCGATCGGCAATGTATAGCACGTCTTTACCCATAAGAGGAGTTATCTCATGAATTACTCTCCTATCCTCACTCATACCATATAGAGTTTAAATTCGTAAATCTTTCAAAATTGCAGACATCTTCTGTCGGGTCTTAATCGTTGTTGGAACCAACGGAAGACGAAGCACATTCTCTATCATTCCCATATCACTTAGCAAGGCTTTCACACCGGCCGGATTGCCTTCTACGAACAGAAGACTGTACAATTCGGTAAACATGTGATGGATTTTGCGTGCCGGTTCAAACTCACCCTTGAACTCCAAACGAATCATTCGTGAGAATTCTTTAGGCAAAGCATTACCGATTACCGAAATAACACCGGCTGCCCCACTGGCTACCATAGAGAATGTCAGGGCGTCATCACCACTGATTATATCGAAATTATCGGGCTTTCCTTTGATGATTTCGTCCACCTGCTCAAGACTACCACTTGCTTCTTTGATACCCACAATGTTGGGAAAATCCTTCGCTAAACGTATGGTTGTCTCCGCTTTCATATTGATTCCCGTTCTTCCGGGAACATTATAAAGGATGATTGGCAACGGACTTGCTTCGGCAATAGCCTTGAAATGCTGGTACAAACCTTCTTGTGAAGGCTTGTTATAGTAAGGGCAAATACTCAGAATACCATCAATCCCACTCCAATCCGTGGTCTGAATCTCTCGTACTACAGCCGCCGTATTATTACCACCGCAATACTTCACGATCTTCACACGGCCTTGATTAACAGTCTTGACAAGCTCGGTTATTTTATCTTTTTCCTCTTTCGACAAACAAGGAGACTCACCTGTAGTGGCCAAAATACACAGGAAATCAGCGCCATTGCTAATCTGATATTCAACCAAACGCTTCAATGAGGGGTAATCTACCTCCCCTGTTAATGTAAAAGGAGTTATCACAGCAACGCCTAAACCCCTGAAAATATTCTGTGCCATAGCTTCTATATATTCCTTAGATGTTCCGTCAAGTTCTCATTGCAAAGTTACATGATTTCAATAAATGTGCAAAGAAAAACACTCAAATTATATCAATCTCGAAATAGAAGTATTGTTTTATGCAACAATGATACACTTTCTACTTCGATCCGATATACAAGAATATCATGCCGAGCAGGACAAAGAACAAGTCTAAAGCCTTAGCCTTAAGGTTCTTTTCATGGAAAATCATCGCACCAAAAAGGAAACTTACCAACACACTTCCCCTTCTAATCATCGACACAATAGATATCATGGCATCGGGTTTAGACAGTGCATAGAAATAAACAAAGTCGGCTATAGACAGGAAAACAGATATCATGATGATACTCCAATCCCAATGAAACGGTGTCGTATGCTTACGAGTGGGCAGCCAAATGAGCAACATCATCGCTCCCATCATTCCCATTTGATAGATATTGTACCAACTTTGCACCACCATCCGATTCAAACCGACTCCGCTGTCAGCTATTCCGGCCATCAAATATTTATCATACAAGCCACTGACAGCACCCAATATGGCAGCCAAAAGCAATGAGACCACCCACTTGTTATGCTTAAAATCGATACCTTCACGCTTCCCACTTCGGCTTAACATCCACAATGAAAAGATGGCTAAAAGCACACCAGCCCACTGCCAAACGTTCAATCTTTCCTGAAAAACGAGCATTGCTCCCACCAACACCATCACCGGACGAGTGGCATTAATAGGCCCTACAATGGTGATAGGGAGATGTTTCATCGAGAAATAACCAAACACCCAGCTTGATAATACAATACAAGATTTCAGCACAATATACTTATGTACGCTCCAATCGGATACCGGAACATAAAACATATTGTCGTCCAATACATGCGTAAATGCCGAAAATAAGATGAAAGGAAGGAATATACAAGAACAGAAAATAGTGTTCAGAAACAACACAGGAATAACCGCATTTCCCCGCAATGCTTTCTTTTTAAACACATCATAGAATCCTAACAGCGCAGCTGATAGGAATGCAAACATTAACCAAGCCATCAATATACCACCTTTTCTAAGAACAAAGCTTTGGCCGGCATACTCTCTCCGGCATTCGAACGGTTACCTTTCTTTACCACTTCATCAAACTCTTCAAGTGTCAAACGATGCTTCCCAACATCCAACAACGTACCCACCACGGCTCTCACCATGTTACGCAAGAACCGATTAGCGGTAATAACAAACATGTATTGCTTATCGGGTAGCTCCATCCAATGGGCTTCAGTCACATCGCACAACGTCGTTTTGACATCGGTATGCGTCTTACAAAAAGCTGCAAAATCTTTCACCTCAAGCAATCGACGAGCCGCTTCATTCATCAAATTGAAATCGAGTGGGTATCTCAATTCACAGGAATAAGCATTCAAAAAAGGATTCTTACCTTGATGAATGAAATAATGATAGGTGCGACTTTTGGCACTAAAGCGTGCATGCAAGTCATTCTCTACCTCCTCTATCTTATCTATTGAAATATCACGGGGCAACAAACTGTTCATCCGATAGGCCAATTGGGCACATTCAAACACCGCTTCGGTATCGAAATGTGCTGCCATCATGCGGGCATGAACGCCGGCATCGGTCCTTCCTGCGCCCACTATCTCTACCTGTTCGCACAATAATAGCGACAAAGCTTTCTGTATTTCGTTCTGTACAGAGTTGCCATTAGGTTGTATTTGCCATCCATGATAACGCGTGCCATCATATCGCAGCCATATAAAATAACGTTTTTCCATCATCTACCCCTAGCTGCTCGTCTGAAAGCCTGCCTATGAAAGCGTGCTTCGGCCTTAATTATTTGAAACACTTTTCCAGCAGGTAACACCTTCATAAACTTACGATGATACTCTTGTTGCAACTCTTTCATCTTAATATCGAGCGCGTCTTGCTGGGCAATAGCATCGGCACACGCCTCATTATCTTGCACATCGATGAAGCGATAACGCTTCATCTGACCGAAAATAACACGCTGTTTCCCCATCATCTCTCGATACAAAGGGAAAAATACAGACGATTCATACACCGAAAGACTAGCTTCTTTCGTGATATACTGTTCCATTTCGCGTTCAAACTGAACCGGATCAAACTTCCGTTTCGGCCCTTGAGCATTCACTGCAAGCGATATGATGAGTGTCAGCGCAATGATAGCAGCTTTCTTCATGACTATAATCTTTCTCATATTCATTCGTTTACCAAAGACGCATAGATGGCCTCATTGTCCATCATGGTATAATCTACCACTTCGTCTGCCGATATTTCGCCGGCATTTACATTGGCTATCCAATGTTCAGAAGGTACAGTTGGCGTCTGCTCTGACTTAGATAAATACGTCCACAAGGCTATTCCGACCACACCAACACACGCTGCAGCAGCTATAATAGAGTTAACACGACGATGCACCCGACGCTTGAGTGGGACTACAGCAGCTTGTTGAGGCTCCTGTATCTTGCTCATGACATCGCTAGCCAATTGGTCGAAATAGCCATCGGGTGCGCGAAAGCCGGTTGCTTTCCCGTATTTCCGTTTCAATATATCCTCGTCTTGGTCTATCATTTTATTTATCTCCTTTTTATACTCGTTTCTCAATTATGCCCTACTTCGAAGTTATCGGAAGTTAAACGCCTTGTAGGCGTTGGAGTAACAGGTGAAGTTAACGGACATTTGTCTGTTGACTCCAAGCCGCAAAAAGGCTTTAACTCCTATTGACTTCCGTTTATCTTCAAGCTTGAAAATTTATCTCTTTTTATTATTAAGACGTAAATTCACCGCAAAGGTTTAATCCTTATCCCGTAAATATTCCGTTATTTTCTTCACAGCCAAGTGATAACTCGCTTTCAAAGCCCCTTCGCTAGTTCTCAACACCTCACTCATCTCACTATATTTCATCTCATCATAGTAGCGCAAAGTAAAGACGGCACGTTGCACTTCGGGCAATTGTGCAATGGATTCTTGTAATAAAGCCTGTGTCTTATCGCCATCAAAATACTCATCGGCAAGCAACGTATCGACCACCGCTGTATCCCCATCCTGACTTATAGACGCCCTTACTTTCTGCTTACGTACGAAGTCCAAACTCTCATTGATAGCGATCCGAAACAACCAAGTAGTAAACTTAGAATTACTCTTAAATTTATCCAGATTGTTCCAAGCCTTGATAAAGGTGTTTTGAAGTACGTCGTTGGCATCCTCATGGGTCAATACGATACGACGAATCTTCCAATACAAGGGTTCACTGTACTGGTGTACCGCCTTCGAAAAGGTCTCTCGTCGCTGGGCAGGATCGGCCAACTGGCTTTGCCACATATCTACTTGAACACTCATTGGACGCCGTAATTTTTAAGCATTCCATATATCACGCGATCGTAACCATACACATCGGGATATTCTGCCAATACTCCCCAGCGACCGGGATAAAGCGTGTAATAAGTGATAAAAAGTGGGACTTTCGGGTTCACAGAGACCGAATGAATGAGCATACGTTTATCTATCTCTTTCTTCTTGGGCTCTTCCGCATCCTCATCATCAGTCTTTTCGCTCTCCACACCTATCGGTGCCAACATCGAATATTTGATTTTATCAATCACCTTCTCGTCCTTATCTCCTAATAAAAACACGGCTAAATCAAACGGTTTTTCCACTCGCACGCATCCATGAGAGACACCGCGGTCGTGCAAATTGAAGAAATCTCGCTGCGAAGTATCGTGTAGATACACGGCAAAATTGTTTTTGAAGCGGAAAATGATTCTACCTAATGAGTTGCCCACACCACCGGTCTGCACCACATAATAACTACCCGAAGTGAGCATATCGGCTGTGACATGGTGCACAGAAACCTTCTTTCCCGTATGCCGGTCAATCACCGAGAAGCGTTTACGAGCAAAGTAAGCACTGTCACCGGCATGATGTGCCACGCTTTTTTTGATGATACTGGCCGGCAATACCCACCGAGGATTCAAATCCATTCGCTCCATTTGGCTCGACAACAGTGGCGTCTTAGTCTCCAAACTACCGCATCCCACACGCATCGTAATAGTGTCTTTACCATCCACACCCATCAATCTAAAAGCCGGAATATTCACCATTACATACTTCTGATGCATTGAGGGATTATCGTGCGTACGCCATCGTGCCCGTTCCAGATTACATAAAATCTTAGCGCGTTCAAATCTGTTATGAGCATCGTTCAGTTGCTTGAGATACAGCGTGTAGAGGGCACTGCTCGGCGTAATCTCCTTTAAGAAGATGGCAACACTATCTTGGTGCACTTTACGCAGGGCTAGACGATAAAACGATTTATCAACTTCGTCTTGACGAACATCAAACAGTTGACGGTAACTGACATGTATAGAGTCGCTATCGCGCACGTCTAAAGCATTTAACAAACGGCGCGGATTGACGTAACCAAACCGTTGTCCGACAGCAAAACGGAAATAAGCCTTGGTCAAACGATACTCCAATCGACCAAACACTTGATTGATTTGATTCTCATCGGAATCGAATTCGAGTTCACGGACACGCGCTAAATCGTCCTCAATCTGCTTCACACAGAACTTTTTCTCGGAAAATCCCATGCTCGACACTGTCTTCAATTGCTCCAACAATTGCATAGCCCGATGGTCTACACCAAGCCTATCTATCCACACAAATACCCCTTTATTTCGATAATAGCGACGTGCTTCATAGTCGGCTTTCATCGAGTCTGCATCATTTCTCATAGCCACATCAATATATTCACGTATGCGATGAGAATTTAAGGAGAAAGCACTAGAGTCTAAACTTGAAAAACTATCCAAGCTCAAATTTCTATTTGGATTTACCGCCTTCTCGTTACAAGCTTCCAACAACAAGAAACTCATTGCAACCAAAAGACCTAATTTCAGACACTTCAATTAACAGAGACTTTACGAACAAAAGTTCCCACCTTGACAATATAGCAACCTTTGGGCAGATTCAAATCGTAGTGGAAGTTGTCTACATCAACCTTATAGCTAACCACACACAGACCGGTAAGGTTATAAACACGCACCACCTGACCGGTTGCGCCCGTAATTGCCAAAACATTACGGTTCATAATTGATATAGAAATCTTAGAAAATTCATCGTCTATAGAATATTCCAACGACGAAGCATGCACCGACTGGGGTGTTGTCATTGCCAACATCCCGACAGTCAATACTGTAAACAATCGCTTCATCATACCATTACTCTATTTATAAGACAAAGATATGAAATATCAAGTAATTAAAACCTCTTGTTCATTTTTCGCACATTTATTTTATTTTTTTTTCACAATGTTGGCACAATAAAAATGCTTTCAGTTTAAAATAAGCACTCGCTTATCCAACAACTCATAAACTTACGACCTTAGAAACTCACGAACTCACTTTGCTGCCAAGCCACGGCAACATCACTGCCTCGACTCTTCAGCATCGCTGCATAGGCTTAACAGCAATACTGCCATGCCCCTGCAGCAAAGTAAGTTCATGAGTTTTTAAGTTCTTTAGTTTGTGAGTTAGAGTATAAGTCTTTGAGATTGTGTGTTCTTGAGTTATAGAGTTGATAGATAAGAATTATCACTCATGGTGATAAGGTTCGCCCTTGATTATAGTACAAGCGCGATAAATCTGCTCCACAAAGATGAGTCTTATCATTTGATGGCTGAACGTCATCTGCGAGAGACTAATCTTTTCATCGGCTCGTTGATACACTGCCGGAGAGAAACCATAAGGTCCACCAACCACAAAAAACAATTTGCGAGCAGTCGATTGCTTCCTGGCTATCCACCGTGCAAACTCTATGGAGCGGAATTCTTTACCATGCTCGTCGAGCAATATGACGGTATCGCCGGGTTGGAAACGCCGTAACAATAATTCACCTTCGCGTTCCTTCTGCTGCTCTTCGGTGAGGCTCTTTGTATTTTTAAGTTCAGGTATCACGGTCATCTCAAAAGGCATATAATGGCTGATACGCTCCGTATAATCCTCAATACCGGCTATAAAATGTTTGTTGACGGTCTTCCCTACCACAAGGAGTTCTGTTTTCATCGGCTTATCAAGACTTAACGACGCACTCCGTCTTTAAATTTATACTCATTGATACGCTTAGGGTTGGCCGGGAACCAGCCTTTCTCTACACGTTCTTTTTGGCTGAATATCTCGCCAATACTCCACAACAACGATGCGCCTAAGACGCCTAACAAGCTACTCCAAATAACATCGGCCACACAAATGGAACAAATGACAGCTACGATACCAAGTAGAAGAAACACCCACCAATATCGCGTGCCAAAATAATACTCGACCTTGATAACGACAGGATGAAAAAAACCAATAATGAGAAAAGTTCCTATAGCGATGATTAAACCGGTAAAATACATAAGTTTTTAATTTTAAATGCGCCCGTACAGCATATCCCTTGCAATTCCACAAGCTGCTGCAAAAGGGCTATAAACGCTGTCAAAGATACGAAAAATTAATGGATTTGTAGAGATACATTCAAATAATTTGATTATCTTTGCCTTATCATAGAACTGACACATTATTAATATATATTATGGCAAACAACGCAGAACTTATTGCACAATGCGAAGCCAAGGCTAAGCAATGGTTGTCTCCGGCTTTCGACGAAGACACTCGTAAAGACGTACAAGCAAAACTTGACGCCGAAGACAAAACAGAACTCATTGAGAGTTTCTATAAAGATTTAGAGTTTGGAACAGGAGGTTTACGTGGCATCATGGGCTCTGGCTCCAACAAAATGAATATCTACACCGTGGGAATGGCTACCCAAGGTTTTGCCAACTACCTCAAAATCAATTTCAAGGATAAGGAACAAATCTCTGTAGTAGTATGCCATGACTGCCGTAACAACTCTAGAAAGTTTGCCGAGACCGTTGCCGACATCTTCTCAGCTAACGGTATCAAGGCTTATCTATTCGATGATATGCGCCCTACACCGGAGTGTTCGTTCGCTATTCGCCACTTCGGTTGTCAGGCAGGTGTGAACATTACAGCCAGCCACAACCCCAAGGAATACAACGGATACAAGGCTTATTGGGAAGACGGTGCACAGGTATTGGCACCTCACGATAAGGGTATCATCGACGAAGTAAATAAGGTTACCGTAGACGACGTGAAGTTTACAGGCAACAAAGAACTTATCGAAATCATCGGCGAAGAGGTAGATAAGATATATTTGGAGCAGGTTCATACGCTCAGTATCGACCCAGAGGTTATCAAACGTCAGCACGATTTGAAGATTGTCTACACTCCATTGCACGGTACAGGTATGACGATGATTCCTCGCAGTTTGAAGTTGTGGGGCTTCGACGAGGTACATTGTGTAGAAGAACAGATGGTAAAGAGTGGTGACTTCCCAACAGTGGTTAGTCCAAACCCTGAGAATGGCGAGGCTTTGACATTGGCTATACGCGATGCAAAGAAACTGGATGCCGACATCGTAATGGCTAGTGACCCCGATGCAGACCGTGTTGGTATGGCTTGTAAGAACGATAAAGGCGAATGGGTATTAATCAATGGTAACCAGACTTGCTTGATTTTCTTGTACTACATCATCACCAATCGCAAGAACAAAGGCCTGTTGAAACCTACCGACTATATCGTAAAGACCATTGTAACCACAGAGGTTATCAAGAAGATTGCCGATAAGAACAACATTGAGATGCGCGATTGCTACACCGGCTTTAAGTGGATTGCACGCGAAATCAGAATCAGCGAAGGCAAAAAGCAGTATATCGGTGGTGGCGAAGAGAGTTACGGATTCATGGCCGAAGACTTTGTTCGCGACAAGGATGCTGTTTCTGCCATGTCATTATTAGCTGAGATATGCGCTTATGCCAAAGACCAAGGCAAGACACTGTACGACTTATTGATGGACATCTACTTGGAATACGGTTTCTCTAAAGAGTTTACCATCAACGTAGTACGCCCCGGTAAGAGCGGAGCTGACGAGATTAAGCAGATGATGAGCAACTTCCGTAACAATCCACCTAAGGATTTAGGCGGCAGTAAAGTTGTATGCTGGAAAGATTATCAGACTTTGGAGCAGACCGACGAGAACGGTAATGTAACCAAACTTGATATGCCTGATACCAGCAACGTGCTACAATGGTTCTGCAGCGACGGCACCAAGGTTTCGGTACGTCCATCGGGCACAGAGCCTAAGATTAAATTCTATTTGGAAGTAAAAGACCAGATGACAAAGAAATCTGATTACGTAGAACTTGACAAGAAGGGCGATGTGAAGATTGCAGCTATTAAGAGATCACTGAATTTGGATTAATATTCCAGCGTGAAAATAAAAAAGAGACGAGGAAACACCTCGTCTCTTTTACTTTTATATCTATTCGTGTGTAGCCTTCCACCAAGCAGTAAGCTTCTTACTCTCAATGGCATCATCGTTCAAACTAGGGTCACTAATCGTGATACCCGAACTCTTGGAGACGGCAAAAGGACCACCATTATTACTATTTAGATATGCACTATATATATAAGGTGTACAAACAGTATAAGGCACCAAACTCTTTAATAGCATTGCAAACTGCTCTTTCAATGTCTTATCTTGGCATAACAAGTTCACATAGCTCTCCATGTCGTAGAACACATGATTGTTGAAACCATCCAAAGTAATCAGTTTGACAAGGTCCGATGGGGCAAACGAATATTGTTTATTGATGGTCTTCATAAACAGAGCCATCTTCTCCACCTGACTACAATCTATCGCCGAGAGCGTACCATAGGGATATGGCGTACCACCATACGTGTAATCTAAATAGAATTTGTAGAATGTTTGGCAGATATTATTATAATCCGGCGTATTCAACAAGTATCGTAAGACAAGCGCATAAGGCATTCCTGCACTCATAATCTCGCTCGTCGATGCCACCATATAGTCGGTTGCATCTCGCATATCGTATGCCGTCTCTACGTTAGAGAGATAGCAATCATCAAAAGCAACATACTGCATTTTTCCTATTTCAGAGTTTTTAATAGCCGCAGCATAGTCAACTATGTTAATTTGAGTGGCTGCAACACTTCCTCCAAAAGCTCGGCTTCCAGCCGGATAACTCCCCTTTGGCAACCACCCCATACCATGACAACCCACAACAGTGGCATAAGTCTTCGATTGAGAAAGCGAGTAAGCATCATTCAAGATGCTCGTGACACCAGCCGACTCACCCAACGTAGGCAGTGGTTTCAACTTTGAAGAAGCATCAGCTTTGGTTCCGCCATAGGTAAAGAGCGTATCACAAGTCACTTGCCCTTTGTCATAAGAGATTTCAAACATGTGAGCTTTCTTGTAACTTTGGCTGATAAACACTATCAAACGGTTGTCTCCAAGTCCCCCCATCGTCTTGATTGCCGCCTTCATATCACTGATATTCTGCAAGAAATCAGTATAAAGAGAGTTATTTTTAACCGTTCCAGTCGTATTAGCCGACCATGGCATATAGACAAAAACTGTTTTTGAAGTTGCTTTTGGCTCTTTCTTCTGCTCATCATCTTCAGGGTCTTTTTCATGACAAGCAGCCACCATGAAAAGCAAACTAAAAGTTAGTGACAGATAGAATAGAAATTTCTTATGCATAAAAATAATTTTAAAAGAAAACACTCCTTCCGTAGTTTACAAACAAGAACTACGAAAGGAGTGTTATAATTAGGCTTGAGTCTTTTTCAAATCAGCAATGGTGAGCTTGAGCGCAGCTATCTTTTCCTCAGAGTCGCTTTGCTTTTTACGTTCCAATTCTACTACTTGAGCAGGAGCATGAGCCACGAATTTCTCGTTAGAAAGTTTCTTCTTGATACCTGCCAAGAACCCTTCTAAGTGCTTCAACTGTGCTTCTGCCTTTTCAATTTCAGCTTCCACATTTATCAACGAACCGATAGGAACAGCATATTCATCGGTTCCCACCATGAATTGAGCGGCATCCGAAGCCTTCTCATCTACCACTTCTACCTTCTCAAGGTTACCAATCTTCAAGACAACAGAGATGAAGTCGGCCTCGTTGAAAGCCTTCACTGCCTGCAAAACAAGCTGCTCACGCGGAGAAATATTCTTCTGATTACGAATCATTCTAACTCCACCGATAATCTGTTTTACGTTCTCAATAGATTGAGCCAACACATGATCAGACTCTGTAGGAGCCTCGATTTCGAGTTGTTGAGTCATGATTGACTCGCCATCTTTGCGCTCATAGATATGCTGCCACAGGTCTTCCGTGATGAAAGGCATGAATGGATGGAGCATCTTCAGCAAGCTTTCAAACACCTCAAGAGTTGCTTCATAGGTGGCTTTATCAATGGGTTTGCCGTATTCAGGCTTAATCATTTCAAGATACCAACTAGAGAATTCATCCCAGAAAAGGCGATAAACAGTCATCAATGCTTCGCTAATACGATATTGACGGAACTGCTCGTTCAACTCGGCATTGACTATCTTCAACTTCGATTTGAACCATTTCACTGCGATAGCACACTCCTCCGGCTGTGCAATATCAGCAACTTCCCATCCATTTACCAGTCGGAAAGCATTCCAAATCTTATTGTTAAAGTTGCGTCCTTGCTCACATAAGCTCTCATCAAAGAGTATATCATTGCCCGCAGGAGCCGACAACATCATACCCATACGCACTCCATCAGCACCATATTTCTCTATCAATGCGAGTGGATCGGGAGAGTTTCCGAGCGATTTGCTCATCTTTCTACCCAGCTTATCACGCACGATACCGGTGAAATAGACATGCTTAAACGGCATCTTGCCACGGTATTCGTAACCAGCCATAATCATTCTGGCCACCCAGAAGAATATAATATCCGGACCGGTAATAAGGTCGCTGGTGGGATAGTAATAGTTAATTTCTTCGTTATCGGGATTATTCACACCGTCGAAAACAGATATTGGCCACAACCAAGAAGAGAACCATGTATCCAAACAGTCGCTCTCTTGCTCCAAATCTGCAGCTGTCAAAGAGGCATCTTTGACCTGTGCTGCCGCCAAAGCTAGCTCTGCCGACTCTGCAACAACGAAGTCTCTCTTACCATCAGAAGTCGTGAAATAGTAAGCAGGAATGCGATGTCCCCACCAAAGTTGGCGACTGATACACCAGTCTTTGATATTTTCAAGCCAGTGACGGTATGTATTTTTATACTTCTTAGGATAGAATTCAATTTCATCATCCATTACCGGAGACAGTGCTAAATCAGCAAAATGCTGCATATTCAAGAACCATTGAGTAGACAACTTCGGCTCTATTGGCACATTGGTACGCTCGCTGAAGCCCACTTTATTATTGTAGTCTTCCACTTTCTCCATCAATCCAGCAGCCTCTAAGTCCTTTGCTATCTGCTTACGTACGTCCATTCGGTCTTGTCCTACGTACAATCCTGCAGCTTCAGAGATGGTTCCATTGTCGTTAAAGATGTCAATTGTCTCCAAATGATGCTTGAGTCCAAGCGCGTGGTCATTGATGTCATGAGCCGGAGTAACCTTCAAACAGCCCGTTCCAAACTCTATATCTACATACTCATCTTCGATAATTGGAATCTCTCTGTTAACCAACGGTACGATGACATGCTTACCTTTGAGCCATGTATTCTTTGGATCATTGGGATTAATACACATTGCCGAGTCTCCCATAATAGTCTCCGGACGAGTCGTAGCAACCACAGCATACTTGCCGGGTTCCTCTACTACCATGTATTTAAGGTAATAAAGCTTCGAATGTTCTTCCTTATATACTACCTCTTCATCGCTCAATGCCGTCTGAGCTTGGGGATCCCAATTGACCATTCGAGCCCCACGATAGATGAGACCTTTATTATATAAGTCGCAGAAAACCTTGATAACACCCTTTGAACGAGTCTCGTCCATGGTGAAAGCAGTACGCTCCCAATCGCAACTAGCGCCTAGTTTACGAAGTTGTTTGAGGATAATTCCACCGTGTTCGTTAGTCCAATCCCACGCATGTTCCAAGAATTTCTCACGCGAAAGGTCGGTCTTCTTGATACCTTGCTCAGCCAAACGAGCCACTACTTTAGCCTCAGTAGCGATGGAAGCATGGTCTGTTCCGGGAACCCAACAAGCATTCTTACCCTCCATTCTAGCCCTTCTCACGAGAATATCCTGAATCGTATTGTTCAGCATATGTCCCATATGAAGCACACCGGTCACGTTAGGTGGGGGAATAACCACCGTATATGGTTCGCGCCCATCGGGTTTAGAACTAAAGAGTTTGTTATCCAACCAGTACTGATACCATTTAGACTCCACTTCCTGTGGGGTATATTTGCTTGCTAATTCCATCTGTTTTATAGCGTAATGTTGATTTCTATCTTGTTTAATAAACGTTGCAAAATTACGAATTTATAATTGAATTTCATTATCTTTGCAGAAATATTTAAGGACATGCATACACGCAAAGAGAAACTAGAAGCATTCGGTCGACTGCTTGATGTACAGGATAGATTAAGAAAGGAATGCCCTTGGGACCGCAAACAAACCAACGAGAGTCTCAGACCTAACACCATTGAAGAAGTCTACGAGCTCTGCGATGCGCTCGCAAAGGGTGATTTCAAGAATGTATGTAAGGAGTTGGGAGACGTCATGGAGCACGTACTTTTTTACTCTATTTTGGGAGCTGAAGATAGTCATTTCGATGTTTCCGATGTATGTAATCAGGAAGCCGACAAGCTGATGTTCCGTCATCCGTTTATAGATTGGACCGGTTGGCAGGTATCAAATCCCGATATGACCATCAACGAAGCAGGCCAAGTGGTGAGTAAAGAAGACACCAACGTCACATCAGATCGCCCCGAAACCGCCGCACAAGTGGAGGGAACATGGGAACAAATCAAGCAAAAAGAGAAAGATGGAAACCGCACTGTGCTCTCAGGAGTGCCGGGAGCACTGCCCGCTCTCATTAAGTCTTACCGCATACAAGACAAAGCTCGCAATGTAGGATTTGATTGGGAGAAACGTGAAGACGTATGGGATAAGGTGAAAGAAGAACTTGCCGAGCTAGAGACAGAACTTAACAAAGGAGATAAGGAAGCTGCCACCGACGAGCTGGGAGACTACATTTTCAGTCTCGTCAACGCTGCCCGACTCTACCATCTGAATCCGGAAACAGCTCTAGAACGCACCAATCAGAAATTTATAACCCGTTTTGAATATATTGAAAAACGCCTCAAAGAACAAGGGAAAACATTCGACGACTGCACTTTATCAGAGTTGGATGCACTTTGGAATGAGGCTAAGACACAACTAAAGAAAGGAGAATAACACGTATGACTAAGAAATTGATACTGGCCTTTGTAGCCATAAGCGCTGTCATTATCTCTGCTTGCCACCAGCAAAAAGGCAAAGTGGCAACACCGCAAATCACAGATAGCTTGACAATATCGACCGTACCAGACAGCACCATCTATGGTGTATGTGGCGAATCTACAGCCATGCACAATCTCGAAATCATCTCGGACAGTGGAGATACACTCACCTACGCGATGCTAGACGAAGGAACCGACTCCGCCATTGTGCGCGGTGGACTCCTTGCCGGAGACCGTATGGCCGTCATTGCGAAGAAATCTGTGGAGGGAAATGTGGCTTTGAAAGTCATCAATCTAACCACACTCCTAGGCAAATGGATCAGCCTCGACAAGAACTTCGAGATTCTTGAGGGTGGCATTGTCAACAGTAATGTCAAGGCCGAGAGCAACCCTTGGACCGAATGGAAGATTTGGAATGGCCGTTTGGTGCTCAATAAAGACACCTTCGATATTGACAATCTAGGTGCCGACAGCCTGTATTTGGGAAACAACGATGGCATCTTCACCTACAAGCGTAGCAAATAACAAATGGAACCTTTCCGCGTTTACATACTCGGTTGTGGCAGTGCACTGCCCACAATGAAGCACCAGCCCTCTTCACAAATAGTGGAAGTGAGGGGCAAATCTTTCATGATAGATTGCGGAGAGGGCACGCAAAACCAATTAAGAAAGCTGCATATTGGCTTCACAAAAATCAATGCCGTCTTCATATCCCATCTCCATGGCGACCATTGTTTTGGACTGATAGGCATGATTTCCACTTTCGGCATGCTGGGACGAACCGCTCCTTTGCACGTCTACGGGCCTGCCGAACTGGGCAAACTGCTAGATGTAGAGTTGCCAATGTTTTGCAGCGGATTGGAATATCAGGTGACATTCCATGCCGTAGACACCAAAGTCGCACAGATAATCTATGAAGATCGAGGCGTCAGCGTGGAGACTATACCACTGAATCATCGCATTGATTGCTGCGGTTTCTTATTCCGGGAGAAGCCCACTCTACCTCATATACGTCGCGATATGATAGATTTCTACCATATCCCCATCAGCCAAATCAACAACATCAAAGCCGGTAAAGACTGGACAAACGAGGATGGCGACCTCATCCCTAACACCCGCTTGGTAACACCAGCCGACCCTCCAAGGGCTTACGCCTATTGCAGTGATACCAAATATATGCCCGAATTACATCGCCGTGTAGCCGGAGTAGACTTGCTTTACCATGAGAGTACGTACGACGCTTCGCAAATAAAACGCGCCCGTCTTTACTACCATAGCACGGCCGAACAGGCTGCCACGGTAGCCAAGGATGGGCAGGTGAAGAAGTTGTTGCTAGGGCATTACAGTGCCAGATACAACGATGAATCGACTCTACTCAACGAAGCCAAAGCCATATTCCCCAATACCGAACTGACAACAGAGGGCATGATAATCAATGTTTAATGCTGGTGGAGACCTACCATAAAACGATACAACATATGACACAATATTTTATCATCGTCGACAACGAGCAAAAAGGACCTTACACACTTGTTCAACTGCAAGACCTGCACATCGGACAAGAGACATTGGTATGGTCGGCCGGACTAGACAAATGGACACCGGCATGGGAAGTAGAAGAGCTAAAACCACTCTTTAAATTATCTTCTGCCTCTACAGTTCCGCCACCCATCCCACCCCAAACAGAACAAACAACACAAGAAAAGACGACACAGGCGGAGACTGAAAAGCCAACAAAAGCCGTTACTATCGTCGAAGCAAAGAAGCAAAGTCGTTGGGGAAGCATCGTATTTGTGGCTATTGCCATCATCCTAGGTACCTTGGCCATCACCAATCCCAGCCGTGAAGACCATAACGAAGCTATTCAGAAAGCGGTAAAAGAAGTCATAGACGACCAGCAAACCAACAATGATGATGACATTTTCTCACAAGGCATGAGCATCATCAGTGGCTTCATAACGAAGCACGTCACTGCTGCCATCGTCGACCAAATGCTCGATGTAGACAACTACGGTCTCTTCTCTATCGGCAGCATTCGCCTAGACGGCAAATCGCACACCGTCTCATACGGCGTTTTAGGACACGTCTACACGTTCGACAAGAGCGATATTCAGAAAGCATTAAAGAAGAATGGAATCTCTTCCGAAGACTCCATCGGTGATAGTAATGATAACACCGAAGACCTGCAATCGCTCTGATAGATAAATAAAAAAGGCTTCAACATTTATCAATATAAGTTTGTGTGCTTTACAATTTTATCTTACTTTTGTAACGATTCATCTAAACTAATATAGAATATGACATCACCAACCGAACAAACTCATCTGCAATTAGAACGTTTTCTCAACAAGATTGCCCATAAATTGTCACCTTGCGAGACTCCCACAATGATGACCGACATCCACATCAAGGTCTCTCAAGACTCCGGCGAAATGTTGGCTCTAGACGATAGCGATGTTGAGATAACAAGATGCGTGGTTGAAGAATGGATAGACAACAAGGATGATAACTTCTATCAGTGTGTGACGAAAATCTTACGAGACTTCCTTCACAAGAACGCAGACATAGCCAATAATCTAGGTCTACTCAAACCTTACAGTTTCGTATTGGAAGACGATGAGAACGAAAATATAGCCGAACTTTATGTGGCCGACGACGATACTATTATTATAGGTGGCGACTTGATGAGTGGGCTAGACGACGATTTGGATAATTTCTTCAATGACCTTATCAACAAATAAGATCTCAATCCACCTATAGAGAAATATTAGTAATCAAGCAAATATAGCCTAAAGAGCTACCTATTCATAGCCGGAGACAGTTGAAATAAGCGTAAACTGTCTCCGGTTTTTGTATATATTATAAACTCGTCAATACACTATTAACGCACTGCAAAGCCACGACAACATCGCTGCCTCGCCTTTTCAGCAATGCAGTAACGCCCTTGCAGCATCCCTGCCGAACCCTTGCAGTAAATCGAGTAAAGAAAGTTAGAATGACAATACAAAAGAACTTATCCTCCAACTCAGCAACTTACAAACTTAAAAACTAAATAACTCATTTATCATCTCAAAAACTTACGAATTCAAAAACTTATAAACTCAAATCATTGCAATGTCCTTGCAGCGGTTGCTAAAAAATTCCGATTTAATACACATAAAGTCCGTTTTGAGCAAAAAAATAGTATGAAACATTTGCAAGTTAAAAAAATTAGGTTAACTTTGCAATCGTTATCCTGAAAACAATCTTTTTACCTTAAAGAGACTAATACCTATTGAAGATTTGGAGCGGTTGCCTGTGAAGGTTATCGCTTTTTTTATATCTGAAAGCGATTCCGCCTTTTTGCTTTCTTCGGAGTAGCTCCGATAGACATTCCCCCCATAGAAATACCACCGCCGGCAACACCCCGATACTGCGCCCATCGCATTCTAATGCGGTCGACATAGTCCACCGTTTCCAAGCCACGCATATACCCATACTTCACCACAGCATCAGAATAGTATGCCGGTGTACTAAGTTTCAACACAAATTCACGCACATCTCCCCAACTATAAGGATTGCGACCATATTTCCGTGCTAACGCCATGGCATCACGAATATGGAAAAAGCCACCATTATAAGCAGCCAATACAAATAGCGACTGTTCCATGGGATTACGCACATCATTAAAACGTTGGCGCAATTCAGCAATGTATTTACAAGCCGCTGCGATGTTGGCTTCGGGCTCAAAGATTTGAGATTGCGGCAAACCTAAGTGACTAGCAGTCCCCGGCATAATCTGCATGAGACCGCAAGCTCCGGCCCATGAACGCGCCTGAGGGTCGAAAGTAGATTCTTGATAGCACTGAGCGGCAAGCAAACGCCAATCCCATCGGCATATCGGTGCATAGCGTCTGAAATGCACATCGTAATGCGAAATGATGCCACCACTCCGATTGAGCATCGGACTATAGACGCGACGCACGACACTACGAGTAGATAGCGCGAAATCTTCTTCACGCTTAACCTCGGTCAGCAATTCCGGTCTGAACCAACGATTCAGCGTATCGGCCAACTCCCGACTATCTTCGCGTACAGCCCATTGGGTCTTTGCGGAATCTACACGAGCACCACAATAGACTATACCTCGATAGGTTTCGGGCAACTGAAAAGCGACCAAATCCCCATCACCACTTTTCAATCGAGAAACAAGTTCGGCTGTATCTTTGCACACTTCCACGCGCAACGACACACCAATATTCTCCGCAAACTTCTCACAAAGCAGATATTGGCTACCCATACCACGACCGTGATAGTCGTAGTAAGTTTCCGGCCCACTGAGCGTAAGCATTATCAGTTCGCCATTGTTCACCATATCGCTGAATGTAAGCGAAGATGATACAGTGGCTGTATCACCTCCTAGAACCGTTCCCCACGGTGTCAACTCCGGCTTTTTCGCTTCTTGACAAGACGCAAAGATTAAGCATAGCGTCACCAAGATGAATAAGGCGTATTTCAACTTGCTGTTTGTAAGTGTGTATACCATATTCTTAAAACGGCACAAAGTTAAGATTTAATTTGCACATATCCTTGGAAATAAGTAAATTTGCCTAATTAATTGAATTAGATTATTATATGTTACGAATTGCCGTACAATCCAAAGGTCGCCTCTTTGAAGACACTATGAATCTTCTTTCGGAGGCCGATATCAAGGTGAGCTCAAGCAAGCGCACCCTCCTCGTACAATCATTCAACTTCCCGTTGGAAGTACTTTATTTGCGCGACGACGATATTCCCCAAAGCGTAGCAAACGGTGTTGCCGACATAGGTGTAGTTGGTGAGAATGAATTTGTGGAACGAAACGAGAACGCCCAAATCATTTCTAGACTCGGATTCAGCAAGTGCCGCCTTTCTCTCGCTATCCCCAAGGAAATAAAATATACCGGTCCCGAATGGTTTAACGGTCGCAAGATAGCGACTTCTTACCCTCATATACTTGAGAATTTCTTGCATGAGAAGGGCATACAAGCCGATATCCACGTCATTACAGGTTCTGTGGAAATCAGTCCGGGCATCGGTTTGGCCGATGGAATCTTCGACATTGTAAGCTCAGGCAGTACGCTGGTGAGCAACAATCTACGCGAGGTAGAAGTCGTGATGAAGAGCGAAGCCCTGCTCATCGGCAATTGGAAGATGGACGAAGACAAGCATCGAATTCTCAATGAGATGCTGTTCCGTTTCGAAGCAGTGCGTTCGGCGCAAGACAAGAAATACGTCATGATGAACGCACCTAAAGACAAGGTGAAGGAGATTGTGGCTGTATTACCCGGCATCAAGAGCCCCACCATCATCCCATTGGCCGATGCCGAGTGGTGTTCTATCCACACTGTGCTCGAAGAAAAACGCTTTTGGGAGATTATCGGAAAGCTAAAGGAACTCGGAGCACAAGGCATTCTCGTAAGCCCAATCGAGAAAATGATTCTATAAGCAAGCAATGAAAATATATAAATATCCTACCTCTTCGGAATGGACGGAGATAACCGAGCGTCCGCACTTGGACGTCTCGAAGTTAAACGACATCGTTGCCGGAGTATTAAGCGACATCAAACTGCGTGGCGACCAAGCCGTCAAAGAGTATGAACTGAAGTTCGACCATGCTGCATTGGAGTCTTTGGCTGTCAGTGCGGAAGAGATGGAAGCAGCTAAAAATCTCATCAGTAAGGAATTGAAAGACGCTCTTGTCTTGGCTCATAACAACATTGCCAAGTTCCATCAAGCACAGACTTTCAAGCCTGAAAAGATTGAGACATGCCCCGGAGTCACTTGTTGGCAGAAGCCGGTAGCTATCGAAAAGGTTGGACTTTATATTCCCGGAGGTACCGCTCCCCTCTTTTCTACGGTATTAATGCTTGCCACTCCTGCTAAAATAGCGGGTTGTAAAGAGATTGTACTATGCACCCCACCCGATAAAGAGGGCAAGGTGAACCCTGCCATATTGATGGCTGCCTCCATCGCCGGAGTCAGTAAAATATTCAAGATTGGTGGTATCCAAGCTGTCGGAGCAATGGCTTATGGAACGGAAAGCGTTCCAAAAGTCTACAAGATATTTGGTCCCGGCAATCAATATGTGATGGCTGCAAAACAACAAGTAAGCCTCCACGACGTGGCAATTGATATGCCGGCCGGTCCTTCAGAGGTTTGCGTCATTGCCGATGATAAGAGTAATGCGGCCTTTGTTGCGGCCGATTTATTGTCACAAGCGGAGCATGGAGTAGATTCGCAAGTCATCCTTATATGTACAAGTGAACAGAAACTTAATGCCGTGATGCAGGAAATAGAACTTCAACTAGAGCGTCTGCCACGCAAAGAGGTAGCTGCAAAAACGTTGGAGAACTCAAAATTGGTACTTGTCCATGACACAGACGAGGCCATGAAACTAAGTAATGCTTACGCACCGGAGCACTTGATACTTTGCACGGAAGACTATACGACATTAGCAGAGAAGGTTGTCAATGCCGGCAGTGTGTTCATGGGGCAGTATGCTTGTGAAAGTGCCGGTGACTATGCAAGTGGTACTAACCACACATTACCGACTCACGGATATGCCCACGCCTACAATGGAGTGAACCTAGATAGCTACAATAGGAAGGTGACTTTCCAAGAATTGACACCAAAGGGCGTTTATTCGATAGGTAAAGCAGTGGTTAGCATGGCCGAGAACGAGCAGTTAGAAGCTCATGCCAACGCTATGCGTATTAGACTTCAGCAACTGGGTGAACAATAGATGAAGGTTTCGCGCACCCTCAAAAAGAGATATTCATGAAAGAATTAAAAGAACTCTGCAGAGAGAATATATGGAATTTGGCACCTTACTCTAGTGCCAGAAACGAGTATTCCGGGCATCGGGCACATGTGTTTCTAGATGCCAACGAGAATCCATATAATAAACCTTTCAATCGGTATCCGGATCCGTTGCAAACGGAACTCAAAGAGAAGATAAGCCGAGTAAAAAGTGTGCCGACCCAATGTATATTCCTTGGCAACGGTAGCGACGAAGCTATAGACCTTCCCTATCGTATATTTTGCCGTCCGGAAATAGACAATGTGGTCGCCATAGCACCCACCTACGGCATGTACGAGGTGTGTGCTGACATCAACGACGTTGAATACCGCCCGGTATTGTTGGACAACAACTTCCAAATCTCGGCCGAGAAGCTGTTGGAAGCAGCCGATGAAAACACCAAAATAATTTGGATTTGCAGCCCTAACAACCCTACGGGAAACAATATTGACAGGGCAGAAATCGTCAAAGTAATTACCCTATTCGATGGAATTGTGATTGTCGATGAAGCCTATAGCGACTTTTCCGGTGCAAAGACATTGCGCTCTGAACTGGCCAACTATCCCAATCTCATCGTTCTTAACACCATGAGTAAGGCGTGGGGATGTGCAGCTATCCGACTAGGTATGGCTTTTGCGAGCCAAGAAATCATTGACTTATTTAACAAGGTGAAGTATCCCTACAACGTTAATTTGCTGACACAGCAACAAGCTATGGAAGCTTTGAACGACGCTTTTGAGGTTGAAAAATGGGTTAAAACCCTCTTGGCAGAGAGACGAAGAATGTGTATGGCTTTTGAAGAGTTACCTATATGCAAGAAGGTATACCCTTCTGACGCCAACTTCTTCCTTGCAGAGATGGATGGGGCACAACAGATTTACGACTATCTAGTGGCCAAAGGAATCATTGTCAGAAACCGAACAAAGGTGGTATTATGTAACAACTGCCTGCGAATAACAATCGGTGCAAAGTCTGAAAACAACGAGTTGTTGGCTGCACTGCGCGTCTATGGGCTCTGACACAAGCCGAGTGTAACATAATTTACAATGATGGATTTCCGAGTTTCAATTAGTTTTAGTAACTTTGTACCGAATATATAATCCCGAAAATCCAAAAATACATAATTATATTTATGAGTAAACAAGTTGAAAAGATTAAGGAGCTGATTGCCAAACGTGAGCAAGCTCGCTTGGGCGGTGGTGCTAAAGCTATCGAGAAGCAACATGCACGTGGCAAGTATACAGCACGCGAGAGAATAGATATGTTGGTGGATGAAGGAAGCTTTGAAGAGTATGATATGTTCAAACTTCATCGTTGCCACAACTTCGGCATGGAGAAAAAGCAGTATCTTGGTGACGGTGTTGTTGCCGGAAGTGCTACTATCGACGGCCGTTTAGTATATCTCTATGCTCAAGATTTCACCGTTAATGGCGGTTCATTGAGCGAGACCATGGCGCAAAAGATATGCAAGGTCATGGACATGGCTATGCAAAACGGAACGCCGGTCATCTGTATGAACGACTCTGGTGGTGCTCGTATTCAGGAAGGAATCTCTGCTTTGGCTGGTTATGGCGAAATCTTTGAGCGCAACATTTTGGCTAGTGGAGTCGTTCCACAAATCAGTGCTATCATGGGTCCGTGCGCCGGTGGAGCGGTGTATTCACCTGCGTTGACCGACTTTATCACTATGACCGAGAATACTTCTTATATGTTCTTGACTGGTCCGAAGGTGGTAAAGACTGTTACCGGTGAGGATATTGATGCCGAACATCTAGGTGGTGCGAGTGTTCATGCTACCAAGAGTGGTGTTACTCACTTCACAGCAAAGACCGAAGAGGAATGTCTTCAGATTATCAAGACACTGTTGAGCTACATTCCAAGCAACAATACAGAAGAGGCACCACGCGTGGAATGCACCGATCCAATAGACCGTAAAGACGACCTATTGAACGAAATCATCCCCAACGATCCAAACAAAGCTTACGACATGTACAAGGTAATTACCGCCGTAACAGATAACGGTGAATTTTTTGAAGTACAGCCTAAGTTTGCAAAAAATATCATCACAGGCTTCGCACGCTTTAATGGTCAGAGCGTAGGTATCGTAGCTAACCAGCCTTCAGCATACGCTGGTGTGTTGGATGTAAATGCAAGTCGCAAGGGAGCTAGATTCGTTCGCTTCTGCGATGCTTTCAATATTCCAATCGTATCATTGGTAGACGTGCCCGGATTCTTGCCCGGTACAGGTCAGGAGTACAATGCCGTTATCCTCCACGGAGCACAGTTGTTATACGCATACGGTGAAGCTACGGTGCCAAAGATTACCATTACGCTGCGCAAGAGTTACGGTGGTAGCCACATCGTTATGGGCTGCAAACAACTCCGTGCCGACTTAAACTTCGCTTGGCCTTCATCAGAAATCGCTGTAATGGGAGCTAGTGGAGCTGTCGCAGTGCTCTGTGGTAAAGAGGCAAAGGATATCAAAGAGGCCGGCGGTGACGTCAAAGCATTCCTCATGGAGAAAGAAGATGAGTACACAGAGAAGTTTGCTAATCCTTATCAGGCAGCACAGTTTGGTTACATCGACGATGTTATCGAACCACGTAACACTCGCTTCCGCATTTGTCGAGGACTGGCTCAATTGGCTTCAAAGCGCCAAAGCTTACCGACTAAGAAGCATGGTTGTATGCCAATGTAATTTCAATTAATAAGGAAAAGAAATGGATAAAAACGTATATGCAGCCATTGCACTTGCCTTATTTGAATACCAAGGCAACAATGTGCATGATAAAGAACCGGGCATTATAACCATTAAGCCTAAGCAAACGCTATGGAATGCCAAGTTTCTGAGTTTCACCGCTAAACCGTAAAAAGATGAAAGAATTCAAATATACAATCGATGGCAAGGAATACAAGGTTGCTATCGGCGACATAGAGAACAACATTGCCAACGTCACAGTCAATGGTGATGCCTATCAAGTAGAGATGGAACAGGAGCAAGAGCCCAAGAAAGAGAAGGTTGTTTTGGGTAAACCTGTACAGGAAGATACCGAAGATTCAGCTACTCCTGCAGCTAATGTAAATACTGCCAATGCCATCAAGGCACCGCTACCCGGCACGATTACAGCTATCAACGTGGCTGTAGGCGACGAGGTAAAAGCCGGTGACACGGTCGTAGTATTGGAAGCTATGAAGATGGCTAACAATATTGAAGCCGAGAAAGACGGTAAGGTGACAGCTATTTGCGTAAAGCAAGGGCAGGCTGTTATGGAAGAAGATGCGCTGGTAGTGATTGAATAATCGCCACCAACAGGAAATAAAAAGGGATGACATGCTCAAGCAAGTCATCCCTTTTCTGTTTATTGTTAGTTAAAAACTTATACCTTATTGTTCTCCGGGAATACAACTGTAGGCTTAAATGTCTTTGCTTCCTCGAAATCCATCAGTGCATAAGAGATGATAATGACAACATCTCCGACCTGAACCCGACGTGCTGCCGCTCCATTCAAGCAGATACAACCACTTCCACGTTCCCCTTTGATGATATAAGTCTCAAATCGTTCACCATTATTATTATTCACTATCTGGACTTTCTCGCCCGCAATCATGCCGGCAGCATCCATCAAATCCTCATCAATCGTGATACTCCCCATGTAATTAAGATTGGCTTCCGTCACCTTAACACAATGAAGTTTACTCTTTAATACTTCTATCAACATGCCTATGAACGATATTTTATATGATCTATCAAACGAATCGGAGTCTTCCCACAATTTACTGTAATACAGCCAACTACGTATGGACTATCCTCCCAAGAACCCACTTTCTGCAACGTGTTGCCATCTACGATTTCAAAGTATTCCACATCCAATCCGTCTACCCCATTGATGGTAGATACCACATAATCGTGGATTTCGGACACACTCTTACTTTCCGACAACTTCACGCTTTCTTTCAAAGCCTTATAGATTGCTGGAGCTATAGCACGCTCAGCAGCCGCCAGCAACGCATTTCTACTACTCATAGCTAGCCCATCAGCCTCTCGTATAACCGGACATTCCACGATTTCAATATCACGTCCCATATACTTAACGAGTTGTTTGACCACAGCTATCTGCTGCCAGTCCTTCTCTCCGAAATAAGCACGGTCGGGAGTGGCTATATAAAAAAGCCTGCTCACCACCTGACAAACACCATTGAAATGGCCGGGACGCTTCGCTCCTTCCATGACTGTAGACACAGGCGGAAACTCAAAGTGACGCTCATCAGGCGTTGGATACATTTCCTCTACCGATGGAGTGAACACGTAATCGGCTCCACTCTGCTCTGCTATAGCACAATCCGAGTCCAAAGTGCGTGGATAACGCTTCAAATCAGCAGGGTCATTAAACTGAGTTGGGTTCAAAAAAACAGAAACAACTGTTACGTCATTATCGGATGCTGACTTCTTCATGAGCGATGCGTGGCCTGCATGGAGTGCACCCATAGTAGGTACCAAACCGACCGTTTTACCCTGTTTACGCACTAAAAACAATTCATTCTGGAGTTCAACTACCGTATGAAAAACTTTCATTCCCTTAAAATTTAATCACCGCAAAATAACAACTTTTTTCTTAAATGGGAAAGAATATTATTAAAAATATGCCAATAAAACCTAGAATAACTTGTTTTAAAACTACCCCCACCGATAATGTGAAGTTTTTTTTGTACCTTTGCAAGATATAAATTTGATTATATGGCCAAAAAAGTTTTATTCATCAACCAAGAGATTGCACCTTATGTAGCGGAATCAGAGATGTCTATTATGGGAAGAGATCTCCCACAAAAGGCACAAGAGAGCGGTTTTGAAATCAGGACGTTTATGCCTAAATGGGGTAACATAAACGAGAGACGCGGACAACTACACGAGGTAATACGTCTATCGGGGATGAATCTTATCATCGACGACACCGACCACCCACTGATTATCAAGGTGGCCTCTATACCCACTTCACGCATTCAAGTTTACTTCATCGACAACGACGATTACTTCATGAAGCGCCAGATGACAGAAGACGAAGATGGCACAGAGTACCCCGATAATGGCGAGAGAGCTATCTTCTTTGCTCGCGGTGTGCTCGAAACTGTCAAGAAGTTGCGTTGGTCGCCCGACATCATCCTCTGTCAAGGATGGATGGGAGCTGTCATTCCTCTCTATATCAAGACTGCCTACCACGAAGAGCCATGCTTTGCCAATACCAAAGTCATTACCTCTCTCTTCCAAAGTCAGTTAAAAACCGATCTTGGTAAAAACTTCAAGAGTTGTGTAGAGTTCCGTAGTGCTAAAGCTTCTTTACTGAAAAACTACAATGAGACTTTTGATTTCAAAGAACTCGGAAAGCTTGCTATTGATTACAGCGATGCTATCATCGAGGCAGGCCCCAATGTCAATCAAGAGCTATTAAGCTATGCCAAAGACAGGAAAATAGAGATTCTGAATTATCCGGGAGAGGATTATTCAGGTGCATATACAGAATTCTATCATAAGATTTGCCCCACTGAAGAATAAGAAGGGGCAAATCTTAAATACTAATTCACACTATTCAAAGTATGAAATTCAGTTTTTTTGCAGGTGCAATTCTTACTGTTCTGATGGTTACTGCATGCGATAGTACCACAGAGGAAATTGGAACATCACTCAATAATAATAGCGGAGACCAAATAATTGTGTCTACCGATGCTTTCGAAGTTACCACACAATCAGTCTCAGCAGATAAAGTTCTCTCGCGAAGTTCGTTTGGAGCATTAGGAAAAGTGAAGGACACGGAAACTGGTTCTTACGTTACCGGCAACTTTATGACACAATTCCATGTGCTGGAAGACTTCAAACTTCCGCCTCTAGACAACATCAGCAGCAAAACGGATGGACAGATTTATGCAGACTCTTGCGACATCCGCCTGTTCTTTGACAATTACTTTGGTGACACCTTGGCAATCATGAAAGTACGTGCTATGGAGCTAAAGACACCTTATAGTGAAGGCAAAGACTACTACACCAACTTCAATCCGGAAGCCGAAGGCATGATTCGTAGCAACGGGGTGAAAGTTGATAAAGCTTATACTATCACCGACTTAGGACTTTCAAAGCGTGAACGTGCTGACAAAAAATATTTTAGGAATATCAAAATTAGCTTGAACGAGCCATATACGGCAGCCGACGGTAAGACTTATAAGAATTTTGGTACTTACGTTTTGCAGACTTATTATACACACCCAGAATACTTCAAGAACTCATACAATCTTATCAAAAATGTGCTTCCGGGATTCTATTTCAAGACTCAGAGCGGACAAAATTCAATGGTATATATCTATGCCAGTCTCATGAATATCTACTACACCGCCAAAGATACTGCGAAATATACAGCTTCGGCAAGATTCTCCGGTACGACCGAAGTATTGCAATCCAACGAAATTACCAACGAAAATATCGAGTCACTCATTGCAGATAAGTCGTGCACCTATCTAAAGAGTCCTGCAGGAATCTATACCGAGATGACTCTTCCTGTTGAGAAAATCATGCAGAACCATGAGCGTGACTCTATCAACACGGCCGAAATCGTACTACAACGTCTTAACAACACCACGACAAGCAAGTATGCTTTCGACTTCCCCAAAGAATTGTTGCTCATTCCGTCCGACAGTTTGGACTCATTCTTCAAGAACAAAAAGGTCACAGATTCAAGAACCTCATTCCTCACTACGGCCGACATAAAGAAGATAGATAATAAGACAACAAGCTATACCAATACTTACACGTTCCACAACATCGGCTCTCTCATCAAGAAGATGTACGATAACAAGAAAGCAGGAAAAGCTACTGCCAACTGGAACAAGGTACTCATCATACCGGTCAAGTCAACCACAGTAACTACCAATTCCAAGACTGTCACATCGGGTATCTATCATGATATGACGCTCAAGAGCACGAAACTCGTGGGAGGTGACACACCTATTAAGATTAATGTAATCTATAGTAAGTTCAAATAGTCCTCGACACATGGCAGACAACTTTTTGGAACGTCAGCGTCAAGACTACGAGAAAAGAAAAGCCGAGTGGCTGCGTAAAAAGCGAGGATTGCCTCGCTTGAAACCTCAGGGTAACATATCAAGAGGTGAAGACGAAGCACTTTAGCCGACTGCAAAGGCATGGCAACATCGCTGTTCGTATCAGGCAGCAATGCTGCCAAGCCCCAACAGCAAATGTGGAAAGCCACAGCAGCAATCCAACTATAGCAATATTTGTTTGCTAACATAATGCAAAGAGGCGAGGAAAGATAATTTCCTCGCCTCTTTTTCTATATCAATGAGCATGTAAAAATTAACGCTTATCAATGCTTACATATTCTCTTTGGTTCTGTACACTGCGATAAGCAGGACGAATAATGCGCCGTCCTTCGTAGTTAAGTTCCTCAATGCGATGTGCCGTCCAACCTACAATACGCGCCATAGCAAAGATAGGCGTATAGATTTCTTGTGGTAATCCTATCATCTCATAGATGAATCCGCTATAGAAATCAAGATTCGCACAAATAGGTTTTGTAGTATTACGGAATGCCGAGACACACTTAATCCCCTCTTGTTCCAGCGTACAAAGGAAGTCGTATTCTTCTGTACGCCCTTTCTCTTTGGCCAATTCACCTGCCAAGCGCTTCAATTCTACTGCGCGAGGATCACTCATGGTGTAGACTGCATGCCCAATACCATAAATCAATCCAGTATGATCGTATGCTTCCTTGTTCAACATTCGGTTCAGATAAGTATCTATCTCGTCCACATTCTTCCAGTCTTTTATCTGTTCTTTCAGATGATGGAACATATTGATTACCTTGATATTGGCACCTCCATGTAGCGAGCCTTTCAGCGAACCAATACCGGCTGCAATACTAGAATAAGTATCTGTGCGAGTGGAAGATGTAACACGTACTGTAAAAGTAGAGTTATTACCGCCACCGTGTTCAGCCTGAATGATGAGCAATAAGTCAAGCATTCGTGCATCCAACTCGGTATAATCTTTATGCTTCAGCATATAGAGGAAGTTCTCTGCAATACTCAAATTCTCATGCGGATGGCGGATATTCAAGCTCCGTCCTTGCACAGAATGACGGTAAATATTATAAGCATACGCGATAACCGTGGGGAAACGAGCTATCAATTCGATACTCTGACGCATCAGATTATCACGACTAATATCATCTGGATTAGGGTCGAAGGTATACATTTCTAGTACACATCGCGCCAGAATATTCATGATATTAGAGCCTTCTAAATCAATGATATGCACGATGGTACGATGGTCTAGCGGCATATTATCGTTGAGCAATTCCTTGAATGCGCCCAGTTCCTCCTTATCAGGTAGCTTACCCGACAAGAGCAGAAAGGCCACTTCTTCAAATCCGAAACGCTTCTCTTTAAGCAAAGGCGATACCAAATCGTCAAGTTCATAGCCACGATAGAAGAGCTTTCCCTCCGTAGGTTGCAGCTTACCATCCTCATCTCGCTCATAACCTACAACGTTTCCGATATTCGTCAAGCCCACTAGTACACCGCTACCATCTTCATTACGCAGACCGCGTTTGACTCCAAACTTGGCAAAAGCATCCTTGTCTATCTTGCTTGAATTCTTTACTTCGTCACTAAGTTTATATATTAGATATTCTTTCTTCATTGTCTTTACGTTTTAAAGTGAGTTTATCAGCATATCACCGAATTCACATGTGCCAAGCGGTTTGCCCTCCAGCATAAACTTAGCTAGGTCTGACGTAGCATAACCTTGGGAGAACAAGCATTCCAATCCTTGGTTGATGAGCTCGCCAGCTTCCCTCCATCCCAAATAATCAAGCATCATCACAGCCGACAATATCAGTGAACATGGATTCACGATATTCTTTCCAACGATGTCGGGAGCAATGCCATGAGTGGCTTCAAAGATGGCATGTCCGGTGTGATAGTTGATATTTGCCCCCGGAGCTATGCCGATACCCCCTACTTGAGCAGCCAACATGTCGCTCACATAGTCGCCATTCAAGTTCATCGTAGCTATCACACTATAGTCTTCAGGCTTCAATAATGCGTTCTGAAGGAAAGCATCACAGATACAATCTTTCACCACCAATGCACCGCTTTTAAGGACATCTCCATACTCACGTTCAGCTAGTTCGTAGCCCCATTTCTTAAATCCACCCTCGGTAAACTTCATGATATTGCCTTTGTGTACAAGTGTAACAGAGGGTAATTTATGCGCCAAAGCGTATTCAATAGCACTTCTGATAAGGCGCTCTGAGCCTTCACGAGACACCGGTTTCACCCCAAATCCTGACGTTTCCGGAAATCTTACCTTCTCTACCCCCATCTCATCATGCAGAAATCTATAGAATTTCCGAGCCTCATCGCTGCCACTCTCCCACTCGATACCGGCATAAATATCTTCCGTATTCTCCCGGAATATACACATATCTACCTTCTCCGGCTGCTTGACAGGAGATACAATTCCTTGATAATAGCGCACCGGTCGTTGGCAAACATATAAATCAAGTGTTTGTCGCAAAGCAACATTGAGCGACCTAATCCCCCCACCTATGGGCGTCATCAGTGGTCCTTTGATGCCGATAAGGTAGTCTTGGAAAGCATCTATCGTCGCTTTTGGCAACCATTCGCCGGTCTGCTCAAAAGCTTTTCCACCCGCCAAAACCTCCAGCCATTCAATAGAAAGCTCGCCGTGATAGGCTTTCTTCACGGCAGCATCAACAACCTTTTGGCACACGGGCATGACTTCGCGTCCTACACCGTCACCCTCTATAAACGGGACAGTGACCACATCGGGTACATTCAACGTCTGTCCTGTCTTACTTACTCTTGCCATATTCGTCGTGAGATTTATGAGTTTTCATTCAATTTTGCATAGTTCAACGCACTCCCAGCCTTAAACCAAGCCACTTGAACCGCATTATATGTATGTTCGGCAAGGAATTCCTCCTGCGTCCCATCGGGATGTTTGACGACTACACGCAGCGATTTACTGGGCGCAAAGTCGGTAAGTCCCATCACAGAAATGCGGTCGTCTTCGCCTATTTTATCATAGTCGGCCTTATCAACAAAGGTCAATGCCAACATACCTTGCTTCTTTAAATTGGTCTCATGAATACGAGCGAAACTCTTAGCAAGCACCACTTTCACATTCAAGAAGCGAGGTTCCATGGCTGCATGTTCCCTACTAGAGCCCTCACCGTAATTATCCTCAGCTACAATAATGCTTCCTTGACCAACTTCCTTATACGCTTTCGCAGCCGAAGAGACCTCCATATACGCGCCGTTCTCTTGGCACTTGACTCGATTACTCTCCCCATTAAAGGCGTTCACAGCCCCCATTAACAGGTTATCAGAGATATTTTGCAGGTGTCCACGGAACTTCAACCACGGCCCAGCCATGGATATATGGTCGGTCGTACACTTCCCTTGGGTCTTGATAAGCAGTGGCATATCTGTGAAGTCTTGGCCATCCCAAGCAGCAAACGGAGCCAGTTTTTGCAGGCGATTAGATTGTGCATCAATGATAACTTCGATGTCATTGTACTCATCCGAAGGCGCTATAAAACCTTTATCTTGCCCTTCAAAGCCTCTCGGAGGGAAGACATAACCCGTTGGTTCATCCAACTTTACGGCATGACCATCCTCATCCAACAACATATCTACAGCCGGATTAAAATCTAATCTGCCTGCTATCGCCAAGGCAATAGTCAACTCCGGACTGCCAATAAAAGCGTATGTATTGGGATTTCCGTCTGCTCTACGGCGGAAATTACGATTAAATGAGGTCACAATAGAGTTCTTGCGTTCGTTGTCATCGGTATGTCTTTTCCACTGACCAATACATGGTCCGCACGCATTGGTCATAATAACAGCTCCTATTTTGGTAAATTCTGCGAGTACACCATCGCGTTCTGCGGTGTATCTTATTTGCTCCGAACCGGGATTAATAATCAACTGTGCCTTCACCCGGATATGCTTTTCAGCAGCCTGTCGAGCCACACTTGCAGCCCTACATAAATCCTCATAGCTAGAATTAGTGCAACTTCCAATGAGTCCAACCTCCACAGTCAGCGGATAATCATTGGACGATGCCTTCGCAGTCATTTGAGAAATTGGCGTAGCAGCATCCGGTGTAAATGGGCCATTCAGATGAGGTTCTATCTTCGAAAGGTCGAGTTCTATCAGTTGATCATAGAATTTTTCGGGCGAAGCATACACCTCTGCGTCTGCCCGAAGCTCACCGGCACACTGTTGAGCAAGCGATGCTACCGCCTCACGACCGGTATTCCGTAAGTAATCATTGGCTTGCGTATCAAATGGAAAGATAGAACATGTAGCACCAAGTTCAGCTCCCATATTGCAAATCGTGGCTTTACCGGTAGTACTGATAGAGTCCAATCCCTCACCAAAGTATTCCAAAATGGAGTTTGTACCACCTTTCACCGTTAATATTCCCAGTATCGTTAAGATGACATCTTTAGGAGATGCCCATCCGGAAAGCTTGCCCGTAAGCCTCACACCAATCAATTTCGGCATCTTGAGTTCCCACAGTTGTGCCGTAAGAACGTCTACAGCATCTGCTCCACCGACTCCAACAGCCACCATTCCCAATCCTCCAGCGTTAGGAGTATGCGAATCTGTGCCTATCATCATGCCGCCAGGGAATGCATAATTCTCCAAAACGACTTGATGGATAATACCTGCTCCGGGGCCCCAGAAACCAATACCAAACTTTTGAGAAGCCGATTTCAAGAAATCATATACCTCCTTATTGGTCTTCATTGCCTGCGGTAGGTCGGCTTGTACACCCACATCCGCACGAATCAAATGGTCACAATGAATACTAGCAGGAACTGCTACACGACTCTTTCCGGCATTCATAAACTGCAATACAGCCATTTGAGCGGTCGCATCTTGCATCGCTACCCTATCAGGACGAAAGTTCACATAGTCTACTCCACGCTTATAAGGCTTCAAATCTGCTATATCATATAGATGAGCAAACAATACTTTCTCTGCATAAGTAAGCGGACGGCGAATCTTCTCCTTGGCTTTTTGAACCCTCCCTACATAGGAAGAGTAGAACGATTGTAGCATATCAATGTCTAGTATCATATCTTCTCGCTATTTAATAATTCATTTTTGCAAATATACAAAAATAAAATTATCTATAACTACAAACGCTTTTATTTCACCAAATTGAAACAATTATTTGATGAAAACGAAAAATATGTCGTATTAATATGCAATTATCGACATCTTGTTAGCTATTCTTCTAGTTCAGCTACCGTTGTGGGAATAGGATGAGTTGCTGTCTCTTTCACCCCTAGTTCTTTCAATTCATTCGCCTTTTGCACAATACTCTGTCTACCGGTATACGCTTTTTTGTAAACCTCCGTATAATCATTGTGGAGCGTATCAATGTCTTTGCCGAGCTTATCAAACTTCTTGATGAAGTCACCAACGCGCTTTAACATCTCTTCAGCCAACTCAAACGTCTTCTTCTGGTTTTCAGTTTGCGAGTATTGTCGCCAAGCTATCTGAATGATTTTCAATATAGCCATCAGGTTCTGTTGGCTAGTTATGAACACTTGCTTGTCGAAAGCTTCACTCCAAAGTTTCGGATCTGTCTCCAAAGCCAGCTGCAACGCACCATCATAAGGTACATACATAATTACGAAATCAATAGCTCTTCGTGGCTTCTTGATATACCGACTATAGTCTTTCTTCACAAGACTCTGAAACTGAGTACGAATACTGCGAACTACTTCGTCGGCATATTTCCGCTTCAACTCCTCATTTTCCTCATTCATGTACTTCGAATAAGCATCAATACTCATCTTGGAATCGATGACCACATCTTCGTTATTTGGATAATGAAGTATCACATCGGGAATCATACGCCGACCACTATCCTCATTCAGAATCACCATTCCCTTCTCGTCGGTAATTGTTTGTTGAATGTCATAGTCAATACCTAAACGCAATCCTTGGCTGTCCAAAAGATTTTGTAGAGCCAATTCGCCCCACGATCCTTGCACTTTATTAGCTCCTCTCATCACGTTTGCAAGTCGCGTAGCGGTAGCATCTATCTTGTCGGTATGCTCTACCATCGACTTCAACTGCTGTGATAAGGAAGCCGTATTCTTCGCAGTTTCTTGGTTAGTACGATGAATAGCCTGCTCCAATTGAGCCATATTGTCAATCAAAGGCTTCGTCAGATGCCCCATAGACTCCACGTTCTGTCCTTTCAATTTGTCTGTCGTCTGGTCCAAAATCTTATTAGCAGCGTTCACCAATTGTTCCCTTACCGTTTCCAACTGTTGATTCATCTGCTCTTGTCGCAGTGCGGTTTCCTTTTCATTATGCTTCCGCTCTTCTTCCAGTTGAGTATTGGTACGTTCCAGTTCCAGCTTGACCATATTGGTTTCTTGCTGCTGTTCCATGAGCATCTTCATATATTTTTCACGCGCTTTGCTCTTAAGAACCAGATAAGCCACCAATGCTCCAATTACCAAACCTATTAATAGATAAACTATTTCCATATAACTCGATTTATTTTTTTCAACCAAATAAATTGTACAACACCACGATTCAACAGATAAAGAATAAACGCCAGCCACAGAGCGTGATTACTCCAAACATTCATTCCTGCGAAATAAACAACCAAAAACAACATCGTCGACAAAAACGACGAGACTATCATACCTCGCGTTGCAGTCAATCCCACAAAGATACCATCTAATATGAAAGCCCCGACACCGACAACAGGAATCAGCAATGCCCACCCCATATAACTATCAGTAACAGCCAGTACGGCAGCATCAGAGGTCAACAAGCTGAGCAATAAGTGCCCACCCGCTATATATAATAAGGTGAACAAGACCACCATACCGCCACCCCATAAAGCTAAACGACGACAGACCTCATTGAATTCAGCGCGATCTTGCCGACCATAACTCTTACCGCCAAGCGCTTCACCGGCAAAGGCAAAGCCATCCATAATATAAGAGAACAGGGTATAAAGCGTCATCAACAGCGTATTAGCCGACAATACCACATCGCCACTCCTTGCTCCCGCCGAAACAAAAAACAGATTGACAGACACCAAAAATACAGTACGTAGGAATAAATCTCGGTTCACTGTAAAAAAGTTGCCCGTCAGATGAACACCGGTCATATAACCTTTAAGCTTTCCATAGTACCGGAACCAAATCAACAGAGAAAGCAGAAAACCAGTCCATTGGGCTATTACCGTTCCGAGCGCCACACCCTCCAATTTCATATCCAAGCCTAGTGCTAAAATCAGACTGGCCACGATATTCACCACATTCTGTACTATCGACACAAGCATCGGTACTCGCGTATTCTGCATTCCGATATACCAGCCGGTCAATCCATAGAGTCCTAGCATGGCAGGAGCGCCCCATATACAAATCTTGAAATAGGTTTCTACAAACTGCCAAATATTATCTGAGGGGTGAATCGCTATAAAAGAGAGTTGGCTAATGGGCCATTGCAGCAGAATGAGGAGACATCCTAAGCCCATGCCCACAGCCATAGAACTCAGCCACAGCGTCATTACTTCTTGGAAGTCTCGCTTTCCCAATGCCTGCGAAGTCATACCGCTGGTTCCCATTCTTAAGAAACCAAGCAGCCAATACATCACATTGAATATCATTGAACCCACCGCAATAGCACCGATAAGAGCCACATCGCCGAGATGACCAACTATCGCTAAATCGACCATACCCAGTAATGGGGCGGTGATATTAGAGATGATGGAGGGAACGGCTAGTTGAAGTATGCGCCTATCTATCGGTTTCATTGGTCTGCAAAGTTACTACAAAAAAGTGAAATGCGGAAAGATATAGTGATAGAATTGAGTTACAAGGGTTTTGGTTGAAGTGGCGATAATCCGTGAAGCCATTACAATCCCTGCCGAAGCCAAATCCTGACGCCGCTACGTTACTTGTTCGTAACCATGCCCGAAAATGCGACAAACGGGTACGAATAGCGAAACAAGGCTCTAAGGAATAGTGAGTTATCCATAACTCATGCGAAAAATCAGGTTACGGAAAAAGATTGCGCCGTTCCTCCCCGTTTTGCGTACCAACACCGGACTCTTCACCAACTAATTTTGAAACCCAAAAATTAAGGACAATGAAGAGTACATTTTCAGTAATCTACTACCTCAAGCGTCAGGTAGTGAAAAAGGACGGGACAGTTCCCGTCATGGGACGCATCACGGTGGACGGCAGCCAGACACAGTTCAGCTGCAAACTGACTGTCGATCCGAAACTGTGGGACACCAAAGGTGGACGTGTCACGGGCAGAAGCACGGCGGCACTCGAAACGAACCGTATGCTTGACAAGATGCGGGTACGCATCAACAGGCATTATCAGGAAATCATGGAGCGTGACAACTTCGTCACGGCGGAGAAGGTGAAGAACGCCTTTCTCGGACTGGAACACCGCTACCACACGCTGATGCAGGTGTTCCGCCAGCACAACGAGGACTACGAGAAGCAGGTGGAGGCAGGCATGAAAGCCAAAGGCACGCTGCTGAAGTACCGCACCGTTTACAAGCACATGCAAGAGTTCCTCGACATCCGCTACCATGTGAAGGACATCGCCCTAAAAGAGCTTACCCCGGCTTTCATCTCCGACTTCGAGATGTTCCTGCGCACGGACAAGCACTGCTGCACCAATACCGTGTGGCTGTACGTCTGCCCGTTACGGACGATGGTATTCATCGCCATCAACAACGAGTGGCTGACGCGCGACCCGTTCCGCGAGTATGAAATCAAGAAGGAGGAAACAACACGCAGTTTCCTGACCAAAGATGAGATCCGCCTGCTGATGGAGGGGAAACTGAAAAACGCCAAACAGGAATTGTACCGCGACCTCTACCTGTTCTGCGCCTTCACGGGGCTGTCGTTCGCGGATATGCGCAACCTTACGGAAGAGAATATCCGCACCTACTTCGACGAACACGAGTGGATAAACATCAACCGCCAGAAAACGGGCGTGGTGTCCAACATCCGCCTGCTCGACATCGCCAACCGCATAATCGGCAAATACCGGGGACTGTGCGGGGACGGCAGGATATTTCCCGTTCCGCATTATAACACGTGCCTTGCCGGTATCCGTGCCGTCGCCAAGCGTTGCGGCATCACCAAGCATATCACGTGGCATCAGAGCCGCCACACGGCAGCCACGACGATATTCCTCTCCAACGGTGTTCCCATCGAAACGGTCAGCTCCATGCTCGGACACAAGAGCATAAAGACGACGCAGATTTACGCAAAGATAACCAAAGAGAAGCTCAATCAGGACATGGAGAACCTTGCCGCAAGATTGAACGGCGTCGAGGAATTTGCAGGTTGCACCATCTAAAAAGAAAAGCCATGAAACGTGACACAATCATCATCGAGGACAAGGCAGTCAGCGTAACCGGTAACGACGTGTGGATGACCGCCACCGAAATAGCCGGATTGTTCCATACGACCGTCCCGGCAGTGAACGCCGCCATCAGAGCCGTCCGCAAGTCGGACGTGCTGAACGACTACGAGGTGTGCCGCTACATGCAGCTTGAAAACGGGCTGCACGCGGACGTGTACGCCCTTGAAATCATCATCCCGGTCGCTTTCAGGGTGAATACCTACAACACCCACCTGTTCCGCACATGGCTGGTGGGAAAGGCACTCTCACAAGAGAAACGGCAGACATACGTGATGTTCATACAGAACGGAAAAGCCGGGTATTGCTGATTGCACATACCCCATAAGACAAGTAAACGGGTAGCACCACAAAAGGTGTCACCCGTTTACTTTTTCATGAAACCGCCTCACTCCAGCGGCTTGCGGTAGTTCGCTTCCAGTACCCCGCGCAGCCCCGTTTCCGGGTAAAGCACCTTCCCTCCCAAAAGTATGAAGGGCAACACGCGGTTGTTGCGGTATTCCTGCAAGGTGCGCCGGCTCACACGGAGCAGTTCCGACACCTCGCCGTCCGTCAGGTAACGTTCCCCGTCCAGCGGAGGACGGTAGCTTTCCAGAAATGCGGACAGCCATTTCGAGCCTTTGCGCATATCCTGCACCACAGAGGCTATCGGCTCGTCTTCCATCGTAAAAACATCGTTGTTCTCGTTCATCATAACTTCGGATTCAGTGGGTGAATAAATCAAATCATCTGCCGTGCGGATAGAGCGTGCCGACAAGCGGTATCAGCCGCTTCACCTCCTCTGGCTTGTAATAGAACCTGCGGTTTATCTGCGAGTAGCCGATAAGCCGCCTGTCACGCAGCGTCTGCAACGTGCGCGGGCTTATTCTCAACTGCCCGCAGACCTCCTCGCCCGTGAGCCATCTTTCCATGCGCCCCGTGTCGCTTTTGCGCCTCAGGGCGGCGACCTTCTCCGAGAGTGCGCCGAATGCCGCCACCATCATCTCGAAAGTCTTTTTCTCGATAGATACTATTTCCATATTCATGTCATTTAGAGTTTGCCGCAAAGGTAACGAAACGGCATACAAGACGTATCGTTTTCCGCTGAAAGGCTGCCTGTTGCGCCGTTTGACCGGGTTACGGAGCCATCTTCCGCAAAAATCTTACGTGAGTCACGTAGTGAGTTGTTAAAGCCCCTTTTGTTTATTGCCGAATTTTGTCGCAGAAACAAAAAGAAAGGACTGAACATGAAAGTGATAACAATGGAAAGTTCCGCCTACAAGGAGATGATGGCGCAGATTGCGAACATCGCAGGGTACATCCGCGAGGCAAGGGACGAGAAGAAACGGAAGCGGGAAACCGAAGACAAGCTGCTTGACACGGCACAGGCGGCGAAGATGCTCAACGTGAGCAAGCGCACCATGCAGCGTATGCGCACCGACCACCGTATCGAGTATGTGGTGGTACGCGGAAGCTGCCGCTACCGCCTTTCCGAGATACTGCGGCTATTGGAGGACAACACAGTAAGGAACGAGGAAGGGACAATAGACACCCTGTTCCACAACCACACGCTGCGCACGGGCGGCAAACCAAAAGGAAGGAGGACATAGGTCATGGAACTGCTCACACGAAACAACTTCGAGGGCTGGATGCAGAAGCTGATGGAACGGCTCGACCGTCAGGACGAAC
This sequence comes from Prevotella sp. C0026C3, assembly GCF_056590795.1. Lineage (NCBI taxonomy): Bacteria > Pseudomonadati > Bacteroidota > Bacteroidia > Bacteroidales > Prevotellaceae > Prevotella > Prevotella sp. C0026C3. The sequence continues at coordinate 8,752 of NZ_JBWPWW010000003.1, read as the reverse complement.
TGCTGCTGGCGATGAAGGCTGAGGGGAAACAGCCCACTATCACGGAAAGCATCCGCCTTTTCGACAATCAGGATTTGTGCATGTTGCTCCAGATAAGCAAACGCACCCTCCAACGCTACCGCAGCGTAGGCGCATTGCCCTACAAGACGCTGGGCAAGAAGACCTATTACAGCGAGGAGGACGTGCTGACATTCCTTTCCAACCATATCAAGGACTTCAAAAAGGAAGATATAGCCTTCTACAAGGCTCGTATCCATAATTTCTTTCATAAATAACCCATTAAAACATTTTTCAGATGGCAAAGAAAAAAGACGAAAAGGACGTGCTGGTAGTCCGTGACGAGAAGACAGGCGAGATCAGCGTGGTAGCCGGGCTGAACGCGGACGGCACACCCAAGCGCACCCCCGCAAAAGCGGAGAACGCGCAGAGTTTCCTGCAATTCGACCGACATGGCGACGTGCTGGACAACTTCTTCAAGAACTTCTTCCGGCAGTGCAAGGAACCCAGCCGCTTCGGTTTCTACCGCATTGCGGCAGACCAAGCTGAAAATCTCTTAGAGGTGATGAAGCAACTGCTGAAAGACCCCGAAGCGAACAAGGAGCTGCTCGCCCCTCACAAGGTGGACACCTCCGACTATGAGAAGAAGGTGCAGGAAGAGATGGCAGCACAACAGACAGAGAAACAAGAACCTCAAAAACAGGAGAACATGGAACAACGGAAAGAACAGCAACAGGACAAATCCGAACAGATGCAGGGCAAACGTGGCTACCAGCCCATCGACGAGAGTAAAATCAACTGGCAGGAGCTGGAGGACAGATGGGGCGTAAAGCGGGACAACCTTGAAAAGTCCGGCGACCTTACGAAGATGCTCAACTATGGCAAGTCCGACTTGGTAAAGGTCAAACCGACCTTCGGCGGCGAATCATTCGAGCTGGACGCCCGCCTCTCCTTCAAGAAGGACGGTGAGGGAAACATCAGCCTCGTGCCGCACTTCATCCGCAAGGAGCAGAAGCTGGATGAGTACAAGGAACACAAATTCTCCGACAATGACCGGAAGAACCTCCGCGAAACGGGCAATCTCGGTAGGGTCGTGGACATTGTGGACAGGGAAACGGGCGAGATCATCCCCTCCTACATCAGCATCGACCGCAAGACGAATGAAATCACGGACATTCCGGCAAGCAGGGTGCGCATCCCGGAGCGCATCGGCAAGACGGAAATCACCACGCAGGAGCGGGACATGCTCCGCGCCGGACTGCCCGTACGCGACAAGCTCATCGAGCGCAACGACGGCAGAAAGTTCGTCACCACCCTGCAAGTGAACGTGGAGCAGCGCGGCGTGGAGTTCGTGCCGGGAACCGGCAAGTCGCCCCGTACCGCACAGACACAGGAAACCAAAGGCGACACATCGAAAAGTCAGGCGCAGGGCGGGGAAAATGCCGCACAGACCAAGAAGGAGCAACGCCGCAACACGTGGACGAACGAGGACGGCAGCATCCGCCCCATCAGCAAATGGAGCGGCGTGAGCTTCACCGACCAGCAGAAAGCCGACTATGTGGCGGGTAAAGCCGTGAAGCTGGAGAACGTGACCGACAAGCAGGGCTTCCATGCCACGATGTATATCAAGTTCAACCCGGAGAAGGGACGCCCGTACCGCTACGACACGAACCCTGACAATGCACAGCAGGTTGCTCCGTCCAACGAGAGCCGCACGCAGGTGGCGGTGAACAACGATGGCAAGACCAACGAGGCTACAAAGAATCTGAGAGAGCCGTTGCAGAAAGGTCAGACCAACCCGAAGGACGCCCGCCAGCAACAGCAGCAGGAGAAGCCGCAGAAGAAAACGGGCAAGGGCATGAAAATGTAATCCCGTGTCCGCCACTGAATCCAAAATAAAATCCAAAGTATCAACAAAAAAGAAGAAGACATGAAGACAATCATTGCAGAAAAGCCCTCCGTGGCACGTGAAATCGCCCGCATCGTGGGCGCGACAAAGAGAGAGGAAGGATATTTCGAGGGAGGCGGTTATGCCGTGACATGGGCATTCGGACACCTCGTTCAGCTTGCCATGCCCGACGGCTACGGCGTGCGCGGATTTGTCCGTGACAACCTCCCGATTATTCCCGACACATTCACGCTCGTCCCCCGTCAGGTCAGGACGGAGAAAGGTTACAAGCCCGACAGCGGCGTGGTGTCGCAGATAAAAGTCATCAAAAGACTGTTCGACACAAGCGAACATATCATCGTGGCGACCGATGCCGGACGCGAGGGAGAGCTTATCTTCCGCTACCTCTACCACTATACGGGTTGCACCACTCCTTTCGTGCGCCTGTGGATCAGCTCTCTCACCGACAAAGCTATCCGCGAGGGACTGCGGAAACTCGAAGACGGCAGCAAATACGACAACCTCTACCTCGCCGCCAAAGCGCGGAGCGAATCCGACTGGCTCGTGGGCATCAACGGCACACAGGCGTTATCCATCGCCGCCGGACACGGCACGTATTCCGTGGGGCGGGTGCAGACACCAACGTTGGCTATGGTATGTGAACGCTACTGGGAGAACCGCCGCTTTACGTCCGAAGCATTCTGGCAGCTCCATATCGCAACGGACGGTTGCGACGGCGAAGTCGTGAAATTCTCATCCTCCGAGAAATGGAAAGAGAAAGAACCGGCGATGGAACTATATAATAAGGTAAAGGCGGCAGGTTGCGCCACTGTCACGAAAGCCGAGCGCAAGGAGAAGACGGAGGAAACTCCCTTGCTCTACGACCTGACCACGCTCCAGAAAGAAGCCAACGCCAAGCACGGCTTCACGGCGGAACAGACGCTTGAAATCGCGCAGAAACTCTACGAAAAGAAGTTGATAACCTATCCGAGAACGGGAAGCCGCTACATCCCCGAAGACGTGTTTGCCGAAATTCCCAAACTGCTCGCTTTCATCGGCACACAGCCCGAATGGAAAGACAAGGTGCGGGCAAAAGCCGCCCCGACACGCCGCAGCGTGGACGACGGCAAGGTGACAGACCACCATGCCCTGCTCGTCACGGGTGAGAAACCGCTCTTCCTCTCCAAAGAGGACAATACCATCTATCAGATGATTGCCGGGCGCATGGTCGAGGCATTCTCTGAGAAATGCGTCAAGGATGTGACCACTGTCACGGCGGAATGTGCCGGAGTGGAGTTTACCGTAAAAGGCAGCGTCGTGAAGCAAACCGGATGGCGTGCCGTCTATGGCGAGGAAAAAGAGGAAATTACCATCCCCGGCTGGCAGGAAGGCGACACGCTGACACCGAAAGGCTCGTCCATTACCGAAGGAAAGACCAAACCCAAGCCGCTGCATACCGAAGCCACCCTGCTCTCGGCAATGGAAACGGCGGGCAAGGAAATTGAGGACGACGCACTGCGGCAGGCGATGAAGGACTGTGGCATCGGTACTCCCGCCACACGCGCCTCCATCATCGAAACGCTTTTCAAGCGCGGTTACATGGAACGCTGCAAGAAGTCGCTTGTTCCCACCGAAAAAGGACTTGCCCTCAATTCCGTCGTCAAGACGATGCGCATCGCCGATGTTGCCATGACGGGCGAATGGGAAAAGGAGCTGGCGCGTATCGAGCGCGGGGAACTGTCCGACGACACCTTCCGCAAGGAGATAGAGGCGTACACACGTGAGATAACCTCCGAACTGATCTCGTGCGACAAGCTCTTCGGCAGCCGTGACTCCGGCTGCGCGTGTCCCAAGTGTGGCACGGGCAGGATGCGGTTCTACGGCAAGGTGGTACGCTGCGACAACACGGAGTGCGGACTGCCCGTGTTCCGGCTGAAAGCGGGACGCACCCTGTCCGACGATGAAATCAAAGACCTGCTCACCGAAGGGCATACCAAGCTGCTCAAAGGGTTCAAGAGCAAACAGGGCAAGAGTTTCGATGCTGTTGTCGCCTTTGACGGGGAATATAACACGACTTTTGTGTTCCCGGAGGCTAAAAAGGACAAGAAATTTTCAGGACGGAAGAAATAGTATTAACTTTGCCACTTGTTCAGAGTAATGAATTGTTCTTCGATACCGGATTACACTCATACTTTGGATTTAGTGGTGGCACTCGGAGGGATACCGAGTGCCTTTTTCTTCCTTTTTCCAACCGATTATCCCGTTAATTATCAATCCGCTAAATCCAAAGTAATGAACAACAAGAAGAAAAACGAGGGTCAGACCGACTTTTCCTATTACGGTCTGTACCTGCTGGACTATCTCCGCACGAACAAGTTTGAACAGGCTGACGACACCGCTTTCATACGGGAACGGGCCGACCGTGCCGCCGAAACGTATGAGAGGGCACGGCTTGAAGGCTATCCCGCCGATGGTGCGCAGGAACTGGCGATGGACACGCTGCTGCGCGGGCTGCATTATTCCCGTTACGCCATCCTCCGCGAAGTCGTGGAAAACGAGTTTGCCGATGAAGTGCCGGAAGAGAAGCGTGAAGCCTTTGTCCTGAAACTGCTGCCGCTTGTCGGCAACGTGTTCTCCGTCTATGACCTCTCGGATGACAATTTCGCCCTGTCTTCCGATTACGACCTGCTCTACACGGAGCTGACGGGAGCAACCGTCCTTTACTTAGACGAATATGGCGTTTAACCGCAAACAGAAACTGCGGGACAACATCGAGGCGATACGGACGGCATTCATCCTTGACAGGGAAAATAGGACAGCGACAACCGAAGAGCGTGCCATACTTCAAAGGTACTGCGGTTTCGGCGGTCTGAAATGTATCCTCAACCCTGCAAAGGAACTGACGGATGCCGTCCGGTGGGCGAAATCCGACCTCGAACTGTTCGCCCCGACGGTGGAGCTGCACAGGCTTATCCGTGAGAACAGCAAGGACGAAACAGAGTACAAGCGGTTTGTGGATTCGCTGAAAGCGTCCGTGCTGACCGCTTTCTACACCCCCAAAGAGATAACCGACACCATCGCGGACGTGCTGGCAGATTACAGCGTCCGCCCCGCCCGTATGCTCGAACCGTCGGCAGGTGTCGGCGTGTTCGTGGATTCCATGCTGCGGCACAGCCCCAATGCGGATGTGATGGCTTTCGAGAAGGATCTGCTCACGGGTACAATCTTGAGGCATCTCTATCCCGACCAGAAAATGCGCACCTGCGGTTTTGAGAAAATCGAAAGACCGTTCAACAATTATTTCGACTTGGCGGTGTCCAACATTCCGTTCGGTGACATTGCCGTGTTCGACGCGGAGTTTCAGCGGAGCGACTCTTTCGGCAGACGCTCCGCCCAGAAAACCATCCACAACTATTTCTTTCTCAAAGGACTGGATGCCGTGCGTGACGGCGGTATCGTGGCGTTCATCACCTCGCAAGGGGTATTGAATAGCACCAAGACCTCCGTGCGTAACGAGCTGTTCAGTCAGGCCAATCTGGTATCCGCGATACGCCTGCCCAACAACCTGTTCACGGACAACGCGGGCACGGAGGTGGGCAGTGACCTGATTGTCCTGCAAAAGAACCTCAGCAAGAAGGAAATGTCGCAGGACGAGCGGCTGATGACCGTGATACAGACGGACACGAAAACCGCCCTGACCGACAACGCCTATTTCATCCACCACCCGGAACGCATCGTGCATACGATGGCGAAACTTGACACAGACCCCTACGGGAAGCCCGCTATGGTTTATCTGCACGAGGGCAAGGCAGCAGGCATCGCCGGGGATTTGCGCCGTATGCTCGACGAGGATTTCCATTACAGGCTTGCCATGCGCTTGTATTCGGGTTCAATCCGGCAGGCAGGAACGGAAGAAAAAGTTGCCGTTCAAAATAAAGTAGAGCGTCCTGCCATAAAATTGGAAACAGTATCCTCGGCGCAGACGGTGGAAACTCCGACAGAAAAGCCGCAACCCGCAGATGAAAAGCCGGAGATAGAACCGCGCCCGCAATATTCCGCAGGCGTGCAGCTCACCCTGCTTGACCTCTGGGGGATGACGGAAGAGGTCAGCCAACCGAAAACCTCCAAAAAGAAAAAGACGGTGAAAAAGGCAGTTACGGCAAAGTCCACTCCGCCCAAACCGAAAGTCACGGTTACACCGACAGCTCCAACTGCAAAACCCGCAATGGAGAATAAGGAGGTGAAAGCGGAGAACACCGCCAAGCCTGCCGACCCGGACGACATCTATGCCACACTGGACTGGGATACCAATCCTCCCATCAACGGTTTCTATGAAATGATGATGGGTTTGACGCCGGAGCGTAGGAAAGAACTTCGGGAACTGGCAAGGCAGCATAACGAGAAACAAGTGGCGGAAAAGACGGAAGTGAAAGCCGTGCCGGAAACTTCCCGTGAGCAGCCACGACAGGAGGAAACACAGCCGGAGGCAGTCGCCGCACCTGCCGTTACAGATACCCCATCGGAAGCGGTGGGGACTTTCCTTTTCCCCGACATCGAAGCGGAAAAGCCGAAGGAGGAAGTCGTGGACCTTTCTCCGCGTGCCTACCACCGCACGCCGGAGATGCACCTGCGCGAAGGGTCGCTGGTGGCTGACCGGGGGCGTCATAACATCGGCTACCTGAAAGACATCACGCCATACGGGGCGACATTCCAGCCGCTCGACCTGAAAGGATACCAGAAGGAAAAGGCGTTGTTGTATGTGTCGCTGCGTGACGCCTACGAGCGTCTGTACCGTTATGAATCGCTCCGGCGCGAGGCAAATGTTCCGTGGCGAGAGCATCTGAATACCTGTTACGATGAGTTTGTCATGCGCTACGGCAACCTCAACGCCAAGCAGAACGTGAAGTTAGTGATGATGGATGCGGGCGGGCGCGACATCCTTTCGCTGGAACGGATGGAAAACGGAAAGTTCGTCAAGGCGGACATCTTCGAGCATCCTGTTTCCTTCGCGGTGGAGAGCCATGCCAACGTAGGCTCTCCCGAAGAAGCCCTGTCTGCGTCGCTCAACAAATATGGTACGGTCAATCTCGACTATATGCGGGAGATAACCGACAGCACGGCGGAGGATTTGCTCACTGCCCTGCAAGGGCGCATCTACTACAATCCGCTCGTGACCGGTTACGAAATCAAAGACCGTTTCATCGCCGGAAATGTCATAGAGAAAGCGGAACGCATAGAGGCATGGATGGGTGACAATCCCGAAAATGAGCGTATGCCGGAGGTGAAGCAGGCGTTGGAGGCTCTGAAAGATGCCGAGCCGCAGCGCATCGCCTTCGAGGATCTGGACTTCAATTTCGGGGAACGCTGGATTCCGACGGGTGTCTATGCCGCCTACATGAGCCGGCTGTTCGACACGGAGGTGAAAATCGCCTATTCCGCAAGCATGGACGAGTTTTCGGTGGTGTGCGGCTACCGCACCATGAAAATCACGGACGAGTTTCTGGTGAAGGGGTATTACCGGAACTATGACGGTATGCACCTCCTAAAACACGCCCTGCACAACACCTGCCCTGACATGATGAAGTCCATCGGCAAGGACGAGCATGGCAACGACATCAAGATGCGCGACAGCGAGGGAATACAACTCGCCAACGCCAAGATTGACGAGATACGAAACGGCTTCTCCGAATGGCTCGAAGAGCAGTCGCCGCAGTTCAAGGAGCGGCTTGTGACGATGTATAACCGCAAGTTCAACTGTTTCGTGCGCCCGCGCTACGACGGCTCCCATCAGACCTTTCCCGACCTCAACCTGAAAGGGCTGGCAAGCCGGGGTATCAAGAGCGTCTATCCCTCACAGATGGATTGCGTCTGGATGTTGAAACAGAACGGCGGCGGAATTTGCAACCACGAGGTGGGAACCGGTAAGACGCTGATAATGTGCATCGCCGCGCATGAGATGAAGCGTCTGAATTTGGCACACAAGCCGATGATTATCGGGCTGAAAGCCAACGTTGCGGAGATTGCAGCCACCTATCAGGCGGCATATCCCAACGCACGTATTCTGTACGCTTCGGAGAAGGACTTTTCGACCGCCAACCGTGTGCGCTTCTTCAATAATATAAAGAACAACGACTACGATTGCGTCATCATGTCGCACGACCAGTTCGGCAAGATACCGCAGTCGCCGGAATTGCAGCAGCGCATCCTGCAAGCAGAGCTTGACACGGTGGAGGAAAACCTCGAAGTGCTACGGCAGCAGGGAAAGAACGTGTCGCGGGCGATGCTGAAAGGATTGGAGAAGCGCAAGCACAACCTTGAAGCGAAGCTGGAGAAGGTGGAACACGCCATAAAGTCACGCACGGACGACGTGGTGGATTTCAAGCAGATGGGCATCGACCACATCTTCATAGATGAGAGCCACCAGTTCAAGAATCTGACTTTCAACACGCGCCACGACCGTGTGGCGGGATTGGGAAACAGCGAGGGAAGCCAGAAGGCACTTAACATGCTCTTTGCCATACGCACCATACAGGAGCGCACAGGAAAAGACTTGGGTGCGACCTTCCTCTCCGGCACGACTATCAGCAACTCACTGACTGAATTGTACCTGCTGTTCAAGTACCTGCGCCCGAAGGAGCTGGAACGGCAGGACATAAGGTGTTTCGACGCTTGGGCGGCGATATTTGCCAAGAAGACGACGGATTTTGAATTTAACGTGACGAACAATGTGGTCCAGAAGGAGCGTTTCCGCTACTTCATCAAAGTGCCGGAGCTTGCCGCCTTCTATAATGAAGTATGGGAGTAGAAAGCAGAAAATGGCATAAAACTCATATCTGACTGAAATACAGCGGATATTGCTTGTTTCTT